>JANXTZ010000078.1 GCA_025352125.1 Deinococcales bacterium | reverse complement strand
CTGGCAGCGTTTTCGTAGGGCGTGTGTTTTACCGTTGTGGTAGTGTTTCTCGAGTTCGTGTTTTTGGTGTTCTGTGAGTTGCAGTGCTTTGATTGGTGCGCCCATACAGTTAGTCTAACCTAAATTAGCTGGACTACTTATACAATTTTAACTTAAGGTGTTAGCGCCGCACAGGGTCAAAATCCAATAACCGAATGAGCGTGTATTTTAAACTCGAGGCATCCATGGGCGGATTCTCGAGGTTGGTGACATTCACCAAGAGTTTGTAACTGTAATCGGGTTTGAAGCTAAATCCTGCAATGCCTTCAAAGAAATTGCCCCAGTTCTGCCCTGGTTCGCGCACCTGCATACATTTCATTGGAACCATGCCAACGCAGTCCACAAGATTTGGTGCAATCTCGAGAATCTTTTGATTGGCAAGTGGCGTGACGGGTTTGGTCCAGTGTTGCATGACAAGCTCGAGCAACCTTAAACGGCGCTGCTGGTTGCGCGGGTTGGTTTCGACGGCAACCTGAATTTGATAGCTGTAACCCGACTCGAAGTTCAGTCCCTCGACTTGGCTTTCAGTAAACTTGCCCCAACTTGTGCCGTCACTCAAATCCTCGAGCAGCAAACATTGTTTTTGCGCATCGTCGAAGCAGGTGGTCATTTCTGGGGACACGTTCAGGATTTTACGGCTTGACTCGACAAAGACATTCGGCGTGGCTCGAGCGAAACCAAAATTCAGGCGCGTGTTTTTGCCAATCAAATTTAGGGTTTTGCCATCTTTGGAAAGTTTGAAACCCTGGATTTTGGTCAATACATCCAAAAACTGACGCTCGAGTTTCATTTTGCTGTCGTCACAAGCCATTTTGGTGCTGCCCAAACTCGAAAAACTCAGTTTTGCACCCGTTAATTTGTACGACCCAAAAATTCTGTTGCAACCCGCGAAGGCGCCAACACCCGAGTCTGTAAATGCCAGAGTGGGTTTGCTGCTGCTCGGTGTGACTTGATTCCACTCCGTCCAAGCCAGCCGATTGTTGCTTTGGGCTTGACCTGCCACCATCAAAAAGACCATGCCGACCACGCAACTCGAGATTTGTTTGAAGTTCATGGTGTCAGTGTCTCACAAGTGCATGAACAAGGTTTCAATTTGGGTTAAGAACGCGTTTATTCATGAGGGTTATGCAACAAAAAACCCGAAGCGCTCGGGCTTGTGCGGCTAGCGATTGAGCAGTGAAATCATTCCCAGCATCAGGACAACACCAGCCATGCTTGCCATTGATCCTGTCCACTGGTTTTTCCAGATCAGCACAATCCCCAAAAGCGTCAATCCAATCACGGCAAGGCGCACCATACCAATCAGAAGTTGGTTTGCACCAAAAGCATAGGCGCTCGAGTACAACACCAGCAACCCTGCAAGAAGCGAAACCAAACTGACAATGACTTTGAGTGCGATCATGTAGCCTCAGATTATCACGTTGTCCAACTTGAATTGCTCGAGTTTAAGACCAAAAAATCTGGGAGTGCCAAGGGCACTCCCAGAAAATTTTCAGGCTCGGGTTTTTACTCTGCGGCTGGGGCGTGACGCGCACCGGCGCGAAGTGGCAGTTCTGGGATGAAAGCAGTAATGAAAAGCGCGAGCAGGGCGATCAAGATACCGAGTTTGTAAACGGTGGTGATGCCAGCCGTGAACGATTCCTTGATGGCGTCGCCGATACTGTCCACGGCTGGAAGTGCCTTGGCTTTGGCGTCAGAAATACCTGTTAAAGCCGTGTCGAGAATCGATTTTGTGGCAGTGGCTTGAGCACTCTCCAAGCCTTTGTCCAAGCCCGCCAGTGCGCCTTGGGTGGCTTGCGCAATTGCGCCAGTTTGGGCGGCATCGAGTCCTTTTTTGATGCCTGCCAGAATACCAACTCGAGCGCCAGGGTTGGCGAGGGCGGCGACAGGGATGCTCGAGAGTTGCGCTTTGAGGGGGGCTGGCAGTTGCGGGTTGGCGAGCAGCGCCTTGAAGACTTCGGGTTTGCCAGAGTTGATGGCGGCGGCAATGGCTTGGTACCGCGCGGCGAATCCTGCCTTGACGCTGGCGGCGATGCCACCAGATTGCAAGGTTTTCTTCAGTTGCTCTGGCGCTTGAGGATTCTCGAGCACCGCTTTGATGGCGACTGGATCATTGTCACGCAAGGCTTTGGTGAAGGTTAGTTTTTGGGCGGCAATCTGGTTTTTCAAGTAATTTTGGAAACCGCCAGCACTGATGGCATCCTCGAGTTGCTTCTTTTGACTGGCTGGGGTTTGAGGGCTGGCAGCCAGTTTTTTCAGTGCATCGAGGTCGTTGTTTTGAACGGCGGCGGTGAACAGACTGGCACTTTCGTCGAGTTTGGCAGTGAGGTTGGCTTTGATTTTGGTGGCGTCAAAACCGTTGCTCGAGCCGCCCTCGCCCGAAAATCCTCCGCCAGCACCGCTACTGAATTGGCTTTGCATGGCGGCTGGTAAGGTCGCCTTGATCGTGTCCATGCGCGGTGTCAAATCGTTGGCGACAACGTTGGCAAAGACCGAACCGAGAATTGCCACACCAATCGTGCTGCCCATTTGCCTGAAAAAGGTGGCGCTGGCGGTGGCGACCCCAATTTTTTGCGGCTGCACGGCGTTTTGAATTGCCAGGGTAAACAAGGGAATGCTCGGTCCGAGTCCCAAGCCCATGACAACCATTTTGGCGACGACTTCCCAGAAGGTGCTGTGCGAGGTCAGGGTAAATCCGGTCAGCACAAAGCTTAGAACCATGATGACCAAACCAACCAGCATCAGTGGTTTGTAACGCCCGAACCTCGAGACGAGTTGACCGCTGAGCACGTTGCCGATCACCAGACCAAAGACGAGCGGAATACCGGCAAAGCCGCTGCTGGTGGCGCTGACGCCGACGACACGCTGCATGAACAGGGGCAAGAACACGAATGCACCGAGAAAACCCATGCCAATCACGAATGCCGCAAGGTTGCCAATGGCAAAAGCTGGGATTTTAAACAGTGACAGATCGAGCAGTGGGTCGCTTGCGGCGCGTTCGGTGAAGATGAAAGCGATCAGACCGACCACCGACAGGGCAAACAAACCCAGAATTTCGGTTGAACTCCACAGGAAACCAAATTGCCCAGGAGCAACACTGGTTTTGCCAAGGCTTAATGCCAGCAACAACGGAATCACGGCAACAATAAGGGTTAATGCACCCAAGTAATCAATCTTGGGTTTTAGAACTGCCAAGTTTAAGTTCGGCATTCTGCTGACAATAAATGCCAGCGCCAAACCGCCAACCGGAATGTTGACGTAAAAAATCCAGTGCCACGAAAAGTTATCGGTCAAAAAGCCGCCCACGAGCGGACCAACCACGCTCGAGAGTCCAAAGACCGCGCCGAACAGACCGCTGTACTTGCCGCGATCTTGGGCTGGAATGATATCGGCAATGATTGCCAAGGCGCTGGTAAACAGCGACGCCGAACCCAAACCTTGGAGGGCACGGGCAATGATCAAAAATTCGGCATTGGTTGAAAGTCCGCACAGCACCGAACCGATCAAGAAAATACTGATACCAATTAAAAGAATCGGTTTGCGTCCGTACAAGTCCGAGAGTTTGCCCCAAATCGGAACAAAAACGGTGCTGGCGACCAGGTAAGCGGTGGTGATCCAGGAATAGAGCGAGTTGTCAATGTTTAAAACCCTTTGAATCGTCGGTGCGGCGGTGGCGACAATGGTTTGATCGAGGGCTGCCAGCAAAACACCCAAAAAAGCACCAATCAGCGTGAAATTGATTTGCTGTTGGGTCAATTTGGGGACGGCTGGGGCGGTGTACGCCATGCCTGGTGGTGCGCCTTCCGGTCTTGATGAGGGTGATGCCATGTTTGTGCTCCTTTCAAGCCGATTTTCGGCACTAGCGGGCGAGGTGATGGTGACGCAAAACGTGGGTACAGTGGATGAAGCTTGAGAATGCCAACTTGATGTCTCTCGGGGGTTAAGAATTGGTTTCGGTTGTTTCGCTCATGGTGTTGGCAAGATGAACCAGCGTGTCAATAAAAGCCTTGACTTGTTCTTGGGGCAAAGTCACCAGACCACGTTCGACCAGTCGCGCCATCGTGTTGCGGGTGGCGTTTAGGACCTCGAAACCTTTTGGCGTGATCTCGAGTCGCACCCGTCTGGAATCTTCGGTGTCGAGGCTGCGACGAAGTAGGTCGCGTTTGGTCAGGTGCTCGAGCATCCTCGAGATGCCACTGGGTGAAATGCTGGTGCGTTCGCAGAGTAAACCTGGGTAATTTGCGCCGCGATCAATGGTGTTGAGTGCCATAAAATCGCCAAAATCCATCTGATGTTCGCGCTCCAAGATGGGCGCAACATTGCGCTTCATGACTTGGGCAAACGTCCACCAGGCGTCAATCACGTTGGTTGCTGATACTTCAGAGGAGATGTTGTTTGGTTTTTCGGCGAAGAGTGATTTCACAACGAGATAATTTATACCTGAAATATTTGCATGTTGCAAGTATCTCGAGATGAAAGCATTGGCTTAAGCCATCTGGCTTAGTGTGGGCAGAGGGCAAAACTCAAACGGTTTTTGACTTTGCAACCCCAGACCACAACTCGAGCAACTGCGTGACTGTTCTCGAGTTGTGCACGTTGATTTCAGATGCCCGGGGGATGTCAGGTTCTGGATCGTTTAAAGTTTCTGGCAATGGTTCGCTCGAGTGCGGCTGCCACTGGGTCAACCAGGCTTGGGGAAGTTGATACGGCAATTCGGAAGCACTGAGGGCGGCATAAAGGCTTCCCCAGACCCTGGGGACGGCTGTCCACGTGGCATAACCGCCGCCGCCCGTCGCCACAATCCGCCCATTTGTGAAACAATCACTGTACTGCACAATTTGTTTGAACAATTTCTGATACCCAGGCAGCGTCAACGCCAAATCTGCCAGTGGATCAAAAAAGTGCGCATCCGCACCCGCCTGCAAGACCAGCACATCAGGCTTAAACCAAGTCAGCGCAGGCTCGAGCACACGGTTTACAGCCTCCAGAAAACTCGGGTTTTGGGTGTAAGGCTCGAGCGGAATGTTGAGGCTTGTGCCCAGTCCTGCACCCTGCCCGAGTTCGTAAATAAAACCTGTGCCTGGGTACAAATAACGCCCCGTCTCGTGAAACGAAATGGTCAGCACGTTCGGGTCGTTGTAATGAATCCATTGCACCCCGTCGCCGTGGTGCGCATCAATGTCCAGATATGCGACGCGCAAATTTTGGGATCGCAAATATGCGATTGCCACGCTGAGATCGTTGTAAATGCAAAAACCGCCACCCTTGTTGCCCTGGGCGTGATGCAAGCCGCCCGCCAGGTTCAAAGCTCGAGTGTACCGACCACTTGCGACCAATTCTGCCGCCAGCAACGTGCCGCCAACCACCAAACTGGTCGCCTCGTGCATCCCAGAAAAAATTGGGGTGTCGGTTGTCCCAATGCCGTACTCGAGACTGTCGGCAACTTCCTCGCCCCTGGACGCCCGCATGACCCTCGAAAGATAAGCCTTGCTGTGAACGCCAGACAATGCCTCGAGACTCGCCATTTCGGGTTCATAGACATCGGCTTGGCTCAACAACCCCGAATGCTCGAGCAAACTTTTCACCGCCTCGGGACGAATCGCCTTAAACGGGTGGTGCTGACCCAAATCGTAACGCAATGCCGCACTCGAGAAGACAAAAGCCGTATTCATGTTGCCCCCAAAAAGCGCAATCGCTCGAACTCTGCAAGCAGTTCAGGCGCAACCTGAGGTCCAATTCGAGCCATCAAACTGTTCCCAGGAAAATCAAGTTCTGGATCATCGGTTTTAAACACCTGCATTCCAACACCAGTGTAAAGGCGCTCGAGCAACTTTTTGTACGCATACGTCGTCAAACCCGTCCCCTCGAGGTCAAAATGCCAATGGTAAATTGTGGCAATCACAATCTTATTTTCAAAGCGCCCCGTGTTAAAAGCCACTTCGAGCAAATGCCGCGCCAGATGCCGCCCACGGTGCAGCCTGGAAGTCTCAACCGCACCCAACTCGAGCAAACCAGGCACGCCAGCGCCACTCCAACGCTCGATGGCGTCAGGCGGGTGAAACGTCGCGTAACCGACCAGACGATGCCCCAAACGCGCGAAACACACACAAGCCAAATTGTCCTGGGCAATCTCGAGTAACGCCTCGAACTGACGGTCGGGGGTGCGAAAAACGTTCAGACTTGCATCCATCTCGAGCGTCCTTAAAAGTGCAGGATCGCCGCATGGGAAGAGTTCGATTGGACCGTAAGGGCTGGAGAGGGTACGCATTGAAGTCCTAAAAATCCTGTTTTAGTCACCCCCTGCCGTTAGGTAGCGACCATGCCCGTAGGGGCATTTTATGGTCAAGACAGGGGGTCGCCACTTGTAGAAGAATGCTTGGGATTTATCCTGGCTCGAGCATGAACTGTGATTGCGGCTGGGGGTCATGTACCACGAATTTGACGACTGAATTCCACACGACCCCTCCGTCTGTCGTTTCACTCGAGCCACCTCCTGCACGCAGTGCAGGAGGTGGCCTACTTCGCAGGGGAGAACTTTTTACTGTGCATCCAACACGTTAATCCCGCTCGAGCGCAGTCGTTCCGCCGCCGTGTCCGCACCCTCGCCGGTTGCACGAAGCACGACTTGGCGGCGACCACCCTCAAGACCGGCGGTGGCGAGGCTGGCAATGTTGCTGGGTTTGATGGCTTCAGTGGTTTTCTCGAGCGCTCCTGGAACGTCGGGCAGGTCAATGGTGAGGCGCACACCGCCCTCTTTTAAGCCGAGCACTTGGATTAACGCGCCCAGAACATCGGTGATGGTCAGAATGCCGACCAAGGCTCCGGCGCCATCCAGCACCGGCAAACCCGCGACCTTGTGGGCTTGCATCTCGAGCGCGGCATTCTCGAGCGTGTCATCGCTGGTGGTGGTACGAACGGGGTGTGCCATGACCTCTTTGACGGTCAGTTTGGAAAGCAGGTAATTCATTTCCCAGACCGAAAGCGTGGTGGCTTTTGAGGGCATGGCGTCTTTGAGGTCTTTGTCGGTGACAATGCCAACCAGTTTTGCGCCGTCCACCACGGGCAAACGTCTGAATTTGTGTTCACGCAAGAGCCTTAATGCCTCGAGCACTGGTTTGTCTTGGGCTACGGTGAGGGGTGCGGGTGTCATCCAGTCTTTGACGAGCATTGTTGAAGCCTCCGTGGAAACCATTTTACTTCTTTTGCCTTACAAAACCCAATTTGTGGCTCGAGTTGTTTATCTTTTCTTTATTCACGTTTTTAACACCGCCCTCACGCTCATGAGAAAGCCTGTGTTACATTTTGCCATGTAGAGGAATCCGAACACGGAAAACCGAACCTCGAGTTGTACAAGCACCCGCGAAGATAAAACCGTGTGCTTCTGAAAGGAAAGACCATGTTAAAAAAAATCATTCCCGTACTGCTGGCAGTGGCTTTAACTGCCGCATTCACCTTGCCAAACGCGCAAACCAAAGCCACCAAAATTGGTTTTGTCAACGCCCAAAAAGTGCTTGAGTGCCACCCAGACGGCAAAGGTATTGTTGCGCAACGCAAAAAGGCTGAGGATGAACTCAAGCCAATTCAACAACAACTAACCGCACTTCAAGCCAAGTTGCAGCAAAACACCGCTTCTGCTGCCGAACGTCAACAATATGACGTGCTGGCAAAATCGTACCAAGCTCGAGCCAAGCAACTGCAAGACAAATTTGACAAGCTTCTGACTCCAGTCACCAAAGATGTTGACGTTGCCGTTTCTAAGGTTGCCAAAGCCCAAGGTTACGTGGTCGTGATGGATCGTCTGATCGCCTCCTCGAGCGGTTTGGTGATCTATGCCGACCCAGAAGGTACTGATTTAAGCGATGACGTTTGCGCCGAAGTCAAAAAGTAACACTGTCAAAAAGTAAAACCAATTTCTCGAGTTTCAAAACCTTCCCAAAATCTGGGGAGGTTTTTTGATACGCCCGACTTAAACACCGTAAGCTGAAAGCTGTGACCGATTCCCCTGCCCTCGAGTTGACTGGTTTGGTTCACCGTTACGCACGGTCTTACGTTTTGCGCGGCGCGAACTTGCAACTGGCACGCGGCGAAGTTTTGGCACTGTACGGCAGCAACGGCGCGGGCAAAACCACACTCCTCAAAATCATGGCGACCGCGCTTTCGCCGTCTCGAGGCACGGGCAAAATTTTGGGCTTTCCATTGAACGACCAGCAACGCATTCGTGGCAAAGTCTTGCTCGTCTCGCACCATTTAGGTTTATACCAAGAACTTTCAGGACTCGAGAATCTCGAGTTTTCTGCCAAGATGAGTCTGAAAAACACTCCCAAAGCAAGCCTGCAAATCGCCCTCGAGCGCGTCGGCATGGGCAGCGTGACCGCCCGCGTTCGCGCCTACTCGAGCGGAATGCGCAAACGCTTGGCGCTTGCCAAAATGCTGATCCTCGAGCCAGAACTGGTGCTGTTGGACGAACCATTCGCCGCGCTCGACCCTGAAGGCAAAAACCTGGTCGAAGAACTCTTAACCCTCGAGCGTCAACGCGGTACGACATTGATTATTGCCAGTCACGAACCCGAACGAACCGCAAAAATCTCGAGCCTCGAGACAACCTTGCAAAATGGTTTGCTGTCAGAACCCAACGCCCCGAGGCTGGCGTGAGTTTCCACTCTCACCCGACTCGCCTTAGGCTCGTCACCCTCTTCCGCGAGCGGAAGAGGGTTCAAAATGCCCAAAAAAATCGAATACTTGGTATCTCGAGCCTCCATTTGCGCCACACAACACAGCACCAAAACTCCCTTCTCCTGATGTTGGGAGAAGGGTTGGGGATGAGGGTAGAGAACATTGCTGCCTCGGGTGTCAAAGCAATCAAAGTCTTTACTCTCGAGGCTCGAGGATGAACCCCTGGCGTGTGATTCTGACGATTGCCGCCAAAGATTGGCGCATTGAAGGGCGTGCTCGAGATGTGTTGACCGCCACCATTTTTTTCGCGGGTTTGGTGGTCATGATTTTGGCGTTCGCCTTTGGTCCTGAAAGCACGCGTTTGCGTCAGGCAGCGCCTGGGGTTTTGTGGGTGGCAATTGCCTTTGCCAGCATTCTGGCGGCGTCTCGAGCGTTCGCCTCCGAGGCTGAGGACGGGGCGCTCGAGGCGTTGTTGTTGTACCCAGTGCCGCACGAGTTGATCTACTTGGGAAAGTTACTCTCAAACATTGGGTTGATGCTGATACTCGCGCTGCTGGTCGTACCCCTGACTGTGCTGTTGTATGACGTAAAAGTTGGCGAGAAACTGCTGCTGTTGCTGCTGACCGTATTTCTGGGCGTGATTGGTTTTTCGATCATTTCCACCTTTCAAAGCTCCCTGACCGTCAACCTTCGCGCTCGAGAGTCATTGCTGCCCGTGCTTATTTTCCCGTTGGTGGTACCAGTGGTGATCGGGGCGGTCAAAGCCACGACGCTGATCGTGACCAATGGCTCTGGCGGGGAAATCTGGGGTTGGCTTAGACTGTTGATTGGCTTCAACGTTGTTTACGTCACGGTTTGTACATTGATTTTTCCATTCGCGGTGGAATCTTGAGTTCGTTCAGGTTTTGGTCAGGCGGACATGGCAAGCTCGAGTTTGGGACAATCTTCATCCCCAACGCTGGGGTTAGGTTTTTCAAATCAAAGCTGCAAAATAGAACCAAAGGTTTCTCTCGAGCGTACACTGATGAGACGTAACGGGTTTAAAGACAATGGAGGGTTTTTATGCAAAGTAAACCAAAATCTTTTTTTGACGCGAGTTGGATCACGCCAGCGCTTGGTTTCTCGAGTTTGCTGATTGTGGTCTTAACGTTTGTCTTTACATTTACAGCGCAGCCAGATGTTCAACAAGGGTTTTTAACCCGAATTTTGCCGCTTCATGTGCCAGCCTCTTGGTTGGCGTACCTCTCGTTTGGCATGACGGCGGTTTACGGTCTGGCGTACCTGATCACGCGACGCAATCATTTTGATCGACTTTCCGCCAGCAGTGCCGAAATCGGCGTGGTGTTCATCGTGCTGTCCCTGTTCACGGGAGCCTTGTGGGGTCGTCCGACCTGGGGAACGTACTGGCAGTGGGACGCTCGCATGACCACAACACTGTTAATGTTCATGGTGTACGTCGGCATGTTGATGGTGCGCGGCATCATTGATGACCCAGCCCGTCGCGCTCGGGTCAGTGCCGTCATTGGGGTGGTTGCCAGCGTGGGTGTACCGATCAATTACATGAGTGTTTACTGGTGGAATACCCTGCATCAAACCCCCAGTCTCAGCGTTGCAGCAAAACATTCGTCATTGGCAAATCCTGGCATTCTGATCGCGTTTTTGCTGTCTTTGCTCGGTTTCACAGTTTTGTACATTTACCTTTTGCGCCTTCGTGGGCAGATTGCGCTTCGGGTCAGTGATCTCGAGTCTGAAGAGATCGAAATGCAGCTTGGCAGCATGAAGGTGGCGCAATGAATCCTGCCGAGATCGCCGCCGCGCACAAGTGGGATATTTTTGTCTACTGGTCTTACGGCGCGGCTGTTTTGCTGCTGGGTGGTTACGCGTTTTATCTGATTCGTTTGATGCGTCAACTCAAAAAGGACACACCATGAACCCCCGTTCAAACAACTCTTGGAAATACATTTTGGGTTTGGTGATCATTCTGGGCGGTGTGGGTTTCGTGCTTTCCTCGAGCCTGAACACCAATTTAACGTTTTTCATCACGCCCTCCGAATACCTGCAAGACACCGCCAAATACAGCGACAAAACCGTGCGGCTTGGCGGTGTGGTGCAAGAAAACAGTGTGAAGTACAACAAGCAGACCCTCGAGTTGAGGTTTGTGATTACCGACGGCACGAGCAAGTTTCCCGTCAGTTTCACGGGCACACCGCCCGATCTGTTCAAACCAGGTCGCGGCGTGACCGTCGAGGGGAAATTTGTTGGCAACACCTTCCAAGGTTCGCAACTGCTGGTCAAACACAGCGAGGAATACCGTGCGCCCAAACCAGGCGAAGTCCTCGATTACGCCAACATCACCGACAAAATCAAGGACTCGAGGTAATGAATGAACAACTCGAGCTTGGGTGAATTTTCAATTTTGATCGCGTTGGTGTTCTGCATTTGGGGTTTCGTCAATTCCGCACTTGGCGGCTCGAGACGCGATTCCAGGCTGGCAGAGGTCGGACGCCGTGCAGCAATCCCAACGTTTTTGTTCGCCACCTTTGCCTTAATTGTGCTCGAGGTGGCACTGTTAACCAACGACACCAGCGTCAATTACGTGGCGAACCACTCGGCAAGCACGTCACCGCTCTGGGTGAAAATAGTTTCCTTGTGGGGCGCTCTGGCGGGCAGTATTTTACTTTGGGCGTGGTTGCTGGCGGGGTTCTTGCTGCTCGTCTCGAGAATCGCCAAGAACGATGCGCTTCGTCCGTATGCGCTCGCCACGATGTTCGCCGTGCTCACCTTTTTCTTGGGCGTGAACGCCACCGTCGGCAGTCCGTTTCTCGAGGTTCCATTGCCGCCGCTTGACGGGAACGGTCCAAATGCCTTGTTGCAAAACCACTGGATGATGGCGGTTCACCCAGTCTTGATGTACATCGGTTTTGTCGGCTTGAGCGTGCCGTTTGCTTACGCCGTCGCCGCCATGCTGACGGGTCGCCTGGGCGAAACTTGGCTGGTCCAAACCCGCCGTTGGAGCATTGTCGCCTGGGCTTTTCTGTCCGCCGCAATCGTGGCTGGCGGTTGGTGGTCTTACGAAGTCCTCGGTTGGGGCGGATATTGGGCGTGGGACCCCGTGGAGAACGCCAGCATCTTGCCCTGGTTTTTCACGACTGCCTACCTGCACAGCCTGCAAATTCAGGAACGCCGCCGCATCCTCAAAGGCTGGAATCTGGGCTTGATCGTCGCAGCTTTCTCGAGCACCGTCTTTGGAACGTTTTTAACCCGTTCGGGCATCGTGCAGAGCGTTCACAGTTTTTCCAAAAGCCCGATTGGACCCGTGTTCCTGGGTTTCTTCGCCGTCATGCTCGGTATAACCTTGTACATCGCCTACAAACGCCTGTCCCTGGTTCGTGACGATCACAGCCTCGACAGTCCACTCTCGAGGGAGGGCGCGTTCCTGGCTGGAAACCTACTCTTCTCGAGTTTTGCTTTTACGGTGGTTCTGGGAACAATGTTCCCCGTATTTTACGAGGCGTTCACCAACAAAACGACTTCGGTTGGCGCACCGTTTTTCAATCAGGTCGGCATTCCGATTGGACTGGCAATCTTGGGTTTGATGGCGGTTGGACCCGCGTTAACCTGGCGGCGGCTCGAGGGTGTGGCACTGCGCAAAACCTTGACCATTCCTGGCATTATGGCGGTGTTGACCAGCATTACCGCGTTTGTGCTGAGCATTCGTGACATCAACGTTCTATTGACACTGGCTTTCTCGAGCCTTGCCATCGGTGTACTTTTTGTCGTGACTGGCAACGCCGTTCACCAACGCCAGCAAGCCGAGGGCGGCTCGAGCCTGAAGGCTCTGAGCGATCTGTTAAACGCCTACCCACGGCGTTACGGCGCGTACATCACGCACTTGGGCGTGGTCGTGATTGCCATTGGCATCGCTTTCTCGGGCGCGTACAAGGTCGAGCGCGAACTGGCATTCCGACCAGGCGAGATGAAAACCGTGCTCGGTCATGAGGTTCGTTATTACAATCTGGTTGGCGAAGAGCGCCCCGAAAAAACCATTCAAGCCGCCAAGCTCGAGGTGGATGGCAAAGAATTTTATCCCGCCCAAAATTATTACGGCACGCAACGCGAGGCGGTTTCGACGCCAGCCATTCAATACAAGGTAAGTGGTGATTTTTACATGGTGCTGGTCAATGGCGATCCCAAAGATCAGAGTGTCAGCCTGAAATTTATTTCATCTCCGCTGGTCAGTTGGATTTGGATTGGTGGTTTGATCGTGGTGATTGGCGCGGCATTGACCCTGATTCCCGCGATTGTGAGTGAACCGAAAACCGATTCTTCCAATGTTGCGGCAGCCAGCGATTAAAGCTCGAGCTTATTCTCGAAGTCATCAAATGTCCTCAAGGGTGAACACAAGCGATCATGTCCGCCAGCGATTCCGTCCGTAAGGTGCATCTTGGAATCAAGAAGGTGCATTTTATGATCAAGAAGGTTCACCCCTACGACCCCAAAACCCCAACCGATGCTCGAGGTAAAAACATGCAAACCCCGAATCCAGTGCAAAAACAAAATCCGATTCAAAAATTTGTCGTGCCAATCGTCTTGTTGGCATTCGTTGCCGCGCTCGGTTACGGGTTGACCAAACCCGCCGCCGTCAACACCAGCTCGCTCGAGGGGAAACCCGCGCCAGATTTCACCCTCAAGACGCTTGAGGGTACGGACTTGACGCTCTCGGGTTTCAGGGGTCGCCCTGTGGTCGTGAACTTTTTTGCTTCCTGGTGTGGACCTTGCGTGGACGAAGCGCCGATGCTGGCTCAAGCCGCGATTGATGCCGCCGCCAAGAAAACCGTGTTCCTGGGTGTGGCGTACAGCGACAAAGCCCCGCTCGCCAAAGGTTTCCGCGACAAGTACAACCTTGGCTTTCCTGTGGTCATGGATGACGATAAACTTGAGGCGGGTCGCTCGAGCGTGAAATACGCGATCACGGGCGTTCCTGAAACATTTTTTATTGATACCAGTGGTGTCGTGGTGAAAGCCGTGACAGGTCCTCTCGATGCCGAATCGTTGCAGGCTGGTTTGAAAGGCATTGGCGCGATTTGATACGGGTTCTCTCGATCCTCTTGATTTTACTTTTAACAGGTTTTGCCCTGGCGCAAAATGCTGCCGAGGAAACCCGAGTGCAGGCGCTGGGCAAGCAGATTCGTTGTCCGATCTGTCAGGGTCTGAGCATCACCGAAAGCTCGAGTGACTTTTCGCGGTCAATGCTGAACGAACTGAAAGACCGTGTGAAGCAAGGTCAGACCGATGACACCATCCGCGATTATTTTGTCTCCAAGTACGGGCGCGTGGTCTTGCTCGAGCCTCCAAAAAGCGGTACAGATTTGATTGTTTGGGGTGCGCCACTGGTGCTCTTGTTCGGCGGCGCGATTGGTTTGGTCTCGTATTTGCGCCGCGCCAGCACGCAAGTCATGCCCGAAGCCCAAAGGGCTTCGCTCGAGAAGGTGCGCAGGCAACTGGAAGAAAGCAAGAACTTGTGAGTGGTCGCTCGAGAGGTGGGATTTTATTTTAGGCATCGTTTTTGGAATTTTGGGCGTGTTGGTCGCGCTTGGTCTGGTGTTTTACGCCGTTCGTCCAATCATCAACACCTCAAGCGAACTTGCGCCTACCGACAACGCTCGGGTCGAACTTGAAGACGAACGTGACGCGCTGTTCAAACAAATCAAGGAACTCGAGCGAGATCACAAGCTTGGTCTGATCGAGGACAGCGATTACCCGCGTTTGCGGCTGCGTGACGAAACCCGAGCCGCCTTGATCCTCGAGAAACTCGAGGATTTAGCGCCCGCACCAGTACAAACCCGCAGACGCACGTCGTTGGGTTTTGTGCTGGGTTCTCTGACGGCGTTGGCGCTGGCTGGAGCGCTGGCAAACGTCTTTGTTGTGCCTGGCTTGGAGCGTCTAGCGTTGCGTCCGCAGGAAGCCAAAGATTACGAGAACGCCGCGAAACTCAAATCCCTCGAGGCTGTCTTGAACGCGCAAGCCAAAGCCGGCAGCGCCCAAGCTGTCACGCTGCTCGAGTACGGGCAACTGGCTTGGGAGATTCAGGATTACAACCGTGCCGCCAATGCTTACGGCGAGGTGCTGCGCCAAGAACCCAAAAACGTGACGGCGCTGGCGCGTTACGGGCAAATTTTGTTTTTTGCCAGTGCGCAAGACCCCAAATTGCTCGATCAATCGCTGGCGTTGTTACGCGCCGCCACCAAACTCAAACCACCCTCGAGCGAAGCCTGGATGACCATTGGCAATATTTTGTTCAGTTCCAAAAATGATCCGCAAGGCGCTTTGAATGCCTGGAAGGAATACCAAAAAATCACGGGCGACACTGGAAGCCCACGCATCACGCAACTCATGAGCGCCGCCAGAAAACGCCTGAGCGCCTCTGATCCAGCCGTGAAACTTTTCGCCACCAATTGTGCCGGATGCCACGGCAGCGAAGCCCAAGGACAGATCGGTCCCAATTTGAGAACCTCCAAAAATGCTCAAAATGCCGCGTTTGTGACCAATCAAATCAAATTTGGCTCGAAAAACAAGAAAATGCCAGCTTTTCCGCAACTCTCGAGTGCGGACATCGGCTTGCTGGTGAAATACGTCACGGCGTTGAAGCCTTAAACTGAAATCATGTCCGAAAATGATCCCACAAAAATCTCGAGACGCAACCTGCTCGAACTCTGGTGGATCGCGCCGGTGCTTGGCGCGGGAGGATTCTTTGCCTGGTTTGGCATTCGTTCCTACCGCATTCTGCTGGGCAAAACCCCTCCAGGCACCCCAAACTTTCAGACGGGCAACAAATTTAAAATCGCTCGCGTCAGCGATCTGCAACAACCAGGCGATGCCAAAGCATTTGATTACCCCATCAAAATTGGCTCGAGCATCCAGTCGTTACCCGCCATTCTGATTCGGGTCAGCACACCGCAACCGGGCGGATTGAGCCGAGGCGGCACACACTTGATTGCCCTCTCGAGGGTCTGCACCCATCAAAATTGCACCTGTGATTTCATAACCAAACCCGAGATTGCCTCAATGGCGTACAAGTACCGTCCACCGGCAGGAAATCCCATCCTCGGTTGCGCCTGTCACTTCAGCGCGTTCGATCCCGAAAAGGCGGGGATGAGCGTCTCAGGACCCGCCCTCAAACCCCTGCCGAGATTGCAACTCGAGGTCAAAAATAGCGATGTTTTTGCGATTGGACTCGAGAAAATTTAAGCTCAAGGTTTCCAACCCAGCACAAAGTCGTTAACCTCAGTTTATTGCGTGCTTTTGCCATTCCCTTTGGTCGGGGAAACAGTCAAAAAAGTGCGACTGTTTCCCGCAGTTTGCTACTGCACTTCAACCTTCAAAACCCGAAGTGATTGCTGCTTGGGAACTTTTATTTTGTTTTGCACTCTAAAACAGCAGAATGACCTTGAGCGCTCGAAGTCAATCGTTTTAGCCTGCCAATACCATTCGTCTCTCAACTACCGTTTTGATCCTGACTCAAGATGATTCTTGCGTTGGTATGACTCGGACTGTCCGATGAGGAGAACCTTATTATGCGAATTCAACTTCAAGTCATTCTTGGTCTCGGTGCCGCCCTCAGCCTTGCATCATGCTCAAGCAGCACCCCATTGCCCACCACATTCACGTTAAACCCAAGCAGTGGTATCAATCAAATTGCGGCTTCGGGTTCGAGTGTCAATCTTGGTGTGCAAGTCGTAGATGCCAGCAGCAGTGGCGTGGGCAATATCAAATTGTCTGCACTGTCCGATGCCCGTTATTGCACGGTCAATCCAACCACAGCCACCACCGATGCCAGTGGCAACGCCGCCTTTAGTGTCACCGTACTTGGCATTACTGGGGTCAATTGCGCCACTGGCATTACCATCGTTGGGGCAAGCACTTCACGCGCCACCGTCAACTTTGCGACGTTTGTTCGACCTGCTCAACGCAGTCTGAACGTACCTGCAAGTGTTATTGTGCCAAGCGGCACGGCAACCATCACCGATGCGGGAACAAGTGCCTCGAGCATCACCATCTCGAGCATTGCGAATTTACCGACACCAGATTCCGGTCATACTTACGGCGTGTACTTGGCAAAACAAGATGCCAATGGCAATGTCACAGGGCAAATTTTGTTGGGCAAAACGGCAGTGCTGCCACCGGCGGCGGCTTTCGCGGGACCTGTCAACCTTGCCGCCGGTGGTTATAACGTGCTCGAGATTGCGTTGCAGTCGGTGGGTGCAGGTAAATTGGATGTGACCAATTCTGCTAGTTTGATCGGCACGTTCGCGCCCGTTGTGGCTGGCGCTGCCAACGTAACGCTCGGTATGAATGCCGATGGCTTGCGGTTCACGACGTCGTTCAGCTTGCCCAGCAGCGCCAGCGCCCAACTGACATTGACCAATCCCAACCTCAACCTTGGCGTGGCTGGCGATGGTATCAGTTTGGCTTGGACGGGTTTGCCCCAAAACCCAGGTGGATACTCATACATTGTGTACGCCACCGATGCGGCGGCGATCACAACCCGACTGGGTTCGTTCTCTTCCAATGGACGCAGTGGGGTGTTCAAGTTTGAAAGCCAAGCCCCCGCCAATGCCGCAATTCCAAGTGGCATAAACGATTTGAAAACCAAATTTAGTCGCGCCTTTGTGACCCTCGAGCCAACCAGTGCCGGAGACGGCGAGACAGCCAGCGCCACACCTGGCACATTGATTGTGCTCGACAATGCCTCGAATGCTTGGACGTTTGATACCGCACCAACCGTTGATCGTTAAACTTTTGATTTGAAGTGCTCAATTGGACGTTTTAAACACCAACCAAAACCCTCGAGTCACATTCCAGTGGCTCGAGGGTTTTGGTTGACTTGAGTGTTTTTGAATCACTCGAGCGGCTGCCCGTTGTAAACCGCAGTGTACTTGCGACAAGCCGTGAAGGTAATCACGAGCGTGTTCGTGCCGTCGGTCAAATTGATTTTGCCCGCGTCAAATCCGCGCCTGCAACCTTTGCCAAAATGCAAATCTTGACCGCTCGAGTTGACGACCAACGTGTTCGTGCCGTCTTTCAGGGTTTGCACACCAGTAAATTTGATGACGCCACCCTTGAATGGTTTGGTCACGTCATCGGGCGTCAATTCGATGCTCGAGTCGCTACCGAGTTCTTTGAGGTTTTTGACGAATTTGGATTTCTCGAGGATTGTGTACTTGCCCGTGCCTGGTGTGATGTCCAGATTGATATTGGCGCTGGTGTTTAACTTTTTACCGTTCCAGTTGAGGTCAAACGCCAGTGCGGTGGCGTATTTGAAACCAACATTGGCATCGTTGTCGTTTTTGTCCTCGAGTGAACTGCTGCCCGTGACGCTGGCGCTGTTGGTGACAGGTCCTATCGTGCTCGAGAAGGCACAAATAAATGATCGGGCGTTTTTGACCGGAATCTTGTCCAGGTCAACGTCGCTCAAATTGTTGCCCGTGGCTGGAAGTTCGCACTTGGCAAGATTTCCGGATGGCAAATCAAAATCGGCTTCGCCAATCACACTGGTTCCGGCAATGCTCAGCATCGCGCTTGAGAGTTGATCGCTGCCCTGCTCTGCGCTGCTGGATTTGAACGCCACCGCGTTTTCTCTGGTCAGCGTGCCAATTTCAGGGTTGGAAAGTTGTTGATTGCAACTTGCCAGGATTACACCGATACCAATCAGGAACATCATTTTTTGCATAAATTCTCCTTCTCAACTTCGCTGTCACGTTAAAGCCCAACACTGAGGAAACCCTGATAAGGCTGCTCATTCTTGGAGACTCGAGGCTAAAACTGTACAAGATCGAATTCGTGCAGCCCGACTCGAGTGCATAATCTTGACGAATAGCGTATACCGTGCTATCGTATATAAATCAACGGCGAAAAAGCCGTCTTTTTTATTTTATGTCGCTTCGGATTTGGCTCGAGTTTCAAACGTAAGACCATTCACTCGAGATTCACATGGCAAATGCCAGAATGCAATCATGAAAACCGTTGCAGATTTGCCGCGTCCCGTCTTCCCCGAAGATTACTCGACCCGAGTTGGACAGTTTTTGGCAGAGTGCTACGAAATACACGGACCAATTTTTGCCAGAAACCTTGACGGAACCGAACTGGTCTATCTGGTTGGACCCGAAGCGAACCGTTTCGTGCTGCTCGAGAATCGGGCGGCGTTCTCGCATGACCTGGGTTGGACGCCGATCATGGGCGAAATCATGGGCAAGGGCTTGCTGAACATGGACGGCGCACCGCACGATGCGCAACGCAAAATGATGAATCCCGCGTTCACCCAAGATTACATGGACCGCTACTTGCCAATCATGAACCGTGTGATTGACCGTTACGTCTCGAGTTGGCTCGAGCAGGGCACGGTCAATGTCTACGAGGAAGCCCGCAAGATCACGTTTGACGTGGCTGCGGAAGCACTCGTGGGCTTCTCTGACCAAACCGAAATCGACGAGTTCAGGCGCTTGTTCACACAACTTTTGATGGGCAACGGCGAGGACACCACCCAAGAACAAGCCTTCCAGACCGCCATGACCACCAAAGACACGATCTCAAAAATGTTGCTCGAGCAAATCGAACAACGCCGCTCAAGCCCAACCGATGACGTGCTGGGCATGTTGGTACGCGCTCGAGATGGCTCGGGCAATGCCTTATCGGACGGGCAATTGCTGGGGCACACCAACATTTTGCTGGTGGCAGGTCACGAGACCAGCACCAGTTTGAGCGCTTGGTTGCTGTGCTTGCTGGCGCAAAATCCTGACTACACCGCCAGAATCCGCGCCGAACTGACGGCGGTGCTGGGTGATAAAGACCCGCATCTCGAGGGGGTCAAACAGCTCAAAGTTTTGGGTTATGCGCTGTCCGAAGCCGAACGGCTGTACCCGCCCGTGGCGAACGCGCCGCGCGGCACGGTGCAAGATTTTGAATTTAATGGCTTTCATATTCCAGCCGGAACTAGGGTGATTTATTCGATTGCCGCCAGCCACCAGTTGCCGCACATCTGGCAAAACCCAGCCAGTTTTGACCCAGACCGTTTTGCGCCGCCGCGAGAGGAAGACAAAAAAAATCAATTCGCTCTGGTTGGTTTTGGCGGTGGTCCAAGGGTGTGTATCGGCATGAACTTTGCGACCGTCGAGATGAAAGCCATGATCGCGCAAATTCTGCGCCGTTTTGACCTGACGCTCGAGCCTGGGTTTAAACCCTATCAAGTCTATTTTGGCGCGACTGGAATGCCGTTTGGTGGAATTCAGTTAAGGGTAAGCGCTCGAGCCTAAACGCAATCATCAAAAAGGCTTTCCCTTTCAGCGATTTGGTTTGCAAAAACTTGACGTTGTTCTTGAATCAGTTCAAGATGAACGCCGCTTTTGCAAATCTCGAGGTACACTGCAACTGCCAAGCCAAATCATACGAAAATAATACTCCCAGACGGAGCGGGCAATTGTTCACACGATTTTTCACCATTGACCCATCGCGGATAGAAATCCTCAACTCGGGGTTCTCGCGGTCTGGTTTTGCCTTTCGGGTTGTGAAAATGATGCCCAAATTAAATTGGCATTGTTCATATCAGATGCGGCAGTGTCTCGCCCACTTGCCAACATGAAACTGGGTGACTTGAAATTCTGGCTCGCGCCCGCAGAGGGACAGGAGGCTTTCCAAGTCAAGGTGTTGATTCCGGTTCTTGTGATTGCGGTTTTTGCCGTGATGCTGCCATGGGTTTTACAGTTCACAACAGGTCGGATTTCGAGATTTGACCTGTTCGCCTTACCGACCATGGCGTTGGTGTTTTTCGCCTGCGCGATTTGCTTAAAGCTGAGGGCATCGGCAGCCAATGCCGTGGTGATTCTGATCATGTTTACCCTTGGCGCTTACGAATTGGTTGATTTCGCACTCGTTTCGCTTCCATTTATCATGACATCGAGTCAAGCTTCTATCGGTGTTTTGTGGATTTCTGTCATTTTTATGATGACTTTCCTAACCTTTTCAGAGACAATTGCAGCTTTTCTGTCAATTGCATACGTAATTGTCGTCATACTGATTGTTGCTATACAAACAAGGTTTAAATTCAATGATTTACAATCTGAAATTTTCATAACCATCTTGTTGTTTAACGCAATCGTGATTGGCTTTCTGTGGATGTTCTCGAGGATCAGGGAATCGTTGAAAACCATGGAAATCATGGCGAACACCGATTCGTTGACCGAACTCAACAACCGACGTGCCATGCAAACAAAACTTGACAAGACCCACCTGCTGACCAAACCGTATGCCATCGTGATTCTTGACATCGATCACTTCAAATTGGTCAATGACACCCATGGTCACGACCGTGGTGACCAGGTGCTGCGCGAACTCGCCTTTGTTCTGGCAAACCAGATTCGAGGTTCGGACTCGGTTGCCCGTTGGGGCGGTGAAGAATTTTTGGTGCTTTTTGCCAACATCAAACCCATCGATGCAGACATGGCTTCCAATCGCCTGCTGCTGGCGGTACGGCAAGCCAACTTGGCAGGGCTTCAAATCACGGTCAGCATCGGACTGGCTTACCACGACCCAGACGATTCTCAGGGTCTCGAGCAGGTCACCGCACAGGCAGATGCGGCGTTGTACCGAGCCAAGAACGCTGGGCGCGACCAGGTCGCAAAGTAAAAATATTTGCAGGGTTTTTCAGGGCGTGGCAAGAATGCCATTTGATGTGATTCAATCGCCGGGTAATGCTCGAGCGTCGCAAACTCGTTTCAATACAGTGCCAGCAAGAACCCTCGGTTCAAACGTACAAAAGATACTTACGGTCACTTTTGAGCTGCAATTCGCATTCGGTAAGGCTCGAGCATTGGGTTTTGGTTGACTTTGATGCATCAGTTTATGGAGAATTCTTGGTTCAAAAAATATCTTCGAACCGTTTACCAAATCAAATGAAAAAAGCAGGAATAAGCCAAAAGCCAATTCCTGCACTGTCTGAACCCGAGCGTTTATTCTTTTGGACGGGTTGAAACGTATATCGCCAAAGCGACCAACGTTGTAACCGCAATGATCGAAACAATGTTTGCGATATCGCGGAAATAAATACCTGCCAAGGCGACAGGGACCAGCGTTAATGGTGCTTTGACCATCAACGAAAGTACATTAAACCCAACTCGGTTCAAGGCATTGCACGTTCCAGCCACTTCGGTTGGCGCGTCACCCAACAGCAGTTCGTATAAACCAAACCAAGCTGTCGCCGAGGAAATTCCCAGCATAAGGGCATGAACAGCCTTGACTTGCGTTGGAATTTCAAAACAACTCACCGGCAAAAGAATTGCCACCAAAATAGCATTTTGCAAGCTCTGTTGAAATAGAATGCTTCGAGAACCCTCACCTGTCCTCGAGATCAGGGTTAACAATGCAATGATCCGCCCGAGGGTCTCGAGCGAGAGATAAGAAGCAAAGAAATCACTTTGCTTGTAATTAAACGCTGTGATCACGTCTGAAAACGCGAATAAAACGTTCAATATAATCCACAAGACCACAATGCGCCGATCTGAAACCATTTGTTGCCATGCACCCAAAAGGTTGAGT
This sequence comes from Deinococcales bacterium, assembly GCA_025352125.1. GTDB lineage: Bacteria > Deinococcota > Deinococci > Deinococcales > JAAFIG01 > JANXTZ01. The sequence continues at coordinate 43,266 of JANXTZ010000078.1, read as the reverse complement.
TGGCGCGGGGTTGTTCGTGGAGCTTGTGGTACGACTGCACTGGCAACTGCCAGGAGCAGGAAACTCAATGCGTCTATCAGAATGACCGTTCGCCCGTACACTTGGTACAGGGCGAAGGCAATAAATGGGGTCGCAACCGCAACTCCATTCTCGAGACCATCTTTAAGCCTGGTGGGCCAGCGGTCTTCTCCCTTGGCTTCCTTAAACCAGGCGGAGAGTGGGAGCACACCAAGAGGTGACCCCAACGAATACGCGGCGTAAAACCCAATAGGGTCGCCGCTGAATGCCAAAGCGATTGCGATGACAAACAAAAAGCCGTTGGTGAACGGCATTAAAAGTCGTCTTGGCAATATATCTGCCGCAACGCCGCCCAACAAGGCAGATGCCGTTGAAGCGAGGGCTTCAATGGCTTGCAATTTCACGAGGTCGCCCTCGGATTGGAGAATAAATTTGGTGGTCAGTGTACCACCTTTGGTTAAGGCACTGAGCGCCGAAACCATAACAACTTCTTTGCAAAGAAGTTTAGTCCAAAAGATTTTCAATGTTCGCGTCGAGAATAAAAGACAAGTGAAGTTTACGAACTTTGAAAGCTCAAGTCAACCACACAAAAGTCATCTCTTCATGATTAAATTCAGCGTCACGCGCACACAGACTCCAACTTCCGTTTTGACCAGTTTAGTCCCGCCACCGTGCGCTTCAATCAGTGACCTCGAGATGGCAAGTCCCAAGCCACTGCCGCCACGTTGTCGTCCTCGGTCTGGGCTGCGGTAAAAACGAACGGTATTTGCTCGAGGCGTACAAACTCGAGCCGAGCGAGGACCGACTGCCTGGTTTTGGGCGGTGCGTCTGGCGCTGGGCAGCATTCACCAGGACGAACGCTTGACCGTTGACGGTTATCACATGCCGCTTGAGGGGATTAAACTGTACCCAGTTTACGTTCAGCAACGTGCTCAGTGGTCGACCCGTGGGTTCGGGGCGCTTCACCGAATCCGCCGATGCGATATGAACCAGTCTGGCAGTGTGTCTGAAAACGCCAGTCAACAAAACCTCAGATTTGGCAAGCTTCACTGCGCAAAACACGGCATTTCTTGCCCGCAGCGACCTGACGCCAAGGGTTTGTAACGTTTGCTTGAACAGTGAAAAAGTACCGCACAACTGGAAAGGTTTTTTCTTGTATTTTGGCAATGTGCTGGTCAAACAAGGACGTTCCGAGACTGCGAAAATCGTGTATCAGCAAGCCAAACTCAGCCCAACTTACGCCAGTTACCCGTGTAAGAACATTCTTGAGCGCAACATTGAAAATGCCGATGCTCGAGCCAAAGGCTTTGGAAACCCTGATGTTGGTCAACAACCACAAATGACCAACGTCTCGGGTGCACAGTGCATGATGTGCCACCAAACCAGATAAACCCTCAACACACCCAACGGTTTTTGCCTGAACGTTTGGCTCTGTACAGGGCTTGATCGGCTAGATTGAGCAAACTTTGATGGTCGAGGGTGGTTGAGTCCAAAAATCCGACCCCCAAACTGATCGTCACCTTGATCGGTGCGCCGGAATCGGTCAGGATACTCAAGCCCTCCACGGCAGCACGCAACCTTTCTGCAACATCACAGGCGGCTGTTAAAGAGATGCTCGGTAAGAGCACCACAAATTCCTCGCCGCCAAGTCGTGCCAGCACATCATACGAGCGCACCATGTCCGCGCAAGCTCGAGCCACTTTTTGCAATACGCTGTCCCCAAGGGCGTGCCCATACTGGTCATTGACCGATTTGAAATCGTCAACGTCAATCATCAACACGGCAAGCGGGCTATCGGTACGCAAGGCTCGAGCGGTTTCAAGCTCAAAGCTTTCCATGAAAAAACGGCGGTTGTGAACATGGGTCAGGCTGTCACGGGTTGCCATGTTCAACAATTGCGCTCGATTTTGGTCAAGCTCGAACAGCAATTGCATCAAAAAATGCGCGACAGTTGGCGCAACGCACATCGGGACAAGAATCGAGGTCAGCAGCACAAAGGGTAAATCCACGCCTTTCGCCCCGAACAGCAGACTGACGGGAAGGGCAATCACCACCGAGGCAACGATTGAACAGATCGAAACCAGCAGCAAGGCTCGCCAACGACCCAAGCGCACCAACCTGCTGCGCCAGCCTCGACTCGAAGTTTGATCGTGCGGCTGCAAGGTCAGTTTTTCAGACCGTTGAACGAACTCAGCCATCGCTTTGACCCAAGTTAAGGGCTGCACTTGGATAACCACCAAGAATTTGAAAACGATTTTGCAACCATCGTTTTTGGCGGTCCGAACTCGTTTTCATGCCCCGATTCTAGCAGCCAATCCTGACGGCTCACTTACAAATCCTGCTCGGAATTTTGTGACGTTTGATTTTCAGTTCTCAATCTCGAGAACTGAAATCTGAGAATACGGTATCTCGAGTTATCCAATGGCTTTTAAGTCGGTCTGGTCACCATCACTTGCGTCAAGATCGAATCCCTCGGTGTCTCGAGCATCATCTTGATCGTGGCTGCCAGGGTTTCGGGTTGAATGTATTTTTCGGGTTCGTATGTCTGATTCTCTTGGCTGCGAACTCTTTCTTGCATCTTTGTGGCGGTGCGTCCCGGGTAGACGGTCATGACGCGAATCCCGTTCTGGGTTTCTTCGGCGCTCAGGGCATCGGCAAAAGCCCGCAGCGCAAATTTCGAGGCGGCGTATGCGCCCCAGCCAGCGTTGGCGCTCAAACCCGCGCCAGAGTTCACGAACAACACTTGCCCTCGGGTTTCACGCAAACGATTCAGGCAAACCCTGGTCAGTTCAACGCAGGCAAGCAAATTCACGTTCAAAATCTCGCGCCAAACCTCGAGCGATGTGTTTTCAACCGTACCGAGTTCCCCGATGCCAGCGTTGTGAATCAGGTTGTCAATTCTTGGGAAACCCTCGAGTGCGGCAGCGAACGTTTCGGGTTGTTGAAGCTCGAGAATTAAAGGCTTGGAATTGGGGATGCTCGAGCAGAGCGCCTCGAGTTTTTCGAGGTTGCGCCCAGTCAAGATCAGGTCGTGACCCGTCAGGGCAAGCGCCAGCGCTGAACCGATGCCGCCGGTAGCGCCTGTGATGACTGTGACGGGCTTAGTGGGCGTACAAACCTCCATCGATGGCTATGGTCTGTCCGTTGATGTACCCTGCCTCTTCTGACGCCAAGAATGCCACCAGTGCCGCGACCTCTTCGGGCGCTCCAAAACGCCCCGCCGGAATATTCTCGAGGTACTTGGCTTGGACGTTCTCGGGCAGCTTGTCGGTCATGTCGCTCGAGATAAACCCTGGGGCGACGGCGTTGCAGGTGATGTTTTTGCCCGCGTACTCTTTGGCTATGGCTTTGGTCAGACCGATCAAACCAGCTTTGGCGCTGATGTAATTGGCTTGCCCTGGGTTGCCCATCAAACCGACCACGCTCGAGATGTTCACAATCCGCCCATATTTGGCGCTCATCATGCTGCGCAGCGCGGTGCGAATCAGGGCGAACGGGGCGGAAAGATTGGTTTCGATCACGGCATCCCAGTCTTCGTCTTTCATGCGCAAGACCAGACCATCGCGGGTGATGCCTGCGTTGTTGACCAGCACCTCGAGTCCACCCAGTTTTTCGACGGCTTGGGTAATCACGGCTTTTCCACCCTCGATGCTCGAGAGGTCGCCTTGCACCAGCACGGCTTGACTGCCGCCAGCCGTGATTTCGGCAGCGACGGCTTGCGCCTCGGCTTCGCTTTTGCCGTAATGCACGGCAACGAAAAAACCGCGTTTCCCAAGTTCTAGGGCGATGGCGCGACCCAAACCTCGAGATGCGCCGGTGACAAGTGTTTTGCGGGATGTGGTCATGATTTAGTTTACCGTTTTCTACTCATCTCGAACGGGTATAAATAAGTTATACTTCTTTGGTGAAAACCGCGATCAGCATTCCAACACCAACCTTTCAGGCGGCTGAAAAATACGCGGCTCAAAACAAACTCAGCCGTTCGGAGTTGTACGCCAAAGCTTTAAAAGAATACCTCGAGCGTCATGAACCTGCGGGAATTACCGCTCAGATCAACGCCCTGTGCGAAGAAATTGACACCACGCCAGATACTTTTTTACAGCACCTCAGCGCTCGGGTTTTAAATTCGCAACCCGCAGAAGATTGGTCATGAAACGCGGCGAAATCTGGTGGGCGAGTCTGCCCGAACCACTGGGCAGCGAACCTGGCGGACGGCGACCCGTGCTGATTGTCTCGAGCGACGAGTACAACCAAAGTGTCATCAAAACCGTGACCGTGGTGGTCATCACCACCAACCTCAAACTTGCCAACATGCCAGGTAATGTTTTTGTGGGCACGAACGAAAGTGGTTTACCTCGAGATGCTGTGGTGAATATTACGCAAATCACCAGCGCCGACAAATCTTTTCTGACCGAACGTGTTGGGACGTTGCACGCAGATGCTTTTGAACTTGTGCTGCACGGTTTACAATTGTTAATGCCGCGCTAAATTTAATGCGCCAAAACATACTTCTCGAGGTCATCTGGGCTGCCAATGTTAAAGGTTTTCACCTCGGGCAAAATGCGTTTAACCATGCCCGTTAGCGCCGTGCCAGCCCCAAATTCAATAAATTCTGTCGCACCCAATTGCTCGAGCCTCAAAATACTTTCAACCCATCGCACGCTGCTTGTGACCTGCTGAGAAAGTAAGGTTGGTAACTCGAGCGGGTCTGTATTCTCGAGCGCGGTAACGTTCGCCACGACTGGAAAGTTGAACGAATAAAAATCGGTGACGGCTAAATCCTTCTCGAGCCGTTCTCTGGCGGGCTGCATCAAGCTCGAGTGGAAAGGCGCAGAAACTTGAAGCGGGATGACCCTTGCGCCTTTGGCTTTTAGAGCCTCATTCGCGGTGGCAACGGCTGCAGTTGAACCTGAAATCACGGTTTGCTCGGGCGTGTTGAGGTTGGCGACTTCAACCCCGTCAATGCCACCCACGACTTCACGGATGACCTCGAGACTGACTTTCAGAACGGCAGACATTGCGCCCTGTCCCACGGGTACAGCCGCCTGCATGTAATGACCACGCGCACGAACCAACCTGAGCGCGTCATCAAACTCGAGCGCTTTGGTGGCGACCAGCGCCGAGAACTCGCCGAGGCTGTGACCCGCCGCGAAACTGGGGCGGACGTCGGTTCTGGCACGCCAAGCGCGGTAACAGGCGATGCTCGAGGCAACCAGGGCAGGTTGGGCGTTCTCGGTCAGCTTGAGACTCTCTTCAGGACCTTCAAACATCAGGCGCTCGAGTCCTGGCAGCACCGCGAAGGCACGCTCTAAAGTGGCACGGGCGGAGTCGTTGTTTTCAAAGAAGTCCCTGGTCATGCCGACGCTTTGCGAACCTTGACCTGGGAAGAGAGCCGCGATGGTTGCCATGATTACAGTTTACCTGAAAGCTGAAGTGTGGCGATCAACTCGAGGTGTTTGGTGGCTCGAGGTTTTTGTCCTCGTGCATGGCGTCAATGATTCGTTGCGCCAATTCTTGCAGTGCATGATCGTTTTCGACCCCTGGGGCTTGATGGATTTTCCATTGCACGCCCGTTCCGGTTTGCGGTTCTGGCGCAGACAGCAAACCGCGACGGTGAAGCGTGTGAATCAAATCATCACTGATGGTTTTGCCAATTTCTGCTTCGGTCTCAAATTTGGCGGCACGCCAGGTTTTTGTGCCATCCAGGCGGCTCAACAGTTCAAAAATCCAAGTTGGCGCGTCCACCAGGTCGTAACCACTCCAGGCGGTCAGGGCAACACCGTCAGGTTCGACAAACCAATCCGCCACCGACGGCGCGACCACTTCGGGCAAACTTTCGTTACGCAGCGTTATGGCTTGAGCGACTTCGGCGATCAAAAACTCGAGTTTTGGGGTGCGCAAGGATTTCAGGGTTTCAATATCCAAGTGATCAACCCGTTCGGCGCAAGCGATGTACCACTCAACCCAATTTTCAACGCTGGCATCTCGAGCTGGTGCGTCAGTTGTGGTCACGGTTTTTGCGAGTTCTGATTCCAACTCGAGCAGCAACCAGCGCAAGGCAGTCCAAGCGCTGTGACCCCTTGCGCCATCGACGCTTTTGCAATGCCAGGTTCGGCACACCGCGTTGCGGTCCGCGTAAATCGTGCAGTTGTGCGTTCCCGAAATCCAATACGGGCAAGTTAATTCCTCAGCATTTCCAAAAGATGATTTGCCGAGGTTCTGGTATTCCAACTCAAGTTCTGGGGGTCGGACAATCCCCGTGGCGTACCGTGTGTCCAAATGCTCGAGCCGCGCCCGAATTTTGTCCGCGCCGATACCACCGCGCCTCAGCGCCCGACCCGCCAGAAAGTTTGGTAAATCTGGATGGTACGTGCAACATCTGGCTTCGGCTTTGAACACCAAACGATGCTCGGGCAGAACTTGTCCCGTTCGAGGTTTCATGGCGCACTCAGAACAGGTCGCAAAACTTTCACCACCAAAACGCCATGCGTCAAGTTCGGGAACGATGCTCGAGAAACCTGATCCAAGTTGTTCAGAAAATTCACTCATGGCACTACGGAAAACCGTGTTGAAGTGTTCACCAAAAAATAATACATCCCGTTCAAACTCGAGTTTCAAAATTTGAGATTTTCGTCGTGTTGCTCGAGGTTTATTGTTTACCCAAAAACTTCAAGGCGAACTTATCATCGGGGCTGGGTGTTGGCGTGGAAATGATCTTGAGCTTGTACTTCGGATCAGCCTCGAGTTTTGCGCCTCGAATGATGCCTGCCACGCTGACCATGATGATCGCCTCCGCCATCCCAGCGCCCAGGCAGGTGTGTGAACCAACCCCAAACGGCACGTACACGCCAGGGCGACGGTGCTCGGCTCTGGGCGCGGCGAAACGTTCAATGTCAAAACTGTGCGGGTTTTTGTAATGCTCAGGCAGAAAATGTGGCACTGTCGTTCCAATCAGAACACCCGTGCCTTCGGCAATCGTGTAACCATCAAACTTGAAGGTTTTGGACACGGTACGCGTCAAGGCTGGCGCAATCGGGTACAACCGCAGCGTCTCGAGAATCACACGGTGCAACACGTCCATGCCGCGCACGCTCTCAGCGGTCAGATCACCCTTGGAAAATGCAGTGTCCACCTCGGTTTTGACCTGCTCGAGCACCTGCGGGTGTTGATGCAAGGTGTACAAAATAAAACTTAAGGCGTTTGCGGCGGTGTCCAAACCCGCAATGTAAGGTCCCATCGCGGCGAACAACAAATCTGCTTCGGGAATAAATTTTGGATCGTCCTGCTGGGCTTGAATCAAATCATCAATCAAATCGGGCGCTCGAGTGCCTTTGGGCATGTCACGGTGGGCTTGCACCATTTCACGGACAAAATTGACGATTCGTGCCTTGGAACGTTGGTATCTTGGGTCGAGCAACATGATTTTCGGGTATTGCTTGGTGACGTAAACGAACAACATCGTGCGCACCATTTTTAGTAAATCTGGAATGTGCTCTCGAGGTGAGGTGTTGGTCGTGATCTGCCCCAATTGCTCGGTCACAATTCGTTTCATGGCAGCCGTGACAGAAACAGGCTGCCCTGGTTGCCAAGTGTCAATTTCGGTTTGCACAATTCCCAGAATGTCGTTGTAACGCCCATCGACGGCAGAACGGGCATAGGCGCGCTTCTGAATTTTTCGCATTTGAGCATGATCTGCCCCGTCGAGGCTGATCATTGAACTTTTCGCACCAAATTCGGTGTCTTGCGGATGCCAAACCTCCCAAGATCGAAAATGATTCGTACCCTCTTTGGTGACAAATTGGTTCGCCTGAGCGCCCGCGATCACCGTTAAACGCTGCGTCGCCGCTTGAATTCTAAACACCGACCCGTGCTTGAGGTACTGCTCGGTCAAAAACCCAATTGGGTTTGCCAGCATGGCTCGAGCGCTGCCCAGAATGAATTCACCATCGGCAAGCGGTGGAAGCGAAGATTTACGGTTTGAAACGCTTGTGGTCATGCACGCACCTCGTTTGGGAAAGTTCAAAACCCTGATTGCCAACCGAGGCTTAGACCTTCGTTTGTTGCCAAGAGTTTAGCCCAAAACGTCGTTGTTGCAAACTTGCCATGTTGGAATTAATGCCTTGAACTGCGATCTGAACATGGCTCAACTCGAGTTTCAGAACCTCGAGATACCGCCTTGCTGTAGGCTGGAAAATCGATTGCCTGAACTTCTTGGTTTTTTGTGCCAAGTCTCAAGGCTCAAAGAGATCAACGGGGTCAAACCTTCGATGAAACCTGGATTCTCGAGGGTGGATTATTGCTCTTGAGCCAAATCCTTTGACCGATTGGTGTTTGAAGCATCGAGCGCCTGTCGCTGGAATGGCTGTTCGATGTGTGTCCACGAAGCCGACGCAATCGCAAATATGGCAAGCATGGCAAAAACACTGATCGCAAGCCAACTGCCGAAATCGGGCAAACCATCAAAACGGTTGTACGAAAAATTGTGCAACAACCACAGCAACTCGAGAATCAAATAATGCCAGAGAAACAATGAAAAGCCGATGCGTGCCGTGAACCGAAAGAAACGGTTGTCCAGAATTTGGTAAACCCTGGTGCTGAAAGGCGCACAAACCAGCACCAGGGCAACCAGAATGGCAAAGCCTGGAAAGGCGTAAGGTTGAGCACCCAGACTCCAATCGAATTCGCCCACCTTGGAATGGGCGTAAATCAAGACTAGCGCCCCCAGACCAGCCACCACGGCAATCGCATCGAAGATCAGGTGACGGACGGGACTGTGTCGCTCGAGCATTCGTTGTTGCCGCCAGGCAATCAGCCCAGCCCCCAAGACCCCAATCACAAAATGACCGAACAGACCCAGGGCGTTGTAATTTGGCGTCCAGAACTTCGCCCCGCCGACCAGTCCATTGTCCCAACCTCGAGCGGCAGCGTCTGGAATCAGGTTTGTCAGCATCCATTGCTGTGCCAGCACGACCAGAAGCAGAACCACAAGCCAATACAAGAAGGCAACGCCAACTTTCCTGCGTCTCGAGTGAGCCAACTTGAACATGCCAAACATTAGGACGGGCATCAGGGACAGACAGAACGCGCCGTAGCCGATGACCCACAGTGGCGGGTTCAACTCCACCGGAAAGAAACTGACGTAATGCAGCCAGTTGGTGAAGGTCAATCCACCGAGGAGCCGCAACCAACGAAAAGGTTGTTGTTCGGGTGGCACGAAAAACAGCATTCCCGAACAGATGAACGAGACGATCAAACACACCCAGAACGCGGGTGCAATCTGGGTGAAACGCCGTCTGACATATTTTTGAAGGCTGGGAAACGCCGTCCCCTCGAGATAGCGCCGCCAGAATGAAAGTGAGAACAACACACCCGACAGGACCAGCAAGACATCGATGCCAAAAACACCCTCGGTAAAAAAAGCCTGCAATTCCCGAAGGATCGTGGGGGTTTCGGGACCCGTCTGCAAACGCCGCCAGAGGCTGCTGAACAAGACCGACAGCACCCCAATGGCGCGAACACCATCCGCACCACCCAAGCCGCCACGGTTTGGCTCGAGGTTCAGATCAGGTTGTGGTGTTCTCGAGAAACGGTTTTGCCACCAGGCTTTGAGGTTCAGCTCGATGCCACCGATGCCCAACCCGCGACCCAGCGACCCAGCCGAAAGCGCGTACACGATCAAGACTGGAACCATGCCCAGCACCGCGCCCAGCACCGCAGGGTTGATGAGCGAGCCGATGACCCCGCCAGGGGTCAAGCCGGTGCGGGCTTGATTGGCGGTCAGCAATCCCAGCGCATCGGTCAGCAAGCGCCCCTCAATGCTGGTGATGATGTAAAATGCGGCATCCAGATGGTTCCATGAGGTCACGAACACCAGAAGTGACACACTGACCAGCGCCGGAATCAGGTTTGGCAGCCCGATTCGCCAAAAGAGTGTGAAGTCGTTGGCTCCGTCAACCCGAGCCGCCTCGACCATGTTCTTGGGCAGGGCGTTCAGGGCGTACTGGCGCACCACAAACACGCCCAGCGCACTGACGCAGGTCGGCAACCACAACGCCCTTGGCGTGTTCAACCAACCCAGAAATTGCATCTCGAGCAGGAACGGAACGGCGTTGCTCAGGGCTGGAAACACCAGGGCGCACATCACCACGCCAAACAACAGACGTTTGAAGCGAAACTCGAGCACCGCAAAGGCAAAACCTGCCAGACCACTGATGAGGGCTGCCCCAATCGCCGCCAGGCTCGAGACGTAGAGGCTGTTCCAGAAGTTGCGCCAGTAGGTCGGCAAGGATTTTTGCAACTCGCTGTAGTTCTCAGATGCGAAAGGCTCGAGAATCACCTGCGCCGGACGAAAATCGCTGACGGGTTGATGCTGGGTCGCCTGGGTGAACGCCACCAGAAACGGCACGACGCTACTGAACACGATCATGATGACCAGCAACTGAATCACCAGTTTGGCGACGGGCGGCAGATTCACGGGCAGGGTGTTGGACTCGAGCTGCGCGGGTTGCTCGATCTGCGTAAAGTTGCGACCGAAAGCCAGGTACACCAGCAAAATCAGCAGCACCATCAGGCAAAAAAACAACCAGGTCATGACGCTCGCCAGGTCAAAATTTTGATTTGAGAAGGCTTCGCGGTAGATGTAGGCGGGCAAGCCCTCGACTGGGCTGCGCCGAAACCGCAACATCGGACGCCAAGTGCTGGCTTGAAGGGTGTTGACCAGGCTCATCGAGAACGCCATAAAAATCATCGGACGCGCCAGTGGTACGGCAATCTTGCTGACTTGCTGCCAGAATCCCGCACCGTCGAGTTGCGCCGCCTCGAGCGTGCTGCGCGGAATCGAGGCGAAAGCCATCAGGTACAGCAAGACGTTCCAACCCAGGTTGTTCCAGAGGTTGAAAAACGCGTCAAAACTCGAGCCGAACGCGAGCGTCTCTGGCAAAAAAGGCAAGACGCCATGCAGCAATCCCAGCAGGTCGTTGATCGGGGCGACCGCCATGGAATAAAACCAGGTGAGCGAGGCGGACAGACCCACCGGAATTGCCAGATACGGCAAAAAAATCAACATGCCAAGCACGGTCAGTGAACGCCTGAACAGCAGGTACAGGGCGTAGGCGAACGGAAAAGCGATCAGGTGCTGAAGCAGCACCCGGGGAATGGCGCTGACCAGACTTTGCCCCATCGCCGTCCAGAAACCAGGGTCGGTCAGCACAAAGTAATAGCCGCGCAGACCACGAAACACAAACCCAGCACTGCCGTGAATCGGGTCCCAGTGCTGGAAGGACAGGAAAAACGTGAATCCCAGACCAAACAGACTGAACCCCGCGAACAGGGCAAAGAAGGGCGCGATAAACCACCAGCCGCTCCGGTCAGACTTCAAACGCTGCGTTGTCACTGGCAACCGCGTCGAACTGGATTGGATCATTGGGCAACGATACCAAAACCTCGAGACTCATGTTTTTTTTGTTGACATCACCACACCTCACCGAAAACAGCTCGAGCGGGAAGTTTGGCTAAAAGCTTTTGTGATACCAGCGCACCACACCGGAAGCCCAGGTCAAGCCCGCGCCAAACGTCACCAGCAGCAAATCGTCGCCGTCTTTGATTCGGTTGGTGTCGAGCGCCTCCTGCATGGCAATGCCAATGCTGGCGGTGCTGGTGTTGCCGTACCGTTCGACGTTGCTCATGACCTTCTCGAGCGGCAATTTCAGGTATGCCCTGGCGGCGTCGATGATGCGGTAGTTGGCTTGATGCGGAATAAAAAGCGCGATGTCCTCGAGTTTCATGTCGGCTTTCTCGAGCGCTTGAATGGTGGCGGATTCCATGATGCGCACAGCAAATTTGAAGACTTCGCGTCCATTCATGTAGAGTTTGTCCTGAATCATGGTGCCGTCTGGCAGGCTCGGCGCGACGCATTTCATGTACAGATGCTTGCCGCCCAAACCGTCCGAACCCAGCACAAAACTCTTGAAGCCGTAACCGTCGGGAACCTCTTCGACAATCGCGGCGCAAGCCCCGTCGCCGAACAAGACGCAGGTGGTGCGATCTGTCCAGTCTACGACTTTGGAGAGCACCTCAGAACCGATGGTCAGGACTTTTTTGCAGACGCCAGATTTGACGTAGGCGTGGGCTGCCGACAGCGCGTAAATCCAACCTGGGCAAGCCGCAAGCAAATCAAACGCGCCAGCTTTCAAACCAAAATGGCTTTGCACCAACGCAGCGGTGCTGGGAAACAAGGCGTCGGGCGTGTTGGTGGCAACAATCACCAAATCCACACCCTCGAGCACAGCCGACCCGTACTTTTGTACCAGATTGTCCACCGCCCGAAACGCGAGTGTGGAAACAAATTCGTTGTCTTCGCTGATGCGGCGTTCTTTGATGCCAGTCCGGCTGACCACCCACTCGTCGTTGGTGTCCACAATTTTAGCAAGGTCGTGATTGGTCACGACCTTGCTGGGAACATACGTTCCGAGTGCCGTCAACCCTACCGCGTGAGGTAAGGAAGAAGGTTTCATGGTTTAGGCTTGGGCTTCGATTTTCAGCACGGCGCGACCATCGTAATAACCGCACGATGGGCAAACTTGGTGCTGGAGTCGTTTGTTGCCGCAGTTCTTGCAGTCCACAAGGTTTGGCACAACAAGCGCGTGGTGTGAACGGCGCATGTCACGTTTGGATTTCGAGGTCTTCTTTTTGGGTACTGGATGCTTAGCCATTTCGGTCTTCCTTCCGTAGCGCTGACCAGGGCGTGCCTGAGCAGTTACTCGTGCTTCATTGAAAATCCGCGAGGCGTACTCGCGGCAGCCGTGAGAGTATAGCAGAAGAATGCCCGAAGCGAAAGACCCGAATCACACTCGTGACAGGACAACCGCAAAATCATAATCCTATGAACCAAACAATGATTTAACCTCTTAATTCTGCAAGGGTGAACACAAGCGCGAACAGCCCGCAAGGTGTTGTCTTGTGAGCAAGAAGGTTCACCCCTACCACATCATTTTTTCGTAGGGCGCTGCTTGCTGCGTCCGCCAAGAATTGGAAATTCCTAGAAAATGTACTAAATTCGGACTTTGCGGTTACCCTGACACTCGAGAATTCAAATATGATGAAGATGAATCTTATGGTTGGCGTACTGCAAAATATTTCTCGAGTTTTAACCCTCAATCTCGAGCCTTCATCACTTCGCTATTTCGCTCATCAGTGCCAGCAAATTGTCTTCGCTGTCCTTGAAAAAGCACATCCAGAGCGTGTGTGATCCCAAATCCGCAATTTGATGCGGCGCATCGACGAACATCACGCCTTTTTGCTGGTACGCCAGATGGGTTTCGTTCAAATCTGAAACTTTGAAGTACAGGATGCTCGAGGGATGGTCGTGTTCTGGAGTTTCGGCTGGCGAGAGCATCAAGCGTATTCCAGCACAATCAAAAAACGCCAGTGGTGGAGCGCTGAACAGGTACGGCAACTCGAGCACGTCACGGTAAAAATTGGTGGCTCGAGCGGTATCGTGTACCCGAATGGCAATCTGTCCAATGCGTTCAATCATGGTCGCATTCTACTCGAGCGGATGACGGCTCCAGTCTTTGTAAAGCAAATACTCGCTTTTGCCCGTGCCGAGCGCCCCAAACCATTGCGGGCAGTACGGAGCCATGTAAATCACGTCGTTTTTTTGGACTGGATACCAGTGCTCGTTTAATTTGTAAATTCCGCCACCTTGGAGCATCAACAGCCCGTGTTCCATCACGTGCGTTTCGACCAAGTGCAGGCTCGCGCCTGGGTCGAAAGTCATGGTGTTGACCATAAAATCACAACTTGGATGCTCTGGAATCAGCATCCTGCATTGAAGCGCAGGGTCGTTGTTGATCGGGGCGGATTTGACTTTTCTCGAGTCTGCCACGATCAATTCTGGTAACGGTGTGTCTGGCAGCTCAAAATAAGGCTTTTCAAACACACAAGCTTTTGCAGATTTTTGACTGGTGATGCTGTGCTTGGTGTTGGCTGGAACAAACGCGTAATGCAGCGACTTCAAAACATATTTTTTCTTTCCAACCGTCAGCGTCATTTCACCCTCGAGCACGAAGACAAACCTCGAGCAGTGCTCGAACGCCGCCCCAAAACTCGAGTCCGCGCTGGCTTCGACGGTGTACTGAGTGAACGCCGCCCCCATGGCGGGGGAGATGTGAACAATGCAGGTTGCATTGACAAAACCTGGCAACGGGGCGCGAATGAAGCTGTCTGGTGTCAACAGGGCGTGATCTGGCTTGACCGAGGTGCGTGTGAATCCCAAATGCTGCATGAAAACCTCCGTGTCTCAATACGCGTCTCTCGAGAAACCTTGTGCGGCACCACTCGAGTGCATATTGTTGACGAATATCGAATACCGTGCTATTCTATATTCATCAGCGCCTGAAAAGGGCGCGTTTTTTATTGCCCGAAAATTCTGAAGAACCATCAAAAACCCTGAGATGCCATTTTGAAGCACATCTCGGGTTTTTGATTTCAAACCGAATTTACACGCCGACAGCGTACAAGTCCGTACCACGCAACTCGAGTTTGATGCTGGCGAGAGGTTTGTTGGCAGGACCGTTGACCACTGCGCCAGTTTGCGCCTGAAAGACCGAACCGTGACAACCGCAGCCCATGTTGCCCGCGCCGTCAGGCAAGCCAATGGTGCAACCAAGGTGTGTGCAAATTCGGCTCAAAGCCACAAACGTCAAGCCACTCGCTTGCGCGGTTGCCGTCCGAACCGCTATGGCTGGCGAACCACCGAAGTCAAACTCGAGACTCGAGCCAACTTTTGAAAAATCACTGGTTTTGCCGACGCGCACGCCACCTTGGGCGGCAACGTTCCTCGAGCCTTCCTGGGCGCTCGGGGCGCAACCCACGATTGAGGCTGCCCCAGCGAGACTGACGGTGCTGATTCCAATGGTTTTTAAGGCTTCACGGCGTTTCATAGGTTGAACCCCCCAAATTGCCACTCCAAAAAATTGACAGTACAGAAAGCATAATGCAGTGTTGTCATGAATTTTTAATGTACCGCCAGTTTCTGGGTTACGGTAGGCACTGTGAGCACGTATTTTCAAGTCAAACAACTCGAGGATGGATCATTCACCAAATCAGGTGTGCGCGGATTTGGCTATCTTGACCCTGCGCAAGCCTTGCTACTCGAGACTCTGGGGCAACTCGAGGTGTCGGGTTCGGTGCTGGATTTGACGGCTCGGGGCGGGGCGTTGGCGCTCGAGTTTCGCAACCAGGGTTTGGAAGTTTCGGCGCTCGAGATTTCCCAAACGGCAATCACAGCGCTGTCACTCACGGCAAAAAGCGCAGGTTTTAAAGTCCTCGAACCTGCACAGGTTTTTGACCTCGAAATGCAATTTGATTTGGCTTGCCTGATTTTGTCCGCAGACCGTGGGAATGCCTTGGTGCGTTTCTGGCTCGAGCGGGCGTTTGCAGCCACCAAACCTGGCGGGCGGGTGCTGGTGGCAGGCGACAAGGACAAAGGTTTCGAGCGTTATTTCAAGGAAGCCAAAACGTTTTTTGGCAGCGCCGAAATTCTCGAGCGCAGCAAAGGCTTGCGGGTTGGGTTGCTCGAGAAAACCCTGTTTGAAGCTCCAATTCAACCCCGAGCTGAGCGTTTCACCATCGAAGCCAGAGGTTTGAAACTCGAGTGTGAGGCGTTGCCCGGGGTTTTCGCCAGCGGCAAGCTTGATACGGCTTCAAAAGTCTTGCTCGAGCATCTGCCGAATGCCAGCAGTAAACGCGTGCTCGACATTGGCGCGGGTTACGGCGCACTTGGCGGCATCTTGGCACTCGAGGGAGGGAGCGTCACCATGCTCGAGGATGATTGGTTCAGCGTGCAGAGCATTGCACGCACGCTCAAACTCAATAATCTGAACGCTCGAGTTTTGCATTCTGACGTGGACTCGAGCCTTGAAAAAGACGCGAAATTTGATTTGATCGTCATGAACCCACCGTTCCATGTCGGCAAAGACGTGATTCTGGACGTGGCACTCGAGTTTATTGAGGCGGCAAAACGGCACCTGGCAACCCACGGTGAAATTTATTTGGTTGCCAATCACTTTCTGCCCTACGAACAACCTCTCGCCAACCTTGGACGCGTGCGCGAGGTGGCTCGAGATCGCGGCTTTAAGGTGCTGGCAGTAAGCTCCTGAAACTCAAGTTTTCTCGAGGAGCCTCAATTTTTCACCAAGTACACCGATTTTTGGTCGATTCCAGACTTAAGTATGTTAAAGTCTGGTCTGGAGGACTTATGGCAGACGTTTTTACCCAAGTCAAAGAAGTGATCGTTGAAAAATTAAGCTGTGATGCAGACAAAGTTGTACTGGAAGCATCATTCGTGGACGACCTTGGTGCCGATAGTCTCGAGACTGTAGAACTTATTATGGGCTTGGAAGACAAATTTGGTTTAACCATCGCAGACGAAGACGCTGAAAAAATCCGTACCGTCAAAGACGCAGTGGATTTTATCGGCTCTAAACAAGGTTAAAAGCACCTTTTTGAGCGCTGAAAAGCTGTTGGACGTTCACGTTCGGCAACCTTCGGCGCTCGAGCATTGATGAGGTTATTTATGGGTCATCGTGTGGTCATTACAGGGCTTGGACCTGTGACACCAATAGGGATAGGCGCAGCAGCGTTTCATGCGGCACAACTGGCTGGTCAAAGCGGTGTGGATTTTATTCAAAAATTTGACACCAGCAAATTAAAATGTCGTTTTGCCGCCGAAGTGAAAATTGATTTTACAACTTACGGCTTAGAGGCTCGAGAACTCAAACGCCTTGATCGCTACGTGCAATTGACTTTGGTTGCTGCCGAACTCGCCCGTCTCGATTCCGGCTTGAGCCTCGAGCAATTGCAGGGCGACGAGGTTGGCACCCTGATTGGCACCGGCATTGGCGGCATGGAAACCTTCGAGAACCAAACACGTGTCATGATCGAACGCGGCGCAGACCGCCTCAGCCCGTTTTTTATTCCAATGATGATCGCCAACATGGCAACCGGACAGGTCGCCATCCGTTACGGTTCGACCGGAGTCTCGAGCAGCGTTGTGACCGCGTGCAGCACCAGCACCGTGGCATTGCACGACGCCTATCATTTTCTCAACCGAGGCGATTGCCAGGTCATGATCGCCGGTGGTGCCGAGGCGACCGTCACACCGCTCGCCATTGGCGCATTCGGTAACATGGGCGCACTCAGTACCCGCAACGATGACCCAAGCACCGCCAGCCGTCCGTTCAGCAAATCCAGAGACGGTTTTGTGATGGGTGAAGGCGCGGGCATCTTGATCCTCGAGACGCTCGAGTACGCCCAAAAGCGCGGCGCAAAAATTTACGCCGAACTGCTCGGGGCGGGGCTGGCAGCCGACGCGTATCACATCACCGCCCCAGCGCCAGAAGGGCGGGGGTACACCAACGCCATCAAACGCGCCCTGAAAAACGCCAAAATTAACCCCGATCAAGTGGGTTACGCCAACCTGCACGGCACCAGCACCCCCATGAACGACCTAGCCGAAACCCAGGGCATGAAAGCCGTGTTTGGGGATCACAGCAAAAAACTGGCGACCTCGAGCACCAAAAGCATGACTGGGCATTTGCTGGGTGCGGCTGGTGCGATTGAAGCCATCGCCACGGTTCAAGCGTTAGCCACGGGCATCATTCCGCCAACCATCAATTACATTGATGCGGACCCAGAATGCGACCTCGATTACACGCCGAACACCCCACGCGAGCTTCAAGTCGAGTACGCCATTTCCAACTCGAACGCGTTCGGTGGACAGAACGCTTGCGCGGTTTTTAAACGCTGGCGCGAATAAAGTTTTAAAATTTTCAAGCTCGAGATGGATTTTGCATCTCGAGCTTTTGTTTTGGTATTTTAACCTCGAGTCACGAGGCGGGCAATTTGTTAATCTGATGCTCTCAATGAAAAGAATCATGTTTCGGAAATTAACCACCTGGATTCTCAGCACCACTTTACTCTCAAGCGCCCTTGCAGGCTTGAACCACGAAAGTCAATTCATGCCAAAATCATTGCCGTCACTCTCGAGCATCAGCACTCCAACAGACACCCTGACCGAAATTACCGATTTTGACAAGCGGTCCACCAATACCAAAATGTTCGTTTACCTGCCAGAAAAATTACCCGCAAAACCCGCCATTCTGGTTGGAATGCACTGGTGTCACGGCACAGCCCTCGAGTTTTACAACGCCACAAAATACAAAACCGTGGCTGCGCAGTACGGATTTATTGTGATTTACCCACAAGCAGGCTCGAGCGACGGTTGTTGGGATGTTCATTCCGATGCCACCCTGACCCACGGTGCAGTTGGAGGCGAATCGGGCGCTATCGCTTCAATGGTCAGTTATGTCATTGAAAAATACGCTGCCGATGCAGGCAAAGTTTTTGTGACCGGCGTCTCTTCTGGCGCAATGATGACCAACGTGCTGCTTGGCGCGTACCCTGACGTGTTCAAAGCTGGCTCCGCCTTTGCTGGCGTGCCGTTTGGTTGTTTTGACGGGGGCACATCCTGGAATTCCGCGTGTGCGGCTGGACTGCTGGTTTACACTGGCGCGGCATGGGCGAAAAAAGTTCGTGCCGCCTACCCGAGCTACACGGGTGCAAGACCTCGAATTCAAATCTGGCACGGTGCAGACGACAAGGTTTTAAATGCCGTCAATTTTGCAGAACAGATCAAACAATGGACGAACGTTTTAGGCGTGAAACCAAAACCTACCAGCACCGAAAAAAATGTTTTTCAACCAGGTTGGATTCGGACGCGGTACGCCAACTCGAGCGGCGTTGTTCAGGTCGAAGCCATTCTGGAAACTGGACGAGGACATGATTTGCTTGTCCTGGAGGATGAAGCACTGAGGTTTTTTGGATTTGTTAAGTAACCCAAAGCACGAAATACGCCCTGAGTTTTGAGTCTGCCTAAAAGTTTAGAACGCGCTTTCCAAAGCTTCGAGTGCCGCCTTCACGTCCTTCACCCCAGCCTGTGCCATATCGGGTCGCCCACCACCCTTACCGCCACCTGCCGCCGCGAGCTTGCCAATCAACTGTCCCGCGTGCGCCCCCCTTGCCACCGCGTCTTTGGTCGCTTTGATCGCCAGCCCACCCTCAGAACCGACCACCACAATGTCGGCTTTGCTTTTCTCCAAGAGGTCATCCACAGCGGTGCGCAGTTCGTTGCCGACCACGCCCGTCAAGGCAAGTCGCGCAATTTTAAAGCCGCCAAGCTCGAGGGTATCCGCGCTTGAACCCGCGCTGGTTTGCGCATGAACGAGTTTCTGTTTCAAATCCGCCACCGTGCGGTTTAAAACTTTCATCTCGTCTTGCAGTTTCTCGAGACGCTCAGGCAAGGTTTCTGGGGTTGCGTTCAGCGTCCTCGAGAGGCTGCGCACGCGCTCCAAGGTGTCACGAACGTACTCTGTGGCTGCCTCCCCGCAGAGTGCCTCGAGACGCCGAATACCCGCTGCCGTGCCCTCCTCAGAGACAATCACAAACGCACCAATCTTGCCCGTGCTACTCACATGCGTGCCGCCACAAAGTTCCTTGCTCGAGATGTCCACGTGTTGCTCGAGAATTCCAACGCTCGAGATTGAACCGTCCACGCTGACCACGCGAACTTCCGCGCCGTACTTCTCGCCGAAGAGTGCCATCGCGCCCGTTTTGCGGGCTTCCTCGAGCGGCATGAGTTTATAACTGACCGCGAAATCAGATTGAATCCAGCGATTCACGAGTTGTTCGACATGACGGATTTCGTCGCCCGTCACGGCTTCGTTGTGCGTGAAATCGAAACGCAAGCGATCTGGCGTGACCAAACTGCCTTTTTGTTGCACGTGCGAACCCAGCGTGGCGCGAAGTGCCGCCTGCAACAGGTGCGTTGCCGTGTGATGCTTTTCGGTTGCCGCACGAACCCCAGATTCCACCCGAGCCTCGAGCGTATCTTCGACGCTGAGCGTGCCGCGCAAAATTTGTGCCTCGTGAATAAAAATGCCCTGAGCGTTCTTGTGCGTGCCCGTCACCACGGCGCGACCCTCCACATGCCCAGAAACACTGGCGCGAATCGGACTTTCCACCCGAGCCTCAATGTGATGACTGACCCACTCGAGCATCCCAACATCCCCGACTTGCCCGCCACCCTCGGCATAAAACGGTGTGGTGTCCAAAATAATTTGCACGTGATCGCCGTCGTGGGCGTTTAAAACTCGAGCATTGCCGACCAGAATGGCGACCACCCTGGCGGTGGAATTTTGAAGCGCATAACCGACAAAATTTGTGGCAGGTATACCCTCGAGTGAATCGTTGGAAGCGGCGTACATGCCATCTTTTTTGCCGTACTTGCTGCCAGCTCGAGCGAGGTTTTGGGCTTCTTTGAAGGCAACATTGAAACCTGCCTCATCGATACTTACGCCATATTCTTCAGCAATTTCTTTGGTGAGATCAAGGGGAAAGCCAAAGGTGTCATACAAAACAAAAGCATCTTCTCCTGAAAGTTTAGCTTTCCCAATTTGAAAAATCTCTCCTTTATCTTCGATATAGGGAGGTGTAAGAGGAGGTTTTGCATCTCTTTGCTGTGCATCTTCTCGAATAGCCTGAGAAATTAGTTTATTTTTTTCAGAAGGTTCAGTGAAACTAATCGGTGCTTGAGTATTTAGCAAACCGAGTATTTCAAGAGCTTTATTGAAGTAACAAGCCTCAAAGTGGGAATACTCTATATAACCAGAAGAGTTCACTTCTGGATTACGTAAACTTTCACGAAATAGATTCACTGCAATTCGATTGTTAAGCCGCTCAATCCCATTCTCGAGCGTCCGCAAGAAGCGTTTCTCTTCTTCCTCAATTTGCTTGGTCACGCTTTCTTGAGCGCTGACCATTTCAGGGTACGCCTGACCCAACGTATCCACCACAATTTGCACCAGTTTGTACAAAACGGGTTCTTTCATACCCAGCAAATAAGCGTGACGGCTGGCGCGGCGCATGACTTTACGAACGACGTACTCGCGTTCACTAATTCCAAAACTGATACCGTCAGCCAGCGTCATGCTGACCATCCGAATGTGCTCGGCAATCACACGGTGCGACAGGCTCGAGATGCCCTCGTACTTTTTACCGCTCAGTTTTTCGACTTCCGCAATTAACGGTTTGAAGTCGTCGGTGTCGAACAAATCCTCGACACCCTGACTGATGAACGCTGCCCGAATCATGCCCAAGCCAGTGTCAATGTTTTTCTTGCCCAAATCCTCGAGCGACCCCGTGCCATCCGCGCCATCCGTGCGGTTGTAACCTGGGAAAACCAGATTCCAGAACTCGAGGTAGCGGTTGGATTCGGGGTTTTTCGCGTAATCTTCCCAGGTGTCCGAACCAAATTTTTCACCGCGATCATAAAAGATTTCCGAGCATGGTCCGCAAGGTCCGTTTGGACCTTTGCTTGGGGCATTCTGGGGCCAAAAATTCTCGTCGGCGTCGAAACGGTTGACGTGACTGGCGGGCAGCCCAACATTTTTTGTCCAGTGTTCAAATGCCTCGTCGTCGTCTTTGTAAATCGTCACGTAAATGCGGTTGCCGTCGTAACCGAGCCATTTTGGATCGGTGATGAACTCCCACGCCCATTCGATGGCTTCTTTTTTAAAATAACTGTCAAAACTAAAATTTCCCAGCATCTCGAACAGTGAGCAGTGTCTCGAGGTTCGCCCGACGTTTTCGATATCGCCAATCCGAATGCACTTTTGGGCGGTCACGACGCGGCGATACACGCCAGAATCGAACTTGGGTTCTGCGCCCAGAAAGTACGGCTTGAACTGTGCCATGCCTGCCACGCTGAACATGATGGTCGGGTCGTTGTAAACCGGAATCGGATGCGAGGGATAACGCAAATGACCTTTGGATTCAAAGAAACCCAGGTACATCTCGCGGATTTGGTTGGTGGTTAAAAATCTTGGTTCTGAGGATTGGAGTTCGGACATCGTGCAGGGATTATACGGTGAGGACCCGAGATTTCAAAAAGAATGTTTCGAGATTCGGCTCCTCGGTACACATTGAAAAGCAATTCTCGAGTACGTTTGAAATATCTCGAGCGTGAAGGAGAATCTGATGAAACGACTGGTTTTGGCTCTGTTGGTGCTGCTCACATTTTCGGTTCAGGCTCAAGGCAACAAAAGCTCGAGTTCCCTTCATTTTCAACAAATCGTTAACCCCATGACCGACGCGCAGGTGCTCGAGCGTGGTCGGAAGCTGGTGCTGGACTTTTACGCGGTCAAGCTCGAGGATTTGTTCAACTTGTTCAGCCCAGATTTGCAGGTGCGAACAGGTGGCTTGGAAGCCTTTCGGACGTACCGTTTAAACGGCATTGAAGCCTACGGGCAGGAACTCGAGATGCTGGAAGAGGAAGTCATTGCCAAGGACAATTTTAAAGCCTATGTGCGGACTGCGGTCTTTGAAAAACGTCCAAATCTGGTCTGGTACGTGATTTGTGCCTTTGATGAAACGACTGCCATTGCGTATTTCAACATCGAATTTGCAGGATCACGCTGAAAACTCGAGTTTCAGACGGGCATCCATTAGGATGTGATGGTTGAAATTGAATCTCGAGGAGCAACACCAAATGGCACAAGCGAACACGTATGACGGTCGGAGCACAACACCCGAGGGAATGCCTTTTCGGGTGGCACTCATCGGCGCGGGCGGCATTGCCAACGCGCATTACAAGGGTTACACGGCGGCTGGCGCGGTGATTGTCGGATTTGTAGACCCGTTTGAACCCACCCGCACGCGGCGCGAAAAAGAATGGAAGATTACCGGTTACTCGAGCTTTGAAGAACTCTTGGCAAGCGAAAAATTCGAGGCGGTCAGTGTTTGCACGCCAAACGCGTATCACGCCCCAGCCAGCATTCAAGCCGCCCTTGCGGGCAAGCATGTCTTGTGCGAAAAACCGCTCTCCATGAGTCTGGCAGATTGCGAAAAGATGATTCTTGCGGCAACGGACGCGGGCGTGGTCTTGCAAACGGGGCATCACTTACGCGCAAACCTGCTGGTCGAAAAAACCAAAGAACTGATCTCGAGCGGTGCGATTGGGCGCGTGACCTTTATTCGCCTGCGGCAAACGCACGACTGGGGCGGCAACAAAACCGTCGCCGATTCGTTTGGAAAACTGGCAAATTCCGGCGGTGGCACACTGCTCGATAACGGCTGTCACATGTTCGATCTGGCACGCAACCTGGGCGGCAACGTCAAAAACATTTTTGCCCGCACCGCCACGCTCGGTTTTGACATCGAAGTCGAAGATGTCGCCAACGCCAGCCTAGCGTTTGAATCGGGTGCGATTGGCAGCGTCGAAAGTTCCTGGACGGCGACGGGCTGGGAGGAAGGCTGGTGGGTTTACGGCACGGACGGTGCGCTCGAATGCACCAACCGCCTCGGCACGCGCAAGCTGCGTCACGTTCACCGCAGCTCGAGCGGCACGGACTGGAACACGCTCGACGAAACGATTTACAGCTTTGCCGACGAGGGTGGTCACAGCCGCGAGATTGTGGCGTTCATCTCGAGCGTGCGCCACGGAACGCCGGTGATCTGCACGGGTCAGGACGGACTGGAAAGCGTGAGACTGGTCTTAAAAGCTTACGAGAGCGCCAAACTTGGGCAGCCGCTCGAGTTGAAATGAACGCCCTTCAACCCCAGGCAGCCAGATGATAGACTCCTGACATGAGCGACAAGAATAATCTGGACTCGTACCTCGAGAACCTTGGCATCAGCGATGATGACACCAAAAAAGCGCCGACTGTGCCGACCACCCCAGCCGTCATTGACCGTCCCGCCAGCGCGGCAGCCGCCCCCAGCGAGAGTGCCCCGAAGGAACGCGCCGGAGGTCTGGTTGCCAGCAGCGACGCGATTGTCGAAGATTTTCTCTCGGGAATGCTGGTGCACGTTGACCCTGGGTTCACGGTTTCTGCACGCACCCGAGGCGACAGCGTCAACGCCGAAATTTTGGGTGGAGACGCTGGTAAAGTCATCGGACGCGAGGGACGTACCCTCGCCGCCATCGAATTCCTGGCAAACACGGTCTTGACCAAGGAGATGGGCGCAGAAGCCCCCCGCGTCAGCGTGGACGCCAGCGGCTACCGTCGCCGTCACGAGGAGCGCCTGCTCGAGCAAGCCAGACGTGCCGCCGCACGGGTTCGCAAGAGTGGCGAGCCATTCGAGATGGACGCCATGAGTGCCGCCGACCGCCGTATCATTCACATTGCGCTGCGCGAAGACGCGTTTGTCAGCACCGAGAGTTTGGGTGAGGGCGCGGAACGCAGAATTGTGATTAAAGCCAAGTAGGGGCGCTGCTTCTTGACCATAAAACGCACCTAACGGGCATGGTCGCTTGCTGCGCCCTCTCATCTCCAGCCCTTCTCTCCAAGGAGAGAAGGGCGCTTTATTTTTTTGCACGTGTGGTTCGAGGTTTTCTGTTTGTTTTTTGCCTTCTGTGTTTTACGGTTTAATCTCTGGGCAACCGACCACAAAACTCGAGTTTGCACCGATCACCACGTCGGGCAGTGTGGCGGTGATGTCTTCAACAAAACTGAATTGCGTGCTGCCAAATTCGCCGATGATCACGTGAAAGGTCAGCATGAGGTTGGCAAATTTCCCGCCGACGCTGATCGGGCTGGTTTGCAAGACCACCTCGAGTTTGCCTGGTAAATTCCAGGGCAGTCGCGCCCAGAGTCTCGCGCCGAGGCTGGTGCGCAAGCCCAAGCCCTCGAGTTGCGGGGCGCTCGAGAGTGGAATGATGGCATGAATAGCAATGCCGCCCCAGGTGGCGTCGTAACTGGCGGTCAAGCCCAGACGCCAAGCACCGCCGCCCAGAAAATTCTGGCTGTCGGCAAGTGGAATCCCCAGGGTCACTCGGGTCCAGATGTGGTCTGTCCAATTTGCGCCCCACGCCAGGACAGGGTCGCCAAAGCCAGCCACGGGGTTGAGCACCCCTCGAGACGGCTGTCCTGGCAGGTCGATGCGAATTTCGTTGAGGGACGGAATGGGGCTTTGTCCCACGCCCAAAAGACCGTGAAAGGCGTTTAAGGGAATGTCCAGAATACCGCTCCACAACACTTGAAATGGCACGAGAACGCTGAACTCGCCGTAGTCGCTGGCAAGTTTAAATTTGGCGCTCAACTGCCAGCGCTCGAGGTCGGTGTTGATGCTGCCCCAATCGCCAGCTTCGTAAGAGAGGTAATTGACAATCCTGAAATCGGCATCTATCGCGCAACCACTGTCGATTGGTCGTGTGCCGTAAGGCAGCATGTACGGGTCAAAAACTGCCGCCCAAGAATTTTGCACGCTTGGATTGCTTTGGGCAAAAGCACCGCCGCACAACAGCCACAAAACCAAGCTCGAGAGAAGGCAGCGTTTCATCATGGGCAGGTGGTCGGACCGCCCGAAACCGAGCCTTCTCGAGAGCAGATGGTGCGGTAGCTGGTACGCATGGTCAGGTCTAAATTGATGCTTGTTGTGTTGACCGCTTGGTTTCTCAACTCGGCAATTTGGTCGATCATCACAGCTTGATTGATACCACCACCAATACGGTGATACACGCTGACATCGTAAACGCCAGGTTCTAAAGCTGGGAAACTGAATTTGCCATCGCTTGCCAGTGCCGTGTCAGGATAATTTAAGCGTTGACGGCATTTACCAGCCGAGCAATTTGGGTCGGTTGCAGGGCTGCTGCTGACGTATTGCTGATAAAACCGTACAAAATAATCACTGCCAGAAACCACGGTGGTGCCCTGGCTGTAATAGACTCGAATCTCGAGCATCCTGCCAGCGTAAGTCAGGTTGATTCTGCCAGCATAATTTCCATCGATCAGGCTTGCACGGTTTAAACCAATGTTGAACAATTGTTTTGCGCCTGGAGCAATGCTGACATTGGAATTTGCGGGTGCAATCAAACCCATTCCTGTGACGGTCACGGTGGCGTTGGCGCTCACATCCCCCACGTTTTGCAAGCTAAAACTTGCGTTTGTTAAACTCGAGCCTAAATTGATTGCGCCCGCTTGCGTGCTGTTGGCATTGTCTGAGACTTGGGTCAAAAGTGCTCCGATTGCGCCGAAGGTGTTGGCGTTTTGCACGGCTTTTTGGGCGTTCAACAAACCTGCTCCGCAACCCGCCTCGCAACCCGTGACGCCCGTCAAGCTCGAGGCGTCTTGCAGGTACGAGAGCACCCGCGCCCAGTTGTTGCTTTTGTCGGTGTTGCTTGGATTTAACAGTTTTGGTTGACGGCTCATCATCAGGGCGACCGCACCAGCCACGTGCGGGGCTGCCATGCTCGTGCCTTGAAGATTTGCATACCCAAGAACACCGCTCGAGCACGGCGCGGCACTGCCCGAATTAAAACCAGTCGCACCGCAGCCTTGCAAGCTTAGGATGCCGTCCTCGGGCTTGAAACGCACGGCTTGATCGCCACCAGGGGCAACCAGAGAAACGCCAGGTCCGATGTTGGAATAGTTCGCCTTGATGTTGGTTGCTCCTGTCGCACCAACCACGATCACGCCCTGCTGATTGGCGGGTGAAAACTGACTGACATCGAGCGGTTTGCCCGAAGCATCGCCGTTGCCAGCCGCAATGACCACCACCGCCCCTCGAGCGTTGGCTTTGTCAATGGCATCTTGCATGGCTTGGCTGGGCGACACAGCACCTCCAAGGCTCATGTTGATCACTTGTGCAGGGTTGGGATTGGTGGCAAAACCGGCGACGGGTTCACCGATTGCCCACAGCAAACCCTTGATGATGTCAGCAAAACTTCCGCTGGTGTTGCTCAAGACCCGCACGGGCAACACCCGAGCGTTCCAAGCCACGCCCGCAATGCCTGTGGCGTTGTTGGTGCAGGCGGCGGCTGTGCCCGCCACGTGCGAACCATGAAATTCACTGTCTGCGGTGGCGTCAAACGGATCGGTGTCACCATCCACGGTGTCAATGCCAGGAGCCACTTTAGAGACTCCTGGTGCAACCTCGCAAACGAAGTCTGGGTGTTGACGGCTGGCGTCACCTGATTTGAATAAAATTCCAGAATCCAGAATGGCAATGGTCACGCCTTTACCAACGTCGCTGTCGCTCGAGAATTCATTCCAAGCCGCTTGGGTATTCATGGCGTTGACATCCCATTGTTGAGCCAGCAGGGTGTCGTTCGGGGTGGAAAACGCCCTCGCGATGTAATTGGGTTCGGCGTATTCAACGTCGTCTCTGGTCTTTAAGCTTTCAATCCACTCGAGCGTCTGAATTCCATCAACCTCAGTGCCGCGCACACTGCTGCGACTGCGCAAATTTGGCATCTCGAGCAGGTTTAAATTGCCTGAAAGGCTTGCGCCCGAACGGTTACGTGTGCTGGGTTTAAACTTCACCAGCGCTTGCCCTGGCACAAATTCGGCTTGGGCGGCAAGGTTTAAAAACTGAGGTCCCGGGTGAACCGTGCCCGTCACGGTGGTGCAACCCTCTGCTGAACCCGCCGCGACTTGGACGATTTGTGACGTTTGGGTCACCGTGTGCGTTTTGTCTTTCACGGTGATTGTAAAACTGACCGAGGTTGGTGTGGATCGACTTGGATTCAAAACCCAAGTGGTGGCGTTTGATGTGCTCAGTCCAAACACGCCCGTTTTGGCTGGATTGGTGCTGAATTCATAGGTCAATTGATCATTGTCGGCATCGCTGGCAACGACAGACAACGAGAGTTTGGCGCAAGCACTCAAGCTCAGGCTCGAGAGGTTAAAGCTTTGAATCACAGGTTCGGAATTTCCTGGGCAGCCCGAGAACAAGATCGCCACGATGGGCGCTAAAAACCAAATTCGCATGACCCAGAATACAGCCCAAATCTGAGTTTTCATTTCAGGATCGGTTTAGTTTCCTCTCAGACACAAGTTTGACGGTTCATGTCCAAAAGCTTCAGAATGACGTGTGCTGCAATTCACGCCAATCACAGCCGAACACTGGGAAATTCTCGAGCCGATGCTCAAAGATTTCTGGCTTTTCGAGCAGATTCCATTCTCGAGCGAGATTGCGTTAAAAGTCTGGCAAAAAGCCTGGGCGCATCCCGATTTTGTGCGTGCCTGGTTGCTCGAGTTTGAATTTCAAACCGTGGGTTATGTGGTGCTCACTTTTGGTTTCAGCCTCGAGTACGGCGGTCTGGACGCCTATGTGGACGAACTTTTTGTCAAACCCGAATACCGTGGGCATGGTTTTGCCTCTCAAGCCCTCGGGTTTTTGGTCCTCGAGTGTCAAAAGTCGAATGTTGCCGCCCTGCATCTAGAGGTGGACGCCGACAATCACAGCGCCAAATCCTTGTACGTCAAAATGGGTTTTGAAAGCACGGCTCGAGAATTGCTGAACAAGGTCATCACTTGAAACCCAATCTTCGCAGCAACGACCCAATGTGGAGCCTCGAGATGACGCACTGGGTTGCGGGACTCTCGCTTGTTGCAGGCGTGGACGAGGCTGGGCATGGCGCTCTGGCTGGACCCGTTTCGGTATCTGCGGTGATTTTGTCGCCAGACGGACGAAGCCGCGCTTACCGCGATTCCAAAACCTTAAGCGCCAAACAACGCCAAAAACTTGCGCTCGAGATTCAAACTGAGGCGCTGGCGTGGTCGCTCGAGTTTGCCTCAGCTTCCGAAGTCGATCAATTTGGCGTGCTCGCCGCCACCAAACGTGCCGCGATTCGCGCCATTGCCAGACTCGAGCCTCAACCCGACGCGCTCGTGACCGATTACCTCAAACTTGGGCTGGATATTCCGACGCTCGCACCCGCCAAAGCCGACAACAATTCGTACAATGTTGCCGCCGCCAGCATCCTCGCCAAAACCGCCAGGGACGAGTTCATGATTAGGCTCGCGCTCGAGCATCCAGAGTACGGTTTCGAGCGCCACAAGGGGTACGGCGCACCGATTCACCTCAGAGCGCTTCAAGACCACGGCGCGATTCTCGAGCATCGGCGGTCATTTGCGCCCGTGGCAATGGTGGTCGAGGGTTTGTTCAAAGATTTACCCAAGGTCTGAAAGCGGCGGCTCGGGCGGCAATTTGGACTTAAACAAACCGCGCAACAAAACTGGCGTGATAATCGCGCTGGCGATCACCAAAACCACCGTGATGGACAGAATCTCAGGCTTGATGATGCCGCGCTCAATCCCAATGGTCGCCACAATCAATCCGACCTCACCCCGTGCAATCATGCCCGCGCCAACCCGAGCCGCCTCGAGCGGTTTGAAACCCGTCAAGAATGCGCCCAAAGTTGCACCCAAGAATTTGCCGCCCAATGCGAGCATTAAAATCCCAATCACAAACCAGAAACGCCCCCCCTGAAACGCCTCAGACAGGTTGGCGTTCAGACCGATGTTCACCAGAAAAACCGGAATAAACACGCCGTATGCCAGCGCCCGCATCCTTGAATCGAGGTCTAACTTAAATGGATTTTGCTCGAACAAGACGCCCAGCAAATACGCGCCCGTGATTGCCGCCAGACCGCCAATCAATTCTGCCCCGAGCGCATAAACCAATAACAATCCCAACCCGCCAGCCAGCAAACCCTCGGGCACACCAAGCCCCGCAAACCACTTCAGAAAACCTCGAGCGACGGGCGCAAAGGCAATACCAATGCTCACAAAAGCCACAACTTTCAAAACCACCAACCACAATGGCGCACCGCTCGAGACGGCGAGCGCCAACGCCACCAATGCGAGCACATCGTCAATCACCGCCGCGCCAAGAATCGTCGTGCCTTCCTTGGAACGCAATTTCCCGAGTTCCTCGAGCGTCCGAGCCGAAATTGAGATGCTGGTCGCGGCGATCACCACACCCACAAAAATCGCGGCGGAGGGTTCCAAACCAATGGCGCTCGAGAGCCACCAACCACCAACGAACGGAATCAGCAAGCCGCCACCCGCCACCGCAAACGCGCTGCCACCAACGCGCCGCATCACGCGCACGTCCGTCTCGAGTCCAGCCAAGAACATCAGCATCAAGACGCCCAACTCGGAAAACACATGCAAGGTTGCCCGAGTCTCAGCGGCGTGATTGAAAACATTCCAACCCAGCAGGTTTAAAACGGTGGGGGAGAGCAGCAAGCCAAACAGAATCTCGCCAACCACCATCGGTTGACCCAACCTCGAGCTTGTCCAACCCGCCAGTTTTGCGCCGACCACGATCACCGCCAGAATCAGCACCACCTCGAGAAAGCCGCTCATGAACGCATCTGTGCTGTTGTTTGTTGCATGAAAACCTCTTTTAACCTCTGGAGACACTAAAACGCGAAGACCAATTTCGACAGTCTCCGCCAAGCCAACGTATTGCCGTTGGAACAAGCTGCAATCCTCGAGATTCCTCGACGCAACACCATTTTACAAGGTTTTGATGATGGTTGCCGTCTGAGCAAAATCTCGATTTTGGTTTTTGCTGTTTTGGCACAGGCTTTTATCACGACTGGAGTCCAAAACGAGCCAAACTTGAGTTTTGACTGAATCGCCACAAGCCCTCACCCCGTCGTTCGCTGCGCTCACAACGACCCTCTCCCGAATATTCGGGAGAGGCGACCTTGCCTGCCAGGTGTGTTTTAAGGTCAAGAGGGTGACGAGCCTTAGCGAGTCGGGTGAGGGCTTGTAGCGATTTCTCGTGCCCAGAAAGCAAAAAGTACCCAATTGCCCTCATGGTGTGACTACCTGTGAGACGTGTACTTCGTCATGATAAAAGCCTGGTTTTGGCAGCGCGGCGTGCAATCGCATCATGCGTTCGTGATAGACTCGCTCCACGTTTAAAACGAATCTCGAGCTTCAAGACGGCTCGAAAATTTCCTGAGGAGGAAAGTTATGAAAAACGCACGTCAACTCGCCGCTTTTACTGGAATCGCCGCACTGATGGGTTTGGTTGTTGCCGAAAAAGTTCCCAGCCCAATTCCAATCGGGGTCAGTGTCGCCCAAACCAGCAACACCGCGCTCTTGGGACGCGAACAGGTGATTGGGGCGCAAATCGCCGAGGAGTTCTTCAACTCTCGCGGCGGCATCAACGGCACACCGTTCAAACTTTTTTTTGAAGACACCGCCGGCGACGAGGCGGGCGCGATCAACGCCTTCCAGGCGCAAATCAACAAGAACAAAGTCGTCGGCATTATTGGACCAACACTCTCTCAGCAAGCCTTCGCCGCCGACAAAATCGCCGAACAAGCCAAGGTCCCAGTGCTCGGACCGAGCAACACCGCCAAAGGTGTGCCGCAAATTGGTGAATACATCGCTCGAGTTTCATCACCCGTGGCAATCGTTGCCCCGAACGCGGTCAAAGCAGCCATCAAAATGAATCCCGACCTGAAAAAAGTTGCGGTCTTCTACGCTCAAAACGATGCCTTCGCCACCTCCGAGAC
This sequence comes from Deinococcales bacterium, assembly GCA_025352125.1. Lineage (GTDB taxonomy): Bacteria > Deinococcota > Deinococci > Deinococcales > JAAFIG01 > JANXTZ01. Next base: position 11,870 of record JANXTZ010000078.1, on the reverse strand, counting down.
GGGCACATTTCAAGAGACCGTCAAAGCCCAGGGACTCGAAATCACCACGGTTCAAAAATTCCAAACCACCGACACCGATTTCACCTCGCAAGTCACCGCTGGACTGGCGACCAAACCAGACCTGGCAATCGTTTCTGGACTCGCCGCCGACGGTGGCAACCTGGTCAAGCAACTGCGCATCGCCGGATTTAAGGGCATTATCATTGGGGGCAACGGCTTGAACACCGCCAACATGTTCCCCGTCTGCCAACAATACTGCGACGGCGTTCTGATCGCCCAAGCCTACAGTCCAGCCGCCCCGGGTGCGTTGAACGCCGCCTTCCGCACGGTTTACAAGAACAAGTACCGCAAAGAACCACCACAATTCACCGCCCAAGCCTTCGCCGCCGTGCAAGTCATGGTGCAGGCGCTGCGCAGTGTGGACAAGAAAACCAAAGTGAACGACACCGAGTTAAGCGACGTGCGCATTGACCTGAACAAAGCCATTCTGGCAGGCAAATACGAAACCCCACTCGGCACGATCACCTTCACCAGCGAGGGCGAAGTGATTCAAAAGAATTTCTACGTCGCGCAAATCAAAATGAACCCCGACAACAAAACCGGCAGGTTCGATTACCTGAAGTAAACCTCGAGCCACCGTTCTTGGCGGGGTTGCAGGCGTGACCCCGCTTTTCTTTAAAAACCCGAGGGTTGAAAGTTGAAAACATGGATTTTTCCGTTTTGATTCAAAATTTTTTAAACGGTCTGAGCATCGGCGCGATCTACGCCATTTTTGCGCTGGGCTACACCATCATCTTCTCGATTTTGGGCATCATCAACTTCGCCCACGGGGCAGTTTTCACGCTCGGTGCATACTTCACGTATTTCCTGAGTGGTGGATCAAACAACGGCACGGGCTTGCTCGGCGGCTTTCAACTGCCGTTCGCACTGCCGTTCTGGCTCGCCATCATCGTCGGTTCACTGCTCGCAGGGGCAAGCAGTGTACTGATTGAACGCCTCGCCTTTCGCCCCCTTCGCGCTCGAGGTGCAGACCCACTGCTGGCGCTCGTCTCGAGCCTGGGTGTGTCACTGGTGATTGTGAACCTGCTGCAAAATGTGATCGGTACTGAAACTTTAGCCTTTCCATCTGATGTGTACGGGCGATGGGTCAGCACACACCCAAATATCGAGTTCAGCTCGGGCGAAAACCCTCTCAAAATCAACACGATCAAAGTCATTATCTTTGCGGTTTCGATGTTCGTGCTGATCATCCTGGCGTACATCATCAACAAAACCAAAATCGGCAAGGCATTACGCGCTGTTGCCGAGAATCAAACCACCGCCAGTTTGCTTGGCATCAGCACAGACCGCTTTATCGTCTTCACGTTTTTTCTCTCTGGTTTTCTGGGCGGACTGGCAGGGACTCTGGTTGCCACCAGTTTTTCAATCAATGGTCCTTACGGCGGGGTGATATACGCCCTGAAAGGACTGGCAGTGGTCGTGCTGGGCGGTCTTGGCGACATTCCAGGGGCAGTCGTCGGTGGTCTGGTCATCGGACTTGCCGAGGCTTTTGTGCCGGGAGAATTCAGCGCCTACAAAGAAGCCGTTGCCTTCGCATTGCTGTTTGTGATTTTGCTGGTCAGACCACAAGGAATTCTGGGACGACGGTTGATTCAAAAGGTTTGAAGCAGCCATCAAAGGCAAAGTCTCATCTCTCGAGGCTCGAGAAATCAAACTCAGAATTTATAAATCAAAAATTAAAACTTGAGAAATGATTCAAGCTCACCTGAAGCCCTCACCCGGCGAGCAAGCTCGCCACCCCCTCCCGCACGCAGGAGAGGGTTAAGAAGAGAATATTTCGGTTTCTCAAAAAATTAATTAAGCTCCTTTTTCCCGATGTTGCGACCATGCCCGCAGGTGCGTTCTATGGTCAAGACCCCACAAAACAAAATGAATTGGCAACTTACTTTCCAAAGGAAACCGTGAACGATTTTTTTAACCAATACGGATTTTTGATCGTGCAAATGATGCTGCAAGCGCTGCTGGGGCTTTCCACGTATTTGCCACTGATGGCGGGGCAACTTTCGCTTGCCAGTCCTGGTTTTTACGCGCTGGGTGGGTACATTGCGGCAGTCATCAGCACCAAAGTCTTGCCCGTCAGCGGCATGTATCCCGTGCAATACTTGCTGCTCGAGATGCTGATTGCGGGTGTTGCCAGTGCGGTGCTGGCGGTGATTGTGGGCGTGCCAGCGCTTCGTCTGCGCGGAATTTACCTGGCACTTGCCACCATTGCCTTCGTCGAAATTCTCCGCGTGGTTTCCCTGAATCTCGAGATTACTGGCGGCGCGGTCGGTATTTTCGGAATTCCACAACCATTTCAAAATTCGCTGGCTTACGCACTTCTGGTGCTGCCGTTGTTGCTCATCGTGATGTTTTTTGTGTATCGGCTCGAGCGCAGCCGAATTGGTCGGGCGTTTATTGCCATTCGAGAAGATGAACTGGCAGCGGACGCCATGGGCATCAATCCGACGTATCACAAGGTCTTGGCATTCGTGATGGGTGCGATTCTGGCAGGAATTGTTGGGGCGATCAGCGCTCACTTTCTAAACACCTGGAATGCCCGTCAGGGCACATTCGATGCCAGCATCAACTCGCTGGCTTACGTTTTGATTGGTGGCTCGAGAACCTTTGTTGGTCCGGTCATGGGCGGACTTATTCTGACCGCGTTGCCCGAAATTTTGCGCGACCTGAAAGATTTGCGGCTAATTGTCAACGGTTTGCTGCTAACCATCGGCGCGATTTACCTGCCGCAAGGTTTGATCACGCCCGAACTTTTCAAACGAGGCTCGGGCAGAAAAGCGGGTAAGAAATGACAGCGCCCAATTCCATGCCTCGCTCCGCCCGAGCTACGACCCTCGAGGCTCGAGGCATGACGCGCCGATTTGGTGGTTTGATCGCCGTGAACGAAGTCAGTTTTGACGTGACAAGCGGCGAAATCTTTGGTTTGATCGGACCGAACGGCGCGGGAAAAACCACGATGTTCAACCTCATGACGGGTTTGACACCACCCTCGAGCGGAAACTTGACGTATGAGGGACGCAATATTACGGGCTTGCCGCCGTACAAAATTGCGCAAATGGGACTGGCGCGAACCTTTCAAAACATTCGCCTGTTCGGTAACCTTTCCGCGCTCGAGAACGTCAAAATCTCGCAGCACGTCCACACGGGTTCGGGCGTTTGGGCGGGCGTGCTGGGCTTGGGGAAGAGCAAAAGCGAAGAACAGGAAGTCGAGCACAACGCCTTTGAACTGCTCGAGCTTGTTGGCATGGGTGACAAAGCCCAGGACAAAGCCAAAAACTTTTCGTATGGCGACCAACGCCGACTCGAGATCGCCAGGGCGCTGGCGTTAAAACCCAAAGTGTTATTGCTTGATGAACCGGCGGCGGGAATGAACCCGAACGAGAAGGGTGCGCTGTCCGATTTTATTCGGATGGTGCGAGAAAAATTTGATTTGACCGTGATTCTGATCGAACATCACGTGCCGCTCGTGATGGGACTTTGTGACCGAATTGCGGTGCTTAATTTCGGACAGTTGATTGCGCTCGGCAATCCCTCGAGCGTGGCGCACGACCCTGCGGTGATTGAGGCGTACTTAGGTGGTGACGAATGACTTTGGTTGTTGGGGAAGGGGCGCAGAGCCGTGCGCCGCTACTGGAATTAAAAAATGTTTCCTTGAATTACGGCGGGATTCAAGCCCTCAATGACATCAACCTCGAGATTTTCGCAGGTGAGGTGGTCAGTCTGATCGGCGCGAACGGCGCGGGGAAATCCAGCACCTTACGTGCCATCTCGAGAATCGTGAAGACCAGGGCGGGAAGCATCATTTACGCTGGGCAAGACATCACCAAAGCCGAAGCCTCGAGCGTGGTGAAACTGGGCATTGCGCAAAGCCCTGAAGGACGACAAGTCCTGGCGCGGCAAAGCGTGCGCGACAACCTTGAGATGGGTGCTTACATTCGCAGTGACAGCGGCATTGAAGCCGACATCGAGGCACAATTCAAACGCTTTCCAAGGTTGCTCGAGCGGCGCAATCAAATGGCGGGAACGCTTTCGGGCGGTGAGCAGCAAATGCTGGCGATAGCTCGGGCTTTAATGTCACGCCCGAAATTGTTGTTGCTCGACGAACCCAGCCTTGGTTTAGCGCCGATTATCGTTCGAGAAATTTTTAACATTATTGACGAACTTCACGCCAGCGGCACGACCATTTTGCTGGTCGAACAAAATGCGCGAATTGCCTTGCAGCACGCCACCAGGGGTTATGTGCTCGAGGCTGGTAGAATCACAATTTCGGGTGCGGCGAGTGCGCTTTTAAATGATGCTCGAGTCAAACAAGCATATTTGGGGTAAACAGGTCATGGCGATGGGATGTGGAGCGTAAGTAAAACTCCAAAATCGACACGCGCCTTGATCTGCCAACACTTGACGGTCAAAGCCTGGAACATCTCGAGTTGATATATTGACTAAGTTAACTAAGTCCATTACAATCTTCTAGAGGTTGAAATTATGCGCCAAGTCAACGTTCACGAAGCCAAAACGCACTTTTCAAAACTGCTCGAACAAATCGAACAGGGCGAAGAAATCATTGTCGCTCGAGCCGGAAAGCCCGTCATAAAAATGATTCGTTACATTCCAGACAAACCACCAAAACGCAAACCAGGGCGCTTGAAAGGCAAAATCGTGATTCATCCCAGTTTTTTTGATGACACCGAAATCGAAAACGAATTCCTGAACGGTGAACTTTTTCCCAAATGAAATACCTTCTCGATACGCATATTTTATTGTGGTGGCAAACAAACGACAAAGCCTTACCAAACGCGGCTCGAGTGTTAATTGCCAACTCTGAAAACGAAATCTTTATTTCAACCTTGACACTCTGGGAAATCATCATCAAAACCGCCAAAGGCAAACTGACCGCAGATATTCTCGAGATTCGTCAAGCCATTCAAGACGACGGTTTTCAAGTTCTGCCGTTTGGCGAACAACACACGCTCGAGGTGCGAAATTTGCCCTTGATTCACCAAGACCCGTTTGATCGTGGATTGGTTGCCACAGCCCGAATTGAAAAAACAAAACTGTTGACAGTGGATGAGATTCTTGAAGGGTACGGCTCGAGCGTGCAAAGGGTGTGAAACTCGAGGGACGGATACTTCTTTTCCTCTCATCCCCGACCTTCTTGACCTCAAACGTGCACCTAACGGGCGGGATCGCCTTCTCTCCTGGAAGAGAAGGGAGCCTTATTGCTGTCTCGAGTGACGGCACAAATTTTGATTTAAGATTTTGCTGTGAAAATACCGCCGTACATGCTCGAGCTTCAAAAATTACAACGGCAAAATCCAACGCCAGCCGAAGAAATACTGAGGCGGGTTTTGCGTGGTGGGAAGCGCCCAAGCCCGAAGGTGCTGCTTTAAGGGCAAGAGTCTCGAGCGCGTGTGGTTTTTGCGGTAAAAAACTTGTCAGACAAAACCCAATCGCGTACCATAAAAGCATGACGTTGCTAATTGACCAAAACGGAAAACTCGAGATTCCCGAAAGTTTACGGGCGGCTTTGCACCTCGAGCCTGGAAGTGAAGTTCAAATCGAACAAAAAGGCGAAACGCTTGTGTTGACCGCCGCAAAGCCTGAACCGTACCTCAAACGTGTTGGTAGGATTTTAATGTGGACTGGTGAAGTCGGACCAGAAATGAATGATGCCCTCGAGCGAATGCGTGAAGATCGCGCTCGAGAAGTGAGCGACTTTTGAAAGCACTTTTTGATACGAACCTTCTGATTGCCATTGCTTTTCTAAATCACGAATGGAATGCACTGGCTGCCAAGCAATTGGAATGGGTTTTCGACAAGAAGATTGTAGGTTGTATTTGCGCTCACAGCATCGCAGAGTTTTACGCTGTTGCAACACGTTACCCAAAAACGCCCATGCCTGCGTTGATAGCACAAGAATTTTTAGAAGACACCCTCAAGCATTTTTAGAAGACACCCTCAAGCATTTTGAAATTATTGAACTTGGCGCGTCCGATTACAACGCCGTGATAGCTCGAGTCAGTAATCTTAACCTTGTTGGTGGCGCAATTTTTGACGCGCTCATTGCTCAAGCCGCTTTGAAAGTCAAAGCCGATCAACTGCTGACGTTCAACGCAAAACATTTCTCGAGACTTGGGGAAGATGTTGCTGGGATTGTTGTCACGCCAAGTTAAAACTCGAGGGTTGCGGGTGTTGCGATTTCGGAATGATTTGGTGCTCGAGGAACTGCCTGAAGTGATACAGAAAATAAGAGAAGTGATTCGCCCAAATCTGTCTGGCACGTCATTTCTGTTAGAACCCATTTTGGATCTTAGAGCAACACTGCAAACGGTTTCAACCGTTTTACTGTTTTATTTAAATCTTGCCTTTCCAACATTTGCAAGAATCCGTCCACGTTCATTGGCGGGTGCTTCATGGATTGACGTTGCAAACCCAATGCGCCAATCACAACAGCAGAATTGATGTCCAGCAAACGACAAATGAATTCATCTGGATGCAATGCTTCAATTCCAAAAGGCTCAAGGCTTGCGTTCGGAAAATCTGACAAATTTTTGGTTGTAATGATGGTCGCTCGAGCTTGAATCGCAGCCGCGAGAACATGTCTATCGTCGCTATCAGGAAGTTGCAGCGTTTCGATCAAATGTTCAAAACCATAAACCAAAGCGTTTGGTACAGCAGCATTCATGAGTTCCTGAGTGCGTTCTAATCTTGAACGTTCGAGATCAACCCGATTTTGAAGCACATTGCGTAACCATTCGGCTTGAATGAGCTGCGTCCAACGCGCCTCTACAAGGGGTGTTAACGCCAAGTGCATGAGTACGTCGCGTAAGGGAGCAGCGTACAAGACATTGGCATCGTAAACCACAACCAATGCAGTCACTCAGTAACCCATGTTCAACAATTGCCCTTGTTCAACCAATTCGCGTAAGGCTGCCCGACGTTTTGCATCCTGCGACAAAAACACAGATTTCGTTTCTAACTCCTCTTGCATTTTCAGTAACTCGAGCGCCTGGGTTAAAACCTGTTCGGTGTTGTTGTAAACACCGTTCTTGACCCTGGCAGCAATCCATGCCTCGAGTTGTGGTGACAAGCTGACGGTCATACCCGAATTTTAGCACAATCCATAAAGTATCTTGAGAATTGAAACTCGAGGGTTGTGGGTGTTGCGTTTTCGGAATGATTTGGTGCTTAAGGAATTGCCTGAAGTGGTTAAGAAAATCAAAGAAATGATTCGCCCAAACCTGTCTGGGACGTAAACTCCCTTCTCTCGAGGTTGAGAGAAGAGTTAGGGATGAGAGTAGGGTAAGTAATTGCTGGTTTTTGTGTCTTGAGCGTATGAAAATAGGATTCTCGAGAATTTAGACAATGCTGCGTTCAAAGATTTTTAGACGTTCGAGAATATAATTTCTTAGGATACTAATTGCTTCTACTGGAAGCACTTTTACCATTTCTGGATCATCATTTTGCTCTAAAGTCCAATCTCCAGTGTATAAATCAACGGTTTTTCCATCATTTGAACTCAAAGTGCTATAAGTGATAAACTCTCTACTAAAATCTTTTATATTAGTATAAAAACTATACTCGGAATAAGATTCATTACAGTATACGAGAACGTTTTTGAATTTATTTAAATCTATTTTAACTTTGTCAATTAAATCATCCAATTGAATTTTAAAATTTGGGATTTCCGTCATTTCAAAATCCTCCTCAAATTCATATGGGTATTTTTCGTAAAATGCCAGTAATCTAGTTTCAAAATCTGAGAAATCGATCATTGTTTCGCCGCCATAATAATCAGATATACAAATTTTTTCATCTATTAATTTAATACCAGTTATATTAAATCCAGCGTAGAAATCACTATTTGATTCAATAGCACTTCGTATTCTTCTCAAAAATTGATTTGGATGAAACATATTTCTTTCACTACGCAAAAACCAATCCATCAAATCTGTTGTTTGCATTGCATTCACCTCTTCACGCAAACGCATACAGTATCTCGAGAATCACCTTCGCATACTCATCTGGTTTCAACCCGCGTTTCTCGAGCTTCACCCCTGGCGGGTATTTGGTGACTTCCAGTTTTACGCTCGAGTTTCGTAGGGCTTTCGCGTCGTAATCCAGCGTCGAGTTTGGCGCGAAGTTGACGCTGATTTGCGTCATGCTCTCGCTTATACTCATCACGCCTTTGCTGTTCGCCACCACGCGCAACCGTGCCAGGTCAAAGAAGTTTTGCACTTCGCGTGGGGCGCTGCCGTGCTTGGATTTCAGTTCGCGTTCGACCCTCGAGACTTCGCCCAACGTGGTGCTTTCACTCAAACGCCCGTAGTATTCGATGCGTTCCATCTCTTCGGGAATGTAACTCGGCTCGAGCCTCGCGTCCACTTTCAGATCGATTGCCATGCGTGGCGCTTGGGCTTTGTAATCGCCTTTCAGTTTACCGATGGCTTCGGCAAGCAGTTCGGTGTAGACCTCGAGCGAGACCATTTGAATGTGCCCGTGTTGTTCTGCGCCCAGAATGTTGCCTATGCCGCGAATTTCCATGTCTTTTTCGGCAAGTAAATGCCCGCTTCCAAGGTCGGCAAGGTCGGCAATCGCCCACAGTCGGCGTTCGGCGGTTTCAGAGATTCGGGGAGGGTAGAACAGGTAGGCGTATGCCTCGAGCGCCCGTCGTCCGACGCGTCCTCGCAGTTGGTAGAGTTGCGCCAGTCCCAGCCGGTCTGAGCGTTCGATCAAGATGGTGTTCGCCTCGGGAATGTCCAAACCCGATTCGACAATCGTGGTGGCGATGAGCACGTCGAAAGCGCCCATTTCAAAGCCCATCATGACCTCTTCAATGTCGTCATCCGCCATCTGTCCGTGCGCCACGGCGATGCGGGCTTCTGGCACGAGGGTTTGAATGTACCGGGCGCGGTTTTGAATGCTGGCAACGCGGTCATGAATGTAAAAAGTTTTGCCGCCACGTTCCATCTCGAGCAAAATCGCCTCGCGCACGGTGGCAGGGTCGAACGGCGAGAGCATGGTCTGAATGGGTTTGCGCCCTGCGGGTGGCGTGGCGATGTGGCTCATATCGCGCAAGCCGACCATGCTCATGTACAGGGTGCGCGGGATTGGCGTGGCAGAAAGTGAGAGCACGTCAATCGCGTTTTCTGGGTTGAGGTCAATTTCGGCATTGATTTTGGGTTTATCCCCAATCACGTTGCCCATGACCGCCTCGAGACTCATGGCGACGCTCGAGGCTGCGCTGGCAACACCTGCACCCAGGGCGGTTTCTTTTTTTCTGGCTTTGGGTTTTTTCTCGCCCTCGATCACCATTTCTTTGATCTGGGACAAGGACATTTCGCCGCTTTTTAAAGCTTTGAGTTTTTCTTTTTGCATCACGCCAAAGCGGTGCTCTTCGTCAATAATCAACAAGCCCAAATTCTTAAACTCGAGTTCTGGACTTAACAGCCTGTGCGTGCCAATCACAATGTCCACCGTGCCGCGTTTCAAACCCTTGTACACCGCCTCCACGTCTTTGGGGGTCGTAAACCTCGAGAGTCCAGACACGATCACGGGTGTACCTTCAAAGCGTTTTCGGAGTGTCTCGAGGTGCTGATCTGCCAAGAGCGTCGTGGGGACAAGCACCGCAACTTGTCTTCCGTGTGAAACGATGCGGTGCGCGGCGCGAACGGCAACCTCGGTTTTACCAAAACCCACATCGCCCGAAACCAACCTGTCCATTGGCAGGCTTTTCTCGAGGTCTTTGTAGGTGGACTTGATGGCTTGCGCCTGGTCTTTGGTGAACTCGAACGGGAAGTTCTTCTCAAACGCCTCATCCCAGTCGTTGGTGATGTCAGGGTAACTCGAGCCTGGTGTGGCTTGACGCGCCGCGTATTGCACCAGCAACTTCTGCGCGAGTTCTTCGGCATTCAATCGGGCTTTCTCCCGAGCCTTCTGCCATTCGTTCTTGCCCAGCGTGCTCAAACGCGGCGGGTCGTCGGTTGTGCCAGGATGACGGCGCAGTAAAGGCAGTTGCTCGACGGGCAAGAAAATTCGGGCATCAGAGGCGTATTTGATCTGCAAGTAATCCCTGGTCACACCAAGAATTTGCCTTGCCTCGAGTCCCATGAACTGCCCGATGCCGTGCTCTGGGTGAATCAAATAATCGCCCATTTGCAGCGCGGTGGCATCGCTGACCGGTGGACCTCGGAGCTTTCGGGCGCGAAGGACACTGCCGCCCTGAAAACCGTAAAGCAATTCTTCGGTGACCACCGCAACCTTGGCGATGTGGTCAATAAACCCGCCCTCAGAACCACCTTTGACAAAGCTGATACGACCTTTTTCAGCTTCTGCCCGCCACTCCCAACCCCTGGGAATATCACCCAAAACGTGCTGCTCGAGGTACGCGCCCGTGCGTTCGTGCTTTAACAGCGCGACCACACGGTATCCAGCCTCGAGCCAGGCGGCGGCATCGTCACGAAACATCCGAAGCCGAGCGCGGTAAAAAGGCAGCGTCTCGAGGTCGGAAGGGCGTTCTGGTAGCTCGAGTGGCGTGCGACCAAAGGCGATCACGTCACGGGTTTTCAGGTGCGCCCAGAGTCGTTGGTATTTTTTGGGAGACAGATAACCTTCAAAAAACTCTGGCGAATCGAGGTACACCCGACCCTTTAAACGCTCGAGCCTCGTGCTGTCCCAAGCCACCTCGGGAATAAAATCGCCCAGCGGACCCAGCCCAAACGATTTGACTTTCTCGCCGTCCACACGCACAAACTCGAGGTCATCACCAAAAAATTCGGCACGAACAACCTGGGATTTGCCGTTCAGATTCAAACGAATCTCGAGCGTGTCACCCAGAACCTTGAAGAAACCCTCAGTCTTGGCTAAATCGCTGCTCTCAAGGTTTTCCTCACGCTCGTAACCCAGATTCTCGAGCTTGTCCAAGAACTCATCCCGCGAGAAACGCATTCCAATCGCTAACTCGAGCCTAAACGCATCGGGTTGATTCGGGAAATCCTCGAGTGCGGTTTCGATATCCAAGAGCACGTGCTTATGAATTTCAGTCCACTCAGAAATTTCAGGATTGGCACTCACTCGAGCACCAAAAAGCGGCGCGTCCGCGTAGAGCTTCAACCGCTCGGGTGTGCTGATGAGCACACCGCCAGCATCTGCCGCGAATAGGGCAAGTCGCGCCACTTGCGAGAGACCGGCGTGTAAACCAGGCTCGAGCGGGGCTAAGTTTTCGGTGACCAGGGACGCACGAGTTCCACTGCGGGTGGTCGCCTTTTCGCTAACAGGCTTCTCACGCACAGCGACACCCGGCGACCCGACCTTCGGGGCAGTTCGCCGCATCTGCATCATTCTAACCTAAGTTGCTCGAGAATCAAGGGGTATTTTGCACAAAGAAATTAGAGAATCAGAGCATGTCTAAAATCCGGTCATACTCGCCATGCGTTCCAATCCACCACCACGTTATCAGATCATCCTCGAGTAAACCCAAAGCGCGGTACTGCATTCCAACCCGAACGGAGTATGTCGCACTGTTTTCATCCACACATTTGAAATGCAAACCTGGATGACGCGAATTTTGCAAAAACAATTGATACGCGCCTCGAGCCTGCTCACGAACCTGAACAGGCAAACTCCGATACAACTTCCAGAATTCTTTGGTTGTGTCCGAAATCATTCGCACTCTAGTGGGTCACTTGCTGTGGGAGTAACATTTCAGAATGCCACGCCCTCACAACCACCCGCTACGCACCCTGACAACCGATGAACAAAATCAACTCGAACACCTTGCCAGAAGTCACACCCACCCAGCCATCATTGTCGCT
>JANXTZ010000077.1 GCA_025352125.1 Deinococcales bacterium | reverse complement strand
CTGGCAGCGTTTTCGTAGGGCGTGTGTTTTACCGTTGTGGTAGTGTTTCTCGAGTTCGTGTTTTTGGTGTTCTGTGAGTTGCAGTGCTTTGATTGGTGCGCCCATACAGTTAGTCTAACCTAAATTAGCTGGACTACTTATCTCTTACTATCAGTGAATGTTAATCCAGCCGACCCTCATTTTGATAACGCAGGCGTTTAGTGCTGCTGTTTATTGACGAAAGCGGCACAGATCATAAAAGTGTGCCTTATGAAGTTCTTGCAGGAGTTTCAATTGATGAACGACGTGCTTGGGTTTTCATTCAAGCGATTCAAAAAGCGCGAATCGAGGATTTTGGTGTGCAACTCAATGAGGCTCTGAAGGAATTTAAAGGAAGCCAGTTGCTCAAGAAAAAAACGTTTCGCCTTGCGGGTCAACTACCCTTGATTCCCAATCCAGAACGTCAAAAACTCGCTTTTTCATTGCTCGAAAAAGGTCATATTGCTCGAAATCAAGGGTATAGTCAGCCTGTAACAAAGGCAGAACTCACTGCTTACGCGCAATCGTGTCTCGAGTATTCTAAATGCGTACTTGATTTATGCGCTGAATACGGCGTGCAAGTGTTTGCGAGCATCGTGGATTTGGCTGCTCCAAAACCAGTTGATACTGCTATTCGTAAAGATGTGACGTATTTGCTTGAACGTTTTCACGCCAGTCTTACCCCAAAAGATCATGGGATCATCGTGTTTGATGAATTGGATGTCACACAATCGCGAAGATTGGGTTCTCATATGAGAGCATACTTTGAGGATACGAGAACTGGGCGAGAACGTGCAAAACGGATTTTGCCCGAACCGTTTTTTGTTCACAGTGACATTACAACGCTTGTTCAAGTTGCTGATTTGGTGGCATATAGCCTTAATTGGGGCTGGCGATTGGAAGGCAAAATGACCAAAGCCACTCGAGTCGAGATCGAGCTGTTTGCTGCCCAAATCGCTGGTTTGCAATTCAAAGGGAAGCAACAAAAAGGCACAAAAATTTGGACATTGCGCGGATTTTGTTTTATCCAAGATTTACGCTCGAGTCGTGAGCGTTGAGAGTAAAACAAAAAGGCAATGCCGTAAAGCAGAGCCTCCACCTCGTATTAGAGTGCATTTATTGATTTATGTCAAGCACTAAATTGGAAAAGTAGTTGAAGTTTAAGAGACACTTTTTTCTCAACGATTCCGTTGGTAACATAGCCCCATGTCCGACTCAAGCAACCCGTTACGATCAGGGGACGCCAATCCCGCCGACCTTCACCACAACCTCGAGGCTTCTTTAAAGACCCCGAAACGTTTCGCGCACTTGCATCAGCACACGCAGTATTCTTTGCTGGACGGTGCGGCACGAATCAAAGACTTATTGAAATGGGTGGCGAAAACCTCTCCGACCAACCCAACTGTTGCCATGACCGATCACGGCAACATGCACGGTGCAGTGCAATTTTTCAAGTACGCCAACGAATACGGAGTCAAACCGATTATCGGTTACGAGGCGTATGTTTCGGCAGGCTCGAGGTTTGACCGCAAGATGGAGAAGGGTTTGGAAGGTGGTTATTACCATCTCACGCTGCTGGCAAAGAATTTTGAGGGCTATCAGAACCTCTGCAAGCTCTCGAGCATTGCATATCTTGAGGGTTACTATTACAAGCCGCGAATTGACCGTGAAGTGCTGGCGCTTCATCACAAGGGCGTGATTGCGATGAGCGGTTGCTTGGGTGCGGAGGTGCCAAATTTGATTTTGCAGGACAGGCTCGAGGAGGCTGAGGAGCGCATGAAGTGGTATCAGGCGCTTTTCAAAGAAGATTATTTTGTCGAGATTCAAAATCATGGGCTTCCCGAGCAGCAAAAGGTCAACCCGATTCTGAAAGCCTGGGCGATCAAGCACGGCATTGGCATGGTGGCGACCAACGACGGGCATTACGTCAAACATGAGGACGCTTACGCCCACGAGGTCTTGCTTGCCATTCAGACCAAAGCTTTGATGAGCGAGGAGAAACGCTTCAAATTTTCTTGCGATGACTTTTACGTCAAAACCCAGCTCGAGATGGAAAAAATGCTGCCATCTTCAGAGTGGGGCGACGAGATTTACGACAACAGCATCAACATTGCCGACAAGTGCAACCTCGAGCTTCCAATCGGCAACAAGCGCGTGTATCAAATGCCGGCGCTGCCGATTCCCGAGGGTCGTTCGATGGCGGAAGAGTTGCGCGTGCAAGTTTTTGAAGGTTCGCAAAAGCGTTATCCCAAAGATTTAACCGATGCTTTGTACCGCCGTTATGTGGAAGTCAGCCTCGAGAAACTTGATATTGAAAGTCAAACCGCCCTGTCAAAACGCATTCCCAACCTGAATCCCGAAACCGCAACCCTCGAGACGCTGATTCTGGCGATGGCGTTCATGGGCACGCTCTGGGTCGAACAGTTTCAGGGCGAAAAGTACACACAGTATCCAGGCTTGGACTGGCTAGAGGAGTTTGAGGCTGACGCTTGGGGACAGGGTTTGATCGTGTTGCGCCGTGCCGAGTACGAGTCGGGCGTCATCATTCGCATGGGTTTCCCAGATTACTTTTTGATTGTCGCAGACTTTATCAACTGGGCAAAAGATCAGAACATTCGCGTTGGACCAGGGCGCGGTTCGGGCGCGGGTTCGCTGGTGGCTTATGCACTCAGGATCACCAACATTGACCCGCTCTATTACGGTTTGCTGTTCGAGCGTTTCCTCAATCCAGACCGCGTTTCAATGCCCGATTTCGACGTGGATTTTTCGGACGCGCGGCGCAACGAAGTGATCGAATACGTGCGCAACAAATACGGTGACGACAAGGTTGCCATGATCGCCACCTTTGGAACAATGGCTTCAAGGGCTGTCTTCAAAGACGTGGCTCGGGTGCTGGAGTTGCCATTTGCCGAAGCCGATAAACTTTCCAAGCTCGTGCCCGTCAAATTCGGCAAAAGTCTGTCGCTCGAGGATGCCGCCAAAACCGTGCCTGACATTGCGGCGATGCTCGAGGAGAACGAGAAGACCAAAGAGGTTTTTGGCATCGCGCAGTCTTTGGAGGGTCTGACGCGCCACGCCAGCGTTCACGCCTCGGGGGTCATCATCGGGCGCGAACGCCTCGACAATCTCGTTCCTTTAATGCGCGACTCGAGCGGGGATGGCGTGGTTTGCCAACTCGACATGAGCAGTGTCGAAGACATTGGACTGATCAAAATGGATTTTCTGGGTTTGCGCACCCTGTCGTTTCTCGAGGAAGCCATGCGCATCGTCAAAGAATCCAAAGGCGTTAGCCTCGAACCTGATGACTTTCCGCTCGACGATTCCAAAACCTATGATTTGATCTCGAGGGGCGAAACCAAGGGCGTGTTTCAACTCGAGGGTGGCGGGATTACCGAGGCAGCAAAGCGTTTGAAGCCAAGACGTATTCAGGATGTCAATGCGCTATCGGCGTTGTACCGTCCAGGTCCAATGGACAACATTCCAGCGTATATCGAACGTCATCACGGGCGCGAGGAGGTGCGTTACGACCAGGGCGAGTTTGATTTGCCAACCTGCGAACCGTTTTTGAAACCGATTCTCGAGGAAACCTATGGTATCCCTGTTTATCAGGAGCAAATCATGCAGATTGCCAGTGCGATTGCAGGGTATTCGTTGGGTCAATCTGATTTGTTGCGCCGTGCAATGGGAAAAAAGAAATTGGAAGAAATGAATAAAGAGCGTATTAAATTTGAAGAAGGTGCGCTTAGTGTCAATAAAATACCCAAAAAAGAGTCGAATCGATTATTTGATATCCTGGAAAAATTTGCCAATTACGGATTTAATAAATCTCACTCTGCTGCTTATGCTTTTATTTCATTTCAAACCGCTTACATCAAAGCCCATTATCCCGTTGAATTTATGGCGGCATTGCTGACCGTCGAACGCAAAGACAGCGACAAAGTTGCAGAATATATTAACGATGCGCGGCAACTCAAACTCGAGTCTGGCAATAAAATGCAAGTCTTACCGCCGGACATCAACCTCTGCTCGAGCGATTTTAAAGTTGTTGGTGAAAAGATTCTGTTCGGACTTTTTGCCGTCAAAGGCTTGGGCGAGGAATCGGTACTGGCGATTCTCGAGGAACGTCAGAAAAACGGTGCGTTTAAGGGCTTGGCAAACTTTTGCTCGAGGTTGCAGCATATGGGTTTAACCCGTCGCTGGGTGGAAAATCTGGTGAAGGCTGGGGCGTTTGATGCGTTTGGAATCCGGCAATCCTTGCTCGAATCTGTCGAAGATGCGCTCGATTATGCGGCGGGACAAGCGCAAATGGCAAATCAGGGCATGGATGCGCTTTTTGGCATGGCGACCATCGCGCCCGAACCCAAACTTCGCGTGATTCCGCCAGCGCAAACCGAAGATGAATCTCGAGCGCGAGCCATTCAGCAATTGCAATTCGAGAAGGAAGCGGTCGGACTCTATATTTCGGGGCATCCACTCGAGCATTACCCTGGGATGCTCGAGGCTGCCAGCACCAAAGCCCCAAATCTCGAGTATTGGTTTCACAACTCTGGTACGGTGGCTGGCTACCGTGGGCGCAAGAAGGCGGTGCTGGCGGGCATGATTTCGGGCGTGCAACGCAAACCGACCAAATCTGGTGGCATGATGGCACGGGTGAATTTAACTGACAACGTTGGGTCACTCGAGTTGGTGGCGTTTAGTCGGGCGTACGAAAAAATCAACACCAAACTGGTCGAGGACATGCCCGCGTTGGTGATCGTCGAGGTCGAACCAGACGGCGAAGGCATCCGTGTCAGCATCGAAGATGTTTTAACGTTTGATGAGGCTCGAGCCATGCCGAAAATCTTGTCTTTAGAGCTTGATTTGGAAGAAGTTGGGGAAACGCAACTCGAACATTTGGATGAAATCTTGCAAAATCAGGAGGGCGTTCCAAACACCCCAATTCGCGTTCGGGTGCGATCTGACGCGGGTTATGAAGTCTGGGAACTCGAGGTCAAAGCCACGCCAACCACGCCCGAAACCTTGAAGCTCGAGTGTCCGTGGTTGCAACCCAAACTTGGCATCAACGGTGACGCGGTGCTGTCAAAGTACGAACGCGCCGTCAAACCCTGGGAGAAAAAAGCGCAGGGTGGTGAAGCTCGAGTCTTGAATTGATGCCGTAGGGGCGAGGCGACCATGCCCGAAGGTGCGTTTTATGGTCAAGAGGTATGCGCCTCGCCCCTACAATCACTGATACACCGCAATCGAGAATGCAATCCTTCGTTTTGGATGAATCAAAACCTTGCCCTTCTATGCCATGCCGACGCTCGAGCCACACTTTGAACCCGATTTGTTCGATGGTGTGGTGGTGCTGGTTGGGGATGTTTTGGTGGAAGATTTGGGTGCTTGGCAAGGCAAGTTGTACCGCACCGATACCCCAACATGGCAAACCACACCTTTAAAAGCCGTGCCGTACTGCGTTTGGGATGCCTGAGAAGCGGGTGAAATGCAGGTTTGGATTCAAATCCAATGACCAATCCAAGCTTTTCTGCAATTTACAGTATTTTCCGTTTTAATTGAGAAAAAAGTCGTGCTTTTTCTCAATTAAAACTCCAACCACTGTTTGTTTCTGCTCGCACAGCCCGCTATATTCTCGAGAAAACAAGACCCTCAGAATTTAGGAAAATACTGTAAAATTAAACAGGCTGTGCCAGCAACCGTAACGCTTCTCGAGTTTGTGTCGTGGGTTCTGGCGTGTGCTTACTTGCTTCATCCAACAGCAACACCATCAAGGTTTGAAGTGCTTGTTGCAATCTGTTGCCATCCAATCTAGCCACCAGCGTCTCGAGGAACGGTTTGGTAACGTCTGCTGGTAGGGCATCCAGTCCGCGCCCTTGGGATGGGTTTAATCCGTATCGTAAGCAAGCCAAAGACAACACGTAATCACGCATACCGCTCAGCATGTATTCGGCTTGCCAGAATTTCTCTCGTGCCAATGCAGAACGCACATGCAACGCATGCAACCACGCCATGCCAACGTAATGCGCTGCGGGTGTTGTGGCTATTGGTGGGCGGGTGTTGGTTGTACCAAACAGCAATTGAAATGCTGGAGATGTACTGCTAAATGCCGTTGTGGACCAAAATGACAAGTCCACTTGTAAGGTATTTGCCAGCAAAAACACCCTGTAGAGCGCCCCAGAAGCATGAATATCCAGGTGTGTGACCGCCCCCAATTCTTGGTAGAGGTGGTTTGTCCAGTCTTGAACAACAATGCTGTCTTGCCAGTCAGCAAGACACAGTGCCAAATCAATGTCTGACCAACGGTCTTCTTTTCCAAGTGCGCTCGAGCCTACCAGTGCTGCGCCCGTGATGCGTGGGTCATTGTGCGCTAAGGAAATCAGGATAGTACGCAGTTGTTCGCGTTGTTCTGAGGTGAAGTGTAAGGCTTTCATTTGTTGAGTGTATCTCACTTGGGATGCTCGAGAGGCGGGTGAAATGCGGGTTTGGATTCGCAGCCAATGACTGACCCTCGAGGTTTTGGGTGCATCCTGAGCGCAATGAAGCAAGCACGTCATGTTTGATCAAAGTTTTGGAATTTATTGGTATACCGCTATCGAGAACGCAATCCTTCGTTTTGGATGGATCAACACCTTGCCCTTCCATGCCATGCCGACGCTCGAGCCACCATCGAGCGCGATGGCTTCTTTGGCTTTTAAAGCTTTCATGATTTTGGAAAGTTGCCACAAGTTCAATCTCTCGCTGGTGCTGACAAAAAACAGTTTGCGTTCGCTCGAGATGCCGACTGCCGAACGCGCGGCGCTTCCCCACACGGCAGCATCTTTGTAACCTTCAGTTTTGGGCGTGACCTGCACCAGACCACGGCGCAGAATGTAGGGTCCGCTCGAGATCAGGGTTTCAAATCCTGACCAGTCAAGTCTCGAGGCGCGTGAAAGTGATTCTGGTTTGACCCAGAGGTAGGCGCGGTTGTCGGGAGTGATGCCCAGAGCGGTGCGAAGTTTCCCCCTGGCGACATAACGTCCGTTGATGACCAGATCGCCGGCAGGGGCGAATGTGGCGGTGTTGAAGTAACCGCCGTTAATCATGGCGACGGCTTTGGAACCCGCAACCATCGCGTCAAAATTTGCGCCTTTGTTGTGTTTGGGCAAGATCGCTTTGATCCGAATCTTGGGATTCTCGAGGTTGACGCGTACAATCTTGACGTGATAGCCAAGTATGGTTCTTACCTCGAGGGTGACACTGTTTTTGATGCCGAGTTGAATTTGGCGTGGTTTGGCAACTTTGGGTTTGGCAACGCTGGGTTTTGCCTGGATTTGTTTGAGCTTGGAAGGCTTGATCATGGGGGTAAAAGTTGGTGTGACTTCCGGTGGCGGTGCGCTGGGTGTGATGGGTTGAGGGGCACTTGGTGTAATGGGTTCAAGTTTGGTGGGTTCGGGTTGAATTGGTGCGGCAGGTACGTGGGGTGGTAAAACAGGTGATTCGCTTTGGGGTTCGCCCAAACTCGAGCCACAAAACGAGATGAGCAGCACGACCAAAATTCGTTTCAACAGGGTTCCTCCGAGAGATGCTTGTATTGTACGGGTTTTGCGGGTTTTGCAGTACGTAAATTGAACAGGGCTTGTGACTCTCGAGATTTTTCGTCAATGTTAGCGATTTTTTGCCTAACTTTGACTTTGGTTGTTTGTGGCTCAGATTTTGGCGTTTTTTGATTTCATCGCTTGCACACCTCGAGAATGGTACACTCGAGCCTTGAGACCCGCCATTTCCAGTTTTTTGGATTGTGTGGCGTAAAAAATCGAGCGGAACAGCCGCGTCCATGACGCGGCTCGAGGAGTTAAAACGTGAAATTTGTTGAAGACATCGGGATTGATTTGGGTACGGCAAACTTTTTGGTTTATGTCAAAGGTCGCGGCATTGTCTTACAAGAACCCTCAGTGATCGCCATGGTGCGCGACACCAAAGAGGTCAAGGCGGTCGGCGAAGAGGCGTACCGCATGATTGGACGTACCCCTGGCAACATTGTGGCGGTTCGTCCGATCAAGGATGGTGTGATCGCCGATTTTGAACTGACCAAGAAGATGTTGACAAAATTCTTGGACAAGGTGATTACGGGTTATCAACGCTTTTTTCGTCCGACCATCATGGTGGGCGTGCCTTCAGGCGTGACCGACCTCGAGAAGCGCGGCATCGTGCAGGCGGTTCGTGAACGGGCGCGAAAAGTGTATTTGATCGAAGAGCCGATGGCAGCCGCTATCGGTGCAGGTGTGCAAATTGCCGAGCCGACCGGCAGCATCATCGTGGACATTGGTGGTGGCAGCACCGACATTGCCGTGATTTCTCTGGGCGGCATTGTCGTCTCGAGGAGCATTCGCGTGGCAGGCAACGAACTGGACGAGGCGATCATTCGGTACGTGCGGCGCAAAGAAAACCTGATGATCGGTGAGCGCAGCGCCGAGGAATTAAAAGTCAAAATTGGTGCGGCGACCCTCAACCCTGGCGACGACCTGTTCACCGCCGAGGTTCGCGGGCGTGATTTGATCAATGGCTTGCCCAAAACCGTGCAACTGACCAGCGCCGACATTGCCGAGGCATTGCAAGAACCGGTGCAAAAAATCGTTGATCTGGTACGTCAGGTGCTCGAGACGACCCCGCCAGAACTCATTTCTGACATCATTGATCGTGGCATCATCTTGACGGGTGGCGGCGCATTGCTCCGCAACCTCGACGAACGCCTTCGTCAATCTACAGGCATTCCAGTGCTCATTGCGCCAAACGCCATCGAAGCCGTGGCACTCGGTACGGGTCGCGCTTTGGACATGATCCCAATTTTGCGCGATGCCCTCGTCTCGAGCGACAATTACGCGGGACGATAACCTGTAGGGGCGCATCGCCATGCGCCTAGCAATTGGTGATTCCAAAAACAAACACCTCGAGAATCCTGTTCTTTCACGGGATTCTCGATTTTCTCATGGCTTGGGGTGTTGCTATGGTTGCAATGCAATTTTTCTCTCGAGCGTGGATCGTTTTGGCTTTTTGTTTCTCGGGACTCACCTGGGCGCAGGCGAACTTCGCGCTTTCAGACATCAAACCTGGACTCGAGGGTTACGCGCTGACGGCTGGGGCGGGCAATGTCATCTCGAGGTTTCCGATTCATGTGCTCGAGGTGGTGCAGGACGCGGGTGAAGATTTCCCGTACATTCTGTTTCGGGCGTCTGGCGATTTTATTGCCAGTACGGGCGGCATTGCGGCTGGCATGAGCGGTTCGCCGGTGTACATCAACGAGAAACTGGTGGGCGCGGTGTCGGCGGGCTTTCCGAGTGCCGACCACAATCTGGGACTCATCACGCCCATTGAGGTCATGACCCGAGCTTTGCCGATCAAACCCGCGACTTTGGCGCTCGAGAAGTACGGTTTGAATGTGCTGGCACTGCCGCCAATTGGCGCTGTACCGCTCTCCGCGCCGCTTGCCATGTCGGGTATCAGTTCACGGGCGCAAGATCGCCTGCTCGAGGCTTTGAAGGCGCGTGGCATCAATCAAACGGTTTTTCCAAGTCAAGCCCAGGCTGGCGGCGGTTCGACACCGCTCGAGCGTCCGTACAAGCTCGAGCCTGGAGCGCCGATTTCGGTGCGCCTGATTTCGGGCGACATGAACGTTGGCGCGATTGGCACGGTCACAGCGCTGGTGGGCAATCAAATCTTGGCGTTTGGGCATCCGTTCTTGCGCGATTCTCGAGCCAGGTTTGCGGCTGCACCGGCTTATGTCAACGCCATCATTCCATCTTCGACCGTGCCGTTCAAACTTGCCGAGAACGCGGGTGTACCTTTTGGCGCAATCCTGACCGACCGCCCGTATGCCGTGGGCGGCGTGGTCGGTCAGGATGCTGGTTTGTTGCCGCTCGAGATTACGGTCAAAAACGGTGCAGCCTCTCGGGTCTGGAAGTTGGGTTTGGCTCCAGTCGAATCTTTTGTTGGAGTCTTAAGTTTGATCAGTTTGCAATCCGCGATGGACACGATGTTTGAGGGCAATTCTCCTGGCAGCGTGATCGTGCGCACCAGCCTCGAGTTCACAGACCGCCCGAGTATTACCCTACGTGACCGTGCCACCGATGAAAACGATGTCGGCTCGAGTGCCGCCTTGCGTGCAGCCGTGCCGATTGCGGTGCTGCTCGAGAATCCGTACCGTGCCAGCGGTCTTAAATCGGTGAAGATCAATCTCGAGGTCGCACCGTTTGCCCTGGCGCGAATGGTCAAGCTCGAGCCTGAAGTCAAAAAAGCCAAGGCGGGCGATGTGGTCGGCGTGAATGTGCGTTTGCAACCGTACAGGGGTACGCCTGTGGTGCGCCGAATCAGCTTTAAAATTCCCGAAGGTCAAGTCGAGGGTGCGTTGAAGTTGCGGGTGCGCGGCGGTTTGACCCCGCGTCCAACCGACCCGAACGATTCGGGCGACATCTTCGAGGGCGTTTTGACCTTCGAGGATTTGCTCGAGAAACTCAAGAACCGTCTCTCGAGCGAGAACATGTTTGTCGAGTCGGGTTTTGGGCATGACACCGACATCATTGGTTTGGAAAAATTTGCCGATCCCGTGCTTGGTTTGATTCCCTTCGAGATCCTGATCGTGAAATAGCATCTCGAGGGTGGGTTTCAAGTTAAGCTGGAAGCACTTGTGAACACGACCTTGACCCCTTGGACTCGAGCGACCCTGGCAACACTTCTCGGTGGTGTGCTTGAAGGTAACGATGCCAATGTGATTGCAATCAAAGAACCCAAAAATGCCACACCAAATGATTTGACCTGCGTTTTGCGCGAGCAATACTTGCCCGCCGCGCTCGGGTCGGCTGCGGGTGTGCTGGTTGTTTCTAAAGACGTTAAAATCCCAACTGCTCGAGCCGTGATTCGGGTGACGGATATCGAAAGTGCATGGGTCTTGTTGCTGCGGGCGTTTACCCCCAACTTTGATCGCAACCCTGGGATTCACCCATCGGCGGTGGTTCACGAGACGGCACAAATTGAATCTGGCGTTTGTGTTGGCGCGAATGCGGTCGTCGCTCGAGATGTCAAGATTGGTGCGGGCAGCGTGATTGGCGCGGGCAGTTACATCGGCGAACGGTCAAGCTTGGGCGCAAATTGCCTGATTCACCCAAACGTCACGATCTTGCACGATGTTCAAATGGGCGCTCGGGTCTTGGTGCAATCTGGCGCGGTGATCGGCTCGGATGGTTTTGGTTTTCAACGCACCGATGACAAACGCCACATTCGTCAGGAACAAATCGGCGGCGTGCTGATCGAAGACGATGTTGAAATCGGTGTCCAAACCGTAATCGACCGCGGCACGATCAACACGATTCGGATTGGCGCTCGGACCAAAATTGGACCTGCCTGCATCATCGCCCACAACTCGAGCGTCGGCAGCGATTCACTGCTGATTGGGGCGGTGCAACTGGCGGGCAGTGTCACCATCGAGGACCGCGTGGTCATGTGGGGACAGGTTGGCAGTGTCGGACATATTACGGTCGGCAGCGATTCGATGGTCACCGCGCAATCTGGGATTTCCAAAGACTTGCCCGCTGGCGGCACATACCGAGGTTCGCCCGCCCAACCCATCCGTGACCAGCTCAGGCTCGAGGCAAACATGCGCGAAATTGGCAGTTTGAAAGAAAAACTTCAGCTACTGGCTGCCAAAATTTCCGAACTCGAGTCCAAATAGCGAACTTTACAATTTGAAACCAAGACTTTGAATGAATTGAACCTCGTTTTAGAGCGAAAACTGCCTTTGCCATGATACGATGCGCCGTGGCATTTCTTGAGTGGGAGGCTTCGTGAATACAACATTGCAAAAACTCGCGGAGAATGCTGCGGTCAACAGTGCTATCCGTCCCTGGAATGGTCGAGGCGTCTCAAGTTGGATTCAGGGCATTGGCATTCACTCGGGAGTCAACTCTCGAGTTCGTTTTTTGTCAGCCCCCAACGAACCCATCCGAATTCGTACCCAAAAAACCGAGATCATGCTGGTCGCCGAAAGTGTGATCGACACCACCCTCGCCACCAAACTTGGCTATCGCGGCGCGAGGGTTTCAACCGTCGAACACCTGCTGGCAGCCCTGTACGTGCTCGGGCACTGGCGCGGTTTTGTGATCGAGGTGGACGGTCCAGAAATCCCGATTCTCGATGGCAGCGGGCTGGGTTGGGCGTTCGCGCTGGCAGAACTGACCCCAGAACCAACGCCAAATCCATTTAATCCCTATGACACCGCCGTCGAGATTCGAGGCGGTTACGTCGGTCTGGAATCGTTCAAAGACGGTGAACCCATGCAGATCAGCGTCAGCGTTGGTTTTGCCCATCCCGCCATCGGCGAGCAATCCTGGAGTGGGCAACAAGCCGACTGGCTCAAGCTTCTTGACGCCAGAACCTTTGGCTTCGAGCGCGAGATTGAACGGCTCTGGGCTTCGGGTCGCGGGCTGGGCGCTCGAGAAGACAATGCTGTGGTGTACAACGAAACTGGACCCAGTGTGCCAACCCGAGGCGCGGATGAAGTCGTGCGTCACAAAGCCCTGGATTTGCTGGGCGACTTGTATCTGGTGGGGCGCCCCCTGCAAGCCCACGTGGTTTCAGAACGTGCCAGCCATGAAGCCCACGTCGCTTTCGCGCTCGAGCTTCGTTCACAAAGTTAAACAAAAATGGGTAGACCTTGAGGGTGAACACGAGGTTCATCCCCACTTTGAAATTTAAAAGCTCGAGAAGAAAATTCTCGAGCTTTTCGGTTTAATCGTCGCTGTAGCGTTCTTGCTTCCACGGGTCGCCGCGATCATGGTAGCCGTTGCGTTCCCAAAAACCGCGCTCGTCGTGGTCTAAAAACTCGAGTCCAGACACCCATTTGGCAGATTTCCAAATGTAGAGGTGCGGGATCACCAAACGCAGCGGTCCACCGTGCTCGAGCGGCAGTGGTGCGCCCTCGAGCGTGTGGGCGAAAAGGTTTTCTGGACGGTTGAAATCTGAGATCGGCAGGTTGGTGGTGTATCCGCCGTAACAATGGATCAGCACGTGCGTGGCGGCTGGTTGAAGGGTGACTCGAGACATCAATTCTGGCACCGTGATGCCAGTCCAGGTGACATCAAGTTTTGACCAGTGCGTGACGCAATGAATGTCGTTGGTCAGCGTGGTTTGCGACATGGCGTTTAATTCGTTCCAATCAAACGCAGTTTCGGTTGCCAAACCCCAGACGCGAATCCGCACATTTTCGGGTTCGACCCGAGGGCTGGGACCGTAGGTTAAAACAGGAAAACGCTCGGTCAACGCCTGCCCTGGTGGGGTGCGGCTGGCGAGGTCATCGCTTGGTTTCTTAAAAAATTTTCCAAACATGCTTTAAGTTAGCACCCAAAGTTGATGCTCGAGGTGGGCTGGGTTACGGAGCTAGACTCGAGCGGCGATCAATTCTTGAAACTTGACAAACGCCTGGGCGGTCACCTCAACATCCGCCAGGGCGCGGTGGCGTCCGTTGGGGACAAGTCCCAACCTCGAGCACACGGCGTCCAGGTTGTGGCTTCTTTCGCGTGGGAAAACGCGTCTTGAAAGTTCGACGGTGCAAATGGCATGTTTTGGAGGATTGAGATTTAAACGGTTCGCATTCTCACAGATGAAACCCATGTCAAAACTGGCGTTGTGCGCCACCAGTTGCCGACCAGCGATAAATTCGAGGAAACCTGGCAGTGCCGTTTGAATGCTCGGTGCATCCCGAACCATGCTGTCGCGGATGCCGTTGATGCGGGTGATAAAATACGGAATGTTGCAACCTGGGTTGACAAGCGTGTGAAACATTTCGCCGGTCAAAACCCCGTTTTCCACGACCATCGCGCCAATCTCGAGGATGGCGTCTCGAGCTGGGGACAAACCTGTGGTTTCGAGGTCAAACACGACGGCGGTCATGCTCGTGAGCCTATCATTTTGTGGCGCTCTGGTCATGGATTTGCACTTTTCGGGACAGGATCAGGTCGCGTTGCGGGTCGCTGCCGAGTTGGAACACATGATCGCCAACCTCGAGGAAGCCCATTTTCTGGTAAAAACGCTGTGCTTTTGGGTTGTGCTCCCAGACACCCAACCAAATTTGATCGGCGTGTTTTGACGTGACATGCTCGAGCACTTGATTCATTAATGCGTCCGCAATGCCTTGCCCGTGCCAAGCCGAGTCCAAGTAAAAACGCCGTATTTCGACGGGTTTGATGGCTTGCACGCAACTCGGTGCTTCTTGCCAGAAAAGCTGTGCAAAAGCGATCAACTCGTTTTCAAATTCGCAAACAAACGTGTCGATGTTTGGGTGCAGAATCTCGCGTTTTTGAATCTGTACACTGTAGGTCTGGCTGCAATGCTGATCCATGTCCTGAGCGGTATTGCTCGAGCCGAAAGTTTCACGAAAAGTGCGTTCGGCAAGGGCTGCGAGAGAAGCGGCATCTTCTGGAATGGCTTTGCGAATGTTGGACATTCGAGCATTGTAACCAATTTAAAATTTGGGAATAAATTGCGCCCGTCCCAAATCAATCCCAAAAACCACCGTCAAGCCGCCCCCTGGTGTGTCCTCGAGCCGCAGCGTACCGTCAGAAATCTCCAAGATGCGTTTGACCATCGCCAAGCCCACGCCCGTGCCTTCGACGCTGGGGTCAAGCCTCGAGAACAAATCCAAAGCTTTGGTCTTCAGGGCGTTTGGAATACCTGGTCCGTTGTCAGCCACGCTAAACTCGAGGCTGGTGGCGGTTTTTCCCCAGTTGATTTGAATGTCGCTGTTGGGTTTGGTGAATTTCACGGCGTTGCCGATCAGGTTTGCCATCAATTGGTACATTCGTTCTGGCGAGAAGGTCAGGATTGGAAAGTGAGTGGCTTGGATGACGGTCAGGTTTTTGGCGGCAATTTTGCCTTCGAGTTCTTGCAGCACCACCGCGATCACCTTGTCCACCTCGACGGCATCGAGGGTTTCGTCGATTCGTCCTATTCTGGAAAGCTCCAATAAACCATTCACCAGTGCGGTCATGGTGTTGACGTTGGCGCGAAGCCTCGAGACGAAAAACTCGAGTTCGCTGGTGTCGCCCTCTTTCAAACTCTCCTCGAGCAGCGTGCTCATGCCCTCCAGACTGACCATTGGGGCTTTCAGGTCGTGAGAGACGCTGTAAACAAAGGATTCCATCTCGGCGCTTTTTTCTTCCAGGGCGCGATTTCGGGCTTCGAGTTCGCTGCGGGTGTTGGCACGCTCGAGCGCCAGTCCAATCGTGGCGGCGGCTCGAGCCATCAGGTCGCGCTCACCGGCTCGCCACTCGCCGGTTTGGGTTTCGCGCCCGACGGACAAGAGGGCGATCACCTGACCGTCCTCGGCTTTGACGGGTTCGATGCCGACACTGACGCGCCTCGAGCGCAGGTCTTGGATGATGGTGTCGCTGTAGCTGGTGTCGTACCAGGCTTTGCGGGTTTCGACAATCTGTCTGGAGACCACGGTGTTGGTGATTGGCACGCCAGGTTTTTGAAAGTATCCGCTGTACTCGTCTGGCAAATCGCCGTGAATGCCCATTGACTGCAAGAAAATTTTGCCGTCCTGGTGCTCAAGTTTGAGAATAATAATGTTTTTGGCATTCAGTGCCGGTGACAGCAACCGCATGGCGGTTTCGGCGACCTCCTCGGCGGTCTGGACGGTTTGCAGAGCGTCCGACAAGCCCGCCAGCAGTTCGGCTCTTGCCCTGGCTTGATGCAGCCGCTCGCGCACGCCAGCCCGCTCGAGCGCCAAACCGACCGTGGCGGCGGCTCGAGCCAGCAAATCTCTTTCGGTGACGCGCCAGTCACCGAGCAAGGCAGCCCGTCCAACGCTGAAAATGGCAACAATTTTGCCTTCAGAATCCCGAATCGGCTCGAGTCCCAAACTGAGTTTGGCGCTGCCGCCAGAATCGTAAAACGCGTTGTTGGATTCGAGCACCAACTTGGTCAGACGGGTTTGCTCGAGTTGCACGCCACGGTTGACAAAATGCTGCTCGTACCCTTTGGGCAGGTCGCCCCAAGCGCCCGTGACGCGCAGTTGCAATTTGTCGCGCTGTTCGTCGAGCTTGAGGGTAAAAATGTTGGTGGCGTGAAGCGTCGGACCCAGCAGGCGCATGGCGGTCTGTGCCACATCATCGGCGGTCTGGGCGCTTTGCAGGGCGTCCGAGAGCGCCGCCAGAAACTCGGCGCGTGCTCGAGCCTCGAACAGCGCCTCGGTGGTGTGAATCCGCTCGAGCGAGACCGCGATGGTGCGACCTGCGGCTGCCAGCAAATGCTTTTCAACCTCGCTCCAGGGGCGTTCGCGGGCTGGGCGCAAGGCGGTCAGGGCGCGGTTGCCGGCAATAAAATTGAGACTCGAGGGTAAAATCGGCACGAACGCCACCGCCCTGATGCCCGCCGCCAGCCACTGTTGGTGTGGTGTCGGGGTCTGGGCATAATCGTCCAGAAAGGTTGGATTGTTCGAGTGCATGGCGTTCAACAAGGTCAGATCGTCGATCACATGCCAGGTGTTTAAGTCTGCCAATTGCGCAATGGCTTCGTGTCCTTCAAAATCTTCGAAACGCAAGCTTTGATCCTCGAGTACCGCAAAACCCAGGCTTGCCCCCGCAAAATAGGGGCGCAGCACCTCGAGTGCGGCGCGTTCCAAATCCTTGGCGTTTTCGATGCCCTCCAAAAGCCGCGACAACGCCAGCAGGGCGCTGGCTTCGGGGGCTTGGGTGCTCGGTTCTTTTGACAAAAGACGTTCGATTGGAATGGTAATCACGCGGGTTGCCGCGATCAGGGCGTAGCGGCGTGCGGCGCTGAAGGCTCGAGCGTCACCCACCCGTCCGAGCGCCAAAACCCCAAACGTTCCGGCGGCGTTGGTCAGCGGCAACAACGCCAAACTCGAGGCTGGCACATGCTTGAAGACCCGACTGCCCTCACCAAAGCTGAGGTCATCCACAAAAAGCGCATGGGAGGTGTCGAGCACCGTCCAAATTTCGTCGGACGTGCGGTCGAGCGAACCAATTTTGGTCTTGATGTTTGCCGCCGAGCTTTGACCGAATGCCGAGAGCAACTCGAGCTTGACCCCCTCCAGGGCGTACAGTGCCAGAAAATCCACGTCGAAAACGTCATGGATTCCCGCCAGCAATTCCTCCAAGAGCACATCCAGAGCCGGACTGGAAATCAGCAGTGCTGTGAAGCGCTCGAGCAGACTGGCGGGCAGTCGAACCTCGAGGGTTTCGCTGTCTGACGGTGCAGAATGCGTTATCGCTGCCGATAATTCTGGCATGGGCGCTTGTTTTTGTTTTGGGCGCTTCATGGCGACTTTAGACTAACCCAACACTCACAATTGTTTGTGAAATGGCGATTTTCTGATGTTTCAGACGCAAAAGTGTGACCACCATCATTTTCATTTTTGCCCTCGGCAGTCGGGCTGACATCACAAGAATCAAAAATGCGTTATCGTGCGAACCTATGGCAATAGACCTGATGCTGATTGTGGCGCACCCCGACGACGAATGCTACGGCACTGGCGGCACCTTCGCCGAATACGCCGCCAAAGGACTCGAGACTGGACTGATCACCCTGACAAAAGGCAAATCGGGGCGCTCCTTGGAACTTTGCCTTCAAGAAGACCTGCCAGAATTTCGTGCCCAGGAATTGCTCGAGAGCGTCAAACACCTCGGCATCAAGCACTTCTCGCACTACGAATACCCAGATGCCGCGCCCGTCTCTCGAAGTGAACAATACGTCACCAGCATCCCAGGAAGCTTCGTTGGCGGTCTGCAAGACGTTCCTCGAGACGCGGTGGTTGCAAGGGTCACAACCGAACTCGAGACGCTGCGTCCCAAAGTCCTGATGGGTTTTGCGCCCGATGGAGGCAACCGTCACCCAGACCACATCGCCAGCCACCAGATCATGATGGCGGCTTTACACAACACTGACCTGCTCGAGACAGGAACACGGCTTTATCACTTTGCCTCGCCAACCCTAATGAACCCAGACTGGGCAGATACCTTCGTGCCAGCCACGCATCACCGCGATGTCCGCGATTACCTGCCGCAAAAACTTCGTGCCATTGCCGCACACAGGACACAGGCACTTTCCACCGTCGGTTTTCTCTCGAGAATGGCAGAACGAATTGTTGTTGAAACCTTCAGGCGGGTGCATCCTGTTTGGGACGTGAATGAGCGCGGGTCAGATTTGTGATTTATTCCAGTGGCGGCAGGTTCTCGAACAAACTCGAGAGCTTGACTTCAAACTCTAAACTTGCAAACACCAGTGCCGCATCGCCATCGAGTTTCTTGTAACGCCAGTCGCTGCCGTCCCTGGTAAAAACCTCGGCAAGTGGTTCTTTCTGCGAGAGCAACACGTACTGCTCGAGGCTGGGAATCTGTTGATACGCCTGCCATTTCTCGCCGCGATCAATCAATTCGGTGCTGTTTGACAGCACTTCAATGATAATGGTTGCATGATATTGAACTCGAGCTTGTTTTTCGGCATTTTGCTTGACCCAGTAAACATCAGGATAATAACCATGCCCTGAAGGAGTTTCGAGTATCACATCATTAAACGTATAAAACCCACGTTTTAATGCGTGTTGGAAAACCATAGAAATCAGCAACAAAGCAATCAAATTATGTCGATCTGTTCCACCCGCCATGATAAACAAGTTACCATCCACAAACTCGTGGCGTTCTTCAGAGCGGCTTTCAAACTCGAGGAATTCCTCGAACGTGGTCACGGTTTTGACAGGTGCTTCACGAAGCATAAATTCAGTATAGCTCGAGTTGAGAAATTGATCGAGTGCCTAGACAAGATACAAGTTTTGATTGTTCAGATCACGGTATTCTAAAATCCAATGAGCAACGCCGACCACTTCCCAACCGAACTCGAGATAGTACCGCTCGAGCATCCAATCAATGCCACCGTCACGCCGCCAGGTTCCAAGTCTTACACCAACCGCGCACTTCCTATCGCGGCACTGGCGAATGGCAACAGTCTATTGACAGGCGCATTGTTTTCCGATGACACGCATTACATGACCCAGGCGCTTCTCGAGCTTGGTTTTGAAATCCGTGGCGATGAAGAAAACAATACTTTTTCGGTGCAGGGTTTAAACGGGATGATTCCAACTGACGCGGCAAAAGTTTTTGTTGGGAACTCTGGCACAACCGCAAGATTCTTAGCACCGCTCATGGCACTCGGACGCGGTACATTCGAGCTTGATGGCGTGCCAGCCATGCAAAAACGCCCGATTCAACCACTTCTTGAGGCTTTGAACACCTTGGGCGCTCGAGCCTCGAGCATTCATGACACAGGTTGCCCTCCAATTCGGATTGTGGCAAACGGCTTGCGCGGCGGCAACGTAAAAATGCGCGGCGACCTGACCAGCCAAGTCTTCAGCGCCCTTTTGATGAGCGCACCCTATTTTGAAAACGGCATCACGCTCGAGGTGGAGGGCGAACTCGTCTCCAAACCGTACCTCGAGGTGACAGGTCAGACCATGAAGGCGTTCGGGATTGAACTCGAGATACAAAACTTCGAGCGCTTTATTGTCAAACCAGGCGAGTACAGCGCCACCCATTACACCGTCGAACCCGACGCCAGCGCCGCCAGTTACTTCTTTGCCGCCGCTGCCATCACAGGTGGGCGCGTGGTCGTGCCGGGACTGGGCAGCAACAGCTTGCAAGGTGATTTAAATTTTGTGCGCGTGCTCGAGCAGATGGGTTGCACGGTCAACCAGACCGATATGCAAACCGAAGTGATCGGCACAACAAACTTGCGCGGCGTCGACATTGACATGAGCCAAATCTCTGACACCGCCCAAACCCTGGCTGCCATCGCGCCATTCGCCTCGAGTCCGACCCGCATGACCGGCATCGGCTTTATTCGCCGCAAAGAGACCGACCGCATTGGCGCTGTCGTGCGCGAATTGCAACGCCTGGGAATCAATGCCATCGAAGAACCCGACGGCATGGTCATTCACCCAGGCATACCAAAACCCGCCAGAATTCAAACCTACGACGATCACCGCATGGCAATGGGTTTCGCCGTGCTGGGGTTACGCGCCAGAGGCATCACGATTCTCGAACCTGGGTGCGTGACAAAAACGTTCCCCAAGTTTTTTGAAGTGCTCGAGCGCCTGCGTTAAAGCCAAACAGATTTTTTCAAATCAAAATGCTCAGCCGCCACCGCAAGCGTTTTGGGAAACTTGACCAGAGGTTGATAATCCCACACCACCCAACACATTGGGGTTAAAAGTAAGCTGACTTTCATTGGTTTGGGTCACGCAAAAATTGGTTTTGACCCACTCGAGGGTCATGCCATACAGTTCATCGCT
Source organism: Deinococcales bacterium (assembly GCA_025352125.1). GTDB lineage: Bacteria > Deinococcota > Deinococci > Deinococcales > JAAFIG01 > JANXTZ01. The sequence continues at coordinate 30,911 of JANXTZ010000077.1, read as the reverse complement.
CGAGCCATCACTGGAAAAATTTAAACCCACGCTGCCATCGGTCACTTTAAAAGGTGTCTCAACATTTTTTGCCTTTGCCAGGTTGTACACGACCACTGCTTTGCTGTCCTTTGCCAACTTGACCCAAGCCACAGCCTTGTTGTCCGCCGACCAAGTTAAAGCGCCGCGTCTGGCAAAATTCTTGGTTGCGTCCCCGCCAATACGAGTTGACTTTTTGGTTTTTAAATTCATCAACCAAACGTTGGTGAACGTGTCGTTTTGCGCGTATTTGAGTGCAAATTCGGGTACGGACAAGTACGCGACCCACAAGCCGTCCGAAGAGGTGACTGGCGTGAAATTGTGACCATAATTGGTCAAACGACTCAACTGCCCGCCGCTCGAGTTTTTCAACCACAAATCTCCCTGAACCAGCAGCACTTCGGGTTTTTGTTGAGCCAACGCAAAAGACATTAATAATCCCAATAAGACCAGCGCTTTTCGCATGAATTTCCTCCAATGACGCACAGTGTTCATGATAAAAGCCCATCCATGAAAAACATGCGATGGCTGAAATTAAATCAGTGGCTTTTGTTTGGCGCATCCTGCTCGAGATATGCTCGGTAAGCGCCACGCAAGATCAAGAAGAATGGAATCCACCAGATCACGTCGTTGGTCAAATTGTTCCAAGCGAACTCGAGCGGCAATTGATGACTGGTCACGGCGTAAATCATGCCCAAGGGACCGAGCACTTTGCCAATCAAGCCAACCAAAACCAGCGCCCAGTACTGGTAGGCATCGAACGCCGCAATAAAATAACCAATTGCATAACACCCGACCATCAAACCGACGCTTTGCCACAAAGGCAGATAGGCTGGTGCGGTCATGCCAAGCAGATCAAATGACGCCTTGGGAAACAAGCCAACCCAAGCGCCCCAAAGCGCATTGTACGCCGCCGCCGCGAACAAAACCCATTTCATCCAAGGTGCGGGTTTGAGCCTCGAGCGGCTGGCGAAATGCGAAATTTGCGGTGTCATTGATTCAGTCTATTGCTCGAGCGACAAGAAATATGCCTCCCTCGAGTCAGGCTAAGTACAGGCATGGCTCGAGTTTTATTTTATTTGATGCTGCATTTCTTCCAATCCCACGAAGTTAAACTCAGTTTTTGTTGCAAATCTTGATACACCACCGCCTCGCTGCTGCGAATACTCGTACCAAGTTTGGTTTTGATGCACACGTGAAAATTCAGTCCCGCCACCACCTGCATTTCGGCTCTGCTGATCTCGAGCAGCGTGTAGGCACGGCTGCCAGTTCGTTTGAGTTTGGAGTTTTGCGCACTGACCGCAAATTTTGCTGCCGCCATCACTTGAGGGTCTTTGACATCAGCCGTTCCGTAACCACCCGCAATCTGCGCCGTAACACTGCCAAAAAACACGATTCCAACCGCGAGCCACAAAAGTTTTTTCATCCACACAGTCTAATGGGTGTAACTCTCAAAAATATCACTCGAGTCTCACCAGCCATTGGCTTCCGCATGACGCGTTGGACGCACCCGCCACCAAGCTCGAGTTGCCAGAATCAAGACCGCCAAAATTGGGATCAACCCGAGCGGTTGGGTGAGTGCCACCGAAGGACCCGCCGGACGTTCCAGCACCTCGAGTTTGAGGTTGCCAACGCCCTTTCCTTGCTTGCCATTGATGGTAAACTCGAGGTTCCAGGTGCCTTTTTTGGGAATTGAAATCAGGTCGTAACCCCAGATGCTGCGGTTTTTGGTGAACCGCACCAAGTCCTGGTCAATGCTGATTTTAGAATTCGCCAACTTGAACTTGGTTGTTCCCGATAAGCCTTGAATACCATCGACTGGCGTGAAGGTGATGTCCAACGAACGCTCGGCACGAACAGGATACTGCGAGAATCCAACCTCGAGTTGGTACGGTCCAACTTGAACCGTTTCGCGGTGCTTGATGATCTCTTCGGCAAAACTGAGATTGCCAAGAAATACCAGAACAACAATCAAAACCCGAGTCAACCATTTCATGATTGCACGCCCTGAATCTGCTCGAGTTCACGGTTCGCATGACGCGCCACGACACCCAATTGCCAACCCAGCCAAGCGCCCAATGCGCCCAAAAGTGCCACGCCGACCAAACCAGTTGGGAAGGATTGCACGAATTGCCCCAGCAACAAATCAATGTAAAAAAATGGTGCAGCCAGACCTCCAGCCAGCAGCACGCTGGGAATGACTCGCCAACCTCGAGATTTGGCAAAAACCAAAATGCCACCCGAGATCAGACCCGCAAGTGGCAGCAGCATTGGCATCAGGTACGGAATGGTCGGAATGCCAGACGGTTGATCGCGCAGGGACAAACCCAAGAAACCGGCATAACCCGAGGTGATGATCGGAAAGACAAACCAGCACAGATACCGGAACGAGGCAAACACCAAAGTCATGACAAACAGCATCCAAGGCTGACGTGTGACCGACGCCACAAACAACATGCCGAGCGGTAAAAAAAGTGCTGGGAACAAAAACAAACCAATCTCGAGGTTGAATTCTGAAAGGTTCATTTGCACGAATGGCAATGTGAAACCCAGCGCCAATGCCGTGGCGATCACAAAAGACAGCGTTTTGGTTTCGCGTCCCTGAATGAACACGAGCACACAGCCCGAAACCGCCATGATGTAACTGAAAATCAAGCCCATGTGCGGCGGCGAACTGATCGAGACATCAAACCCAAACAGACCATGCCAGTATTGATCGAACAAACCAAAACTTAAAAATCCAGCCGCGCCGAAACCACCGACGATAAAACCGATGGGCGCGTAAAACATGCCGCCCAAGATCGGGATCATGCCAGGCAGTTTGCGGATTTCTCGAGAGGCAAAGCTCGAGATCAACACCACCGTCAAACAGGCAAAACCACTGAGCGCCGCGCCAAAGTATAAAATGCTGTGCGGCAAAGTCCAGAACGTGTCAGGACCGACATCGGAATGCCACTGCACATCCCAACCCAACCCAAAAAAAGTGGCGAACACGCCAAGCAAGAAGAAACCCGCGCCAATGCTTTGAAACCGTGGAAACTCGAGCGTTGAGATTGGTGTTCGATTGAATGTGCTGGCAGCCATAAAAAAACCTCCTGAAGCCCCGAGAATCCTCGAGATGCCAGAAGTTTAAAATTCGAGCGCGAAGTTTAAATCAACGCAAATTGAAGATTATGCAAAGAAGCTTCTCTGATTTACCTGCTGGCTTCAATCTGCACGATCTCGACATGCCACAAACCCAAGTTCGTGGCGCGTCTCGAGGCGGATTTTACTTGCCCCGCTCGAATTGCCGCCATGAACGCCTCGTCCTGGCAAAGGGTTGTGAGCACCCAAAAATCGCCCCAGACTTCCAAATCCCAAGACTGTCGCATCTGACGGCTGGCAACCTCCCAGATGCTCACGCCCAAATCCTCGAGCGGCGCGACGTAATGGCTCAGACCATCGGTGGCGGGATTGACTTTCACAGCGCGTTGGTACGATACACGGTCTTTGCGGTTTAAATGCTCGAGCGTCCCGACCTTGCAATACTCGGCGCTGAAGGCGCTGAATGTATCGCGGCAACGCCCAGGGCGTGCCTCGTAAGCCCCGCAAGCGCCCGTTGTTCGGTCTAGCAAAGGGCAGAATCCAACCTCCTGGCGATGCCGCGAAAAATATTCATCCCAACTCGAGGCTGTACGCGCATTCTCGAGCACCTTTTGCGCGTGGAATTTCACGGATTCCAACTGCTCGAGATTGAGTTGCGAGGCGGTCAACAACGCCTCAGCGAGACTGACCCGAATCGGAAAATTACAACAGTGAAAACAACCAGATTGGCAATGAATTTCTCCACCCTGACGCGTGAAACCCTCAATCCAAACGCTGGCATTTCGATTAAAACTCGAATACGCTCGAGACATTGCCGTTAAGATTTCTTGATCTGGGTGAGTGGGAGAGACGGGCATTTGTGCTTTCCAGCATAGCCTGAGGCTCAAGTAAACCTGAAACCCATGTCAAAATGCTCGAGATGATAAAAGCCATTGTTTTCGATGCTGACGGCGTGCTCGTGTGCCCAAAAACGTTTTTTGTGTCTCGAGCTTTGGAATTGTACGGCATTCCAAAACAAGAATTCATGGCATTCATCCATGGGCAATTCAAGCTTTGCACCACAGACGAACTCGAGCTTTTGGACGTGCTACCAGGATACCTCGAGCAGTGAAATGTCACCGTTGAACCCCACGTTTTTGTTCGGCAATGGCTCGAGCATGAACACCATATCGACATGGGATTACTCGAGCAAATCCAAATTTTACGCTCTCAAGGAATCCCGTTTTACCTCGGCACAAACCAAGAACGAAACCGCGCCAATTACATGAAACTCGAGATGGGATTCTCGAGCACTTTGGACGGCGTTTTTGCCTCGAGCGACCTCGGGTTTCGCAAACCAGATTTGGGTTTTTACACCGCATTGCAAAACAAAATTCAGATTCCAGCATCAGAAATTTTGTTCTGGGATGATTCGCTCGAGAATGTGACTGCTGCTCGAGGAGCTGGCTGGAATGCGGAAGTGTTCACGGGTCTCGAGGAATTTGAGATCACTCTGAAAAAATGTGGAATCTAAACTTCGAGCGACATGATAATCTTGCACGGCAGCAAGAACACAATCTCAAAATTCTATTGGAGGAAAACTTATGGCTCGAGTGTTAATGATTGGTGCGGGCGGCGTGGGCGGCGTGGTCGCCAAAAAATGTGCGCAAAACGACAGCGTGTTTACGGAACTCATGATCGCCAGCCGCACCAAAGCCAAATGCGACAAGATCGCCGCAGAAATTAAACAGTATTTTCCGAACTCGAGCACCAAAGTCACCACCGCGCAAGTGGATGCCGATAACGTTGCAGAACTCGTCAAACTGATTCAAGAATACAAACCCGCAATGGTCATGAACCTCGCGCTGCCCTACCAAGACCTAACAATCATGGACGCCTGCCTCGAGACTGGTGTGCATTACCTGGATACCGCCAATTACGAACCCGTAAACGTTGCCAAATTTGAATACTCCTGGCAATGGGCGTACCAGGAACGCTTCCAGGCGGCTGGACTGATGGCACTGATGGGTTCGGGTTTCGACCCTGGCGCGACCAACGTCTACACCGCATGGCAAGCCAAACATCACTTCGACGAGATTCAATACATGGACATTGTGGACTGCAACAACGGCAACCACGGCAAGGCGTTCGCCACCAATTTCAACCCAGAAATCAACATCCGCGAGATCACCGCCAACGGACGTTACTGGGAAAACGGCGCGTGGGTCGAAACCACACCGCTCGAGATCAGTCAGGACATTTACTACCCCCGCGTTCAAACCCGCAAGAGTTTTGTGCTCTACCACGAAGAACTCGAGAGTCTGGTCAAGCATTTCCCGACCCTCAAACGTGCCAGATTCTGGATGACCTTCGGCGAGGCGTACATCAAGCACTTATCGGTGCTCGAGGGAATCGGCATGACCAGCATTGAACCGATCAACTTTCGCGGAATGCAAGTCGCGCCGATAGAATTCTTGAAAGCCGTGCTGCCCGCGCCCGAATCGCTGGCGGAAAATTACACCGGGCAAACCTGCATTGGTGTGCAAATCAAGGGCATCAAAGATGGCAAGCCCAAAGTCCATTTTGTTTACAACGTCTGCGACCATCACCAGTGTTATCTCGAGGTTCAAGCCCAGGGCGTCTCGTACACCACAGGTGTTCCAGCCATGATCGGCGCAATGCTGATGCTCGAGGGGACTTGGATGAAACCAGGGGTGTGGAACATGGAGCAATTTAATCCAGACCCGTTCATGGAAGCCATGAACAAATGGGGTTTGCCGTGGCATGAACTCTCCGATATTGAACTTGTGAAGGATTAAAACTCGAGCATCAAAACGCCCGAATAGTGATTCTATTCGGGCGTTTGCATTTTTGATTGACTTTGTTAGCGTTGTTGCCGCTTATAAACGAGTTGAAACGTTTTTTTACTTTTGGGTATTGAAAATTCAAACCTAAATTCACCAGAATAATAACCTTTTGCTTTAAGAAGAGCACTCTCGAGGTCAGGATATATTCTTGTCGTATAAATCACACCAGTACGATAAGGTTGTAATATCGCTTTCCGTAAAATCAACGAGCATGTTTGTGCTGGTGCAAAAGGCTGTTTTTCGGGATAGGTAAAGCGTTTATTTCTTACTTGAACAACATAGGTCACTGAGCAATCACCAAAAACCAAACTTAAGTTGGTTGACATTTTGTTTTTGATACTGATTTGAAAGCTTAAGTGACTTTTTTGATTTATTAAACTGACTGTCATACCCATATTGTTTGTTACAACTTCACTTACACCAAGGCTCTGAAAAGTAAATATAATGAATATCAATCCGAAACCATGCTTTAACCAATGATTGGAAAAAAGGAACGATGAGTTTTTCATCTTGTAAATGTGAACACGCGACCAGGAAATGCAGTCCTAATCTGTGCTACAGGTGAGAAAGACACGTTTGAGTAACAGAGAGCTGTCGAATCGTCGAGACGAATTCGCCTTGGTAACTGAGTGTTTCCAGTTGACACAATCCCCGCGAATTTGGCAGTTGTTGTTCCAGTAATTTGAAACCAAGGACCTCCACTATCACCTTGACAACCAGCACCAAAACTGGTGTTAGAAGCTGTTACCATGTTTTTAAGAACACCAGCACTTCCAACTATGTCAGAATCCCAATTGACTACTGTCGCACTTCGGATTCCGCTTGTAGAACCAATACTATAAACAGTTTCACCATTTCCAACACGTTCTGCGACTGATGTTACATCATAATAAGCGTCGCTTTTACCATCTGCTGCAATAGTAGTTAACAGACTTCCAGTATTACCAGAAGGTAAAATAATACGCCCTCGAGTAAAAGGAATTGTAGATTTGTAGAAAGTAACGTCCGCATTTTGGCAACGTGTTGGACTTCCAATATTAGTACAAGCGTATAAAGGACTGTCAAATGTCTTATTGCCAATAATTTCGCTTTTTTGGAAAAGTACACTTCCGTCATCACTTATTCCTTGTTTGAAAGAACAATGTGATGCTGTTAGATATCCTTCAACTGCATCAGCAAGTATTGGTAAGCCTAGTGTACAAGCATTGATTAATATGACACCGCTAACCGAAGTTCCAAAATACACGGCTACGCCACCAGGAGCGGGTCTGAATGAGTCGAAAACATTTTTCAGGGGTTTTTCTACATCGATTGTTAAATTGACCAATTCGACGGGAATAGAATTAATTCGTAGGAAATTCAGCGCTATTTGTTGAGATACCTCATCATTAACCTGAAGATTGATCTTGTTTTGGGCAAAATCAATCGAAAGTTTGTTTGCTTTTCCAGAATAAAGTAACTCTTGAAGTGTCGCCCTGTACTCGTTCAAATCAGCCAGTGACAAAGAAGATTTTACACTTTGCAACTTCAATGAGCGTGGATTAACAGTAACGCCATGACCGTTCGTGACCTCTGGGAAACCCGTGCTTCGGTCAATCAACTCGAGGAATTCTTTACGCATATGACCCAGTTTGCGTCCTCGAGATTCTTCGGAATCAAATTCAATTTTTTGACCTTTGCGTTTTTCGGCGAGATAAAAAATCAGTTCTTTGCGGTCAGCACTAAAATCGTACCCAGCAAAAGCAGGATGATCTGTGGCGAACGTGTTAAGGGCTTCGATCCAATCCTTTTTTGGTTTTGGTACATCGTAATCTTTTCGTTCTTGCACAGTGATTTCTGTGGAAGTGTCAGGAACTAAATCAGCCTGCACCCCAGAAGGGACATTGTTTTGACCACAACTTGCCAAGAATGCGGATAGGAAAATGCAACAAATAGAGTGTCGTAATTTCGGCATGAAGCCTCCTGTGAGATAATTGCCAGGGTAGCCTAGGCGATTTTCCCTAAAATCGCAAACTTTACCTGAAGTAAGCGTTGTCTAGGACAGAATGTGGATTTTAAAAAACATTAAAGCTCGAGATACCAGGTTTGGGTTTCCATGCTGCTCCTTGCTGCAACCTAATTGGATTACGTTAACATCGTAATCTCTAAAACCTTCAACATCCGAATACTCGAATTGTTTAGAACAGCCCGTTTGCACCTCGAGTCTAAAATTGATAGACTACGATCTGTCAGCAATGACAATTGAATATGGCGTATCGGTCGCAGAAACCCTCTCGTGATTGACCCCAGTCGTACACACCAATTTTCAGTGTACGAGAGCGCGGGCAGAAAAAGGACATCACTCATGGCGAACATGGCACTCGAGCACATCTACAAGCGTTACGGCAAGACCACGGCGGTCACTGACTTCAATTTAAATGTCGAAGACGGCGAGTTTATTGTGTTCGTCGGACCTTCGGGTTGCGGTAAATCCACGACCCTGCGCATGATCGCGGGTCTGGAAGAGATTTCTGATGGTGTGTTGCGGATTGGTGACCGCGTCATGAACGACGTGCCGCCAAAAGACCGCGACATCGCAATGGTTTTCCAAAATTACGCGCTTTATCCGCACATGAACGTTTACGAGAACATGGCGTTCGGTTTGCGTCTTCGTAAAGTGCCCAAGGATCAAATCGATCAGCGTGTGCGTGGCGGCGCGAAAATCTTGCAAATCGAGCACTTGCTCGAGCGCAAGCCAAAAGAGCTTTCGGGTGGTCAACGTCAACGTGTGGCGCTGGGTCGTGCGATTGTCCGCGAACCAAAAGTCTTTTTGATGGACGAGCCGCTTTCAAACTTGGATGCCAAATTGCGCGTCGAAATGCGTTCGCAAATCTCCAAATTGCACCAGAACCTCAAAGCCACCACGATTTACGTGACCCACGATCAGATCGAAGCCATGACGATGGGCACGCGCATTGTCGTGATGAAAGACGGCTTTATTCAACAGGTCGATACCCCGCTTAACTTGTACGATTTCCCGAAGAACAAGTTTGTGGCAGGCTTTATCGGCAGCCCAAGCATGAACTTTTTGACCGCCACCTGCAACAACAAAACTGTTTCTGGCAATGGCTTTAGCGTTGAGGCACAGGGCAAGCTTGCCGATTCTTTGTCTGCGTACAACGGCAAGCAAGTCTGGTACGGCATCCGCCCAGAACACTTGGGCTTGGAGGGTTCAACCACCATTGCTGGCGGGGCAAACCGTTTGACCGGTGTGATCGAAGTGGTCGAACCGCTCGGTGCTGAAACCGATCTGATGGTCAACATCGGCGGTCAGACCGTGGTTGCCAAAGTGGATGGTCACGCCCAAGTTAAAGTTGGCGACACCGTGACCTTGTTCTGCGATCAATCGCGGATGCACGCCTTTGACATGGAAAAAGAACTCGCCATCGGACGCTAAGTTTAAAAAGTAATTCTCGAGGCGCACATTTTGTGCGCCTTTTTTGTTTGTCGGTATTCGAGCTGTAGGCAAGTAAAGTTTATGTCCAACCTCGAGCTTTAATTTGTGCTCGAGCCTCGAAGTGAACAGATTTTTCTGATATTGCAACAAGAATATTCTGCTTTTCGTAAGAAAGCATACATAAGCTATCTGTATGCTTGTCGTATGCTTTCTGAATGGGAAAAACAACCAAGGCTCGACTCAACCTGACCGTTGACCCCGACATTTACCGAAAGTCGCGTCAGGTCTTTCAGGCGATGGACATGAACATGAGCGCTTTTGTGGAAATCCAACTTGCGAAATTTCTGCAAACCATTCAGCCTCTCATGCCGCTGCTCGAGCAAGTCGAGCGGGGCGAAATGGATGCAGCCGACGCGAAAGCGGCAATCCGTATCTGGTTTGCCCACAGCATCGGTCAACCGCTCTCGGACGCATATAAAGTGGCTGGCGAAAATCTGCCGTAGCCAGTGAGTTTCCAAAATCAGTTAAGCTTGAGATTGATTCTCGAACCTCGAGTTTAATGGGCTGCCATGACCACCACAAAGGCATTTCCGACCACTGCCGTACCAATTTCACGGTAGTTTGGGTTCATGATGGCACGGCAATGCACGGGGCTGTGCAACCACCAACGAAGCGCCCGACTTGCCCCGCCCGAACCTTTAAAAATGATTTCGGACATTCTCGAGAATTTATAGCCAGCCCGTGGCACTCGAATGCGCGGTCCAACACCGCGAAAATAATGCGAAACAAAACCGTAACGGCTCATGTTCGCAGCGTGACCTCGAGCGGCAAGAGCCAGCAAGTTATTGCCGCCAAGTCGAGCCAGACGTACTCCACCGCCACCCGCGCAACGCACACCAGACGCTCGAGATTGATTGATCAGGTTTTGAAGTTGAGTTGTACCTGCACGCTTCACTCGAGCGTCGGCAAAACCCGAGAAGAAAAGGACACAAGCCAGGAATGCCAGTAATTTCATGAATTCGAGTTTAAGCCAAGAAGCCATAAAATTTCAAACTCGAGAAACCTTGTGCAGTACAACTTGCGATTGTGTAATACGGGTTTTGTACGGCTTGTGAAAATTCTTCAGCCAATAGCTAAAACCGTGACTTTATTCAAGACTTTTAACAGGTTGCTCGAGAATCCCTTGGGCAATACGGGTCAGCGAACCCAAATTCGCTGGTGTTTGCACCAAGTAAACCGCGCATTGGTTTGCCAAGGCAACACAAACTCCAAGTGCTTGCGCATAGACAACTTCCTCGAGTCGCAAGCCTCTGAACCGATTTTTTAACAGATAAGGCACGGCTAAAACGGGTGCCAACAGGCAAAAGATGGGTTGTTCAATGTTTGAACGCACCGCCAAAATATAAATTCTATTGATTTGTAGCGACGTGGCAGCATTCTGGTTTTTTAACTCAATATAACGTTTGTTGCCCACCAATTCTTCGGGTCTAAAAACAAGCGGCAAACTGGTTGGGTCAATGCCCAGTGCAACTGCCGAATCGTGCCACAAACGCAAATAGCTGGGTCCATGAAAAACGACACAGGGTTGACTGGGGTCGAACACGGCAATATCATCGGTCAGAACCTCGCAACCCAATTGAAGCAGCGCCGTTAAGGTGCTCGATTTACCCGCGCCGGAATCACCAAGAATCAGGATGCCGCCCTGGTTTGTATTGACCACACCACCATGCAAACAAACCCTGCCTGCCTTCCACAAAATTGGGGCGAACAGACCCGCCAGCAATAAAAATGGAATGTTTTCAACGATGGCATCTCGAGTGAAATGGATGGTGATTTGTCGTCCAGCTTGAGTAAAATCGATTCGCAACCAGTGCTGGCTGAGGGCGTCATGATATTCGACGCGCCAATGGTCTTCGGTGATTTGCCAGACAGATTCCAAGCTGTCTGTGCGCATTAATTTTCCAACATCACGAGGGCTGGGTTGAGCGTGATCGAGCGGTGCCAGGGTTTGGATAATGCAATCAGGTTCGCTGTCTTCCAAGCATTTTACGCAGGGCAAAACCATATCGGAACGCAACCGCCAACCGTAGACCAAATAATCTTGGGTCATGAATTTTCCAAAGAAAAAAGTGCTGCCTTTTGGCGCAAAGCTGGCAATTGCTGGCTGGTTGGAGTGATGTCCTGTAGCCAGTGAATCAATCCTTTGAGGGCAAAAAAATCGTAAGGATGGTGTTCCAAAATAGACTCAAATTGTACCATCGGGCTTTCCTTTTTCATCTCGAGCCTTAAACGGGCGACCTTGGAGAGTCTTGGTATGAACGCCTTGGCTTGGTCTGGAGAAATTTTTTGTGCCGCTTGATACGCAAGTCCGGCAATCAATGGGTCATAAATTGAATGCGTGAACTTTCCTGCCAATTCCAGCACTTCGGGGTGACGCTCGAGAGAATGCAGACACAACATCAAGACATAAGCGGCTTGCTGCCACTGCGGGTACTGTTCGCAAAGTTCCTGAGCAATTTCCAAGGCTTCAATGTGATTCTTTGCCTCCCAAGCTGCCCAAGCTTGCAGCATTTTGGTTTTTAAATCCGTGCCATCAAGCACCCTGACTGGAAGCATTGCAGGCGGTTTTTGATCCAGCAATTTTCGGTACAAATGCTTGTACCGCCTGCGAATTGCATCTGGACTGCGGTGGTCGTTCACCCAAGCCAAAGCACGTTTTGCAAGGGTTTCTCGAGCCTGGGAAGATGTATAAAGTCGCTCGAGTGCCGCCAGCAACTCTGCGCCATCGCCGAACATTTCGCTGTGACCGCCATAAGGGTTGTAGACTTCGCTTTTGCCAAGAATGCTGGCAACCCCACAAACCGTGTACTCGATAAATTTGACATCGCTACGACCACGGTTAAACGCGCTCGGCAGCAGTGGCGCAATGCCAACATGCAAGGTTTGCAAAAAACTCAAGTAATCCTCGTAAGTACCAAAATCTCGAAACTCGAGTTGGGACGGGGCAATAGCCTTAAAAATTGGCTCAAGTTTGGCGCGGTTGCCCATGATGGCAAAAGTCACGTCGGGATGTTGCTGACAGAAAGCCGTGATTTCTGGGACGATACTTTCAAGGTCGGCAAGGTGCGTGGTCGTGCCAGCCCAACCAAAAATAAATCCATCTGGTTTGGATGGCATGACTTCTGGGATTTTCACAACATTATTCTCGAGCACCACCCGAACTGAATGAAGCGAAGCGAACGTTTGTGCCAAATCTGAAGCAGAGAAAATGATTCCATCGGACAACGCCGCCAGATTGAGCATGGCAGCCTGGTTGATTGGACTCAACATGGCACTGTTGGCAGGCAACCAGGACCCGAGTGCCAAGAATTGATCGGCAATCTCGTAGAGCGTGGGTTTGCCTGAATTTCGGCGCAGCAGCATCAATGGCTCGAGTTCGGGACGGATCAATTCGTGAACAATCAATAAATCGCACGCCAACGCGACCTGGGTAAAATCGGGATCAAAAACCGACAAACCAAACACTGTAAATTCGGGATCGTTGGCAAACAGCGCAATTGGATTCTCGAGCCGATGCCGAAACTGACCAATGTTTTCGCCAAGCGGGTCATGTCCGTACAAATGCACAACGCTGTAAGGCATGGTCAGCTCGCTTTGCGCCAGAAAACGCAACTCCAATCGACGCGGCGCAAAGGCTCGAGAATCTGGTTTTTGCGCCGAAAATAATCGACTGCCTCTCGGCACGGTTTCAAGGCGGCGTAATCGTCAATGATGACAAAACCACCTGGCGAAACCCGTTCGTACAATGCCTCTAAAACCTCGAGCGTCGAACTGTACAGATCGCCGTCGAGCCGCAAGATTGCCAGTTGTTTGACGCCAGCATTGGGAAGCGTGTCGGCAAACCAACCTTTCAAAAAATGCACTGAATTGTCCAGCAACTCGTAACGTTTAAAATGTTCTTGCACCGTCTCGAGGTCTATCGCAAGCCAAGGCTGCAGGGGTTCGGACCAGTCAAGTTTGTGATCAATATCGGGTTTGGCACTTGGCACTGGCAGACCCTCAAACGAATCGGCAAGCCACATCTGGCGACCTGTTTGCCCAAAAGCCACCTGCAACGCCCGCATAAAAATTGAAGCCCCACCCTGACAGACCCCAGCCTCGAGAAAATCACCCGCGATGCCATCAGCAAAGACCGCCTCGGCGCAAGCCTGTAAATTCTCGAGCCGCCGAATGCCAATCGCGGTGTGCGAGTAACGCGTGACCTCGCCGTACAAGACACCACCAACTTGTTTGGAAGCGATTGCCTCGCTCCATTTTTCTGGTTGCAAAAGGCGAATATCGCGCAGCAAACGGCTCAACTCGAGTTGGCTGCTGGGTTTTTCATGCCCCAGCAAATGCCGAATTCTCAACTCGTGTTCGGGGTACAACAAATTCGTCAACGCATTTTTTAAGAGCTTCAGGTAAGGCTCTCGCATTGGATCTGATGGAAGGTTTTGATAGACAACCTCGAGAAATCCCAAACCGTGCAATTCTTCAAGAAAATCACGAACGGCAGCTTCGCACTCGGTGGGTTCAACCTCGAATTCGGCAAGCACTTTTTGGCACAAATTCTCGAAATTTGAGGGCTGCTCGAGACATTGCCATAAAAAAATTCCAACCTCGTTGAGACGACAACGGGTTTGGAAGATTAAATGCTCGAGTGAATAACCAAGCTGGTCTTCTATCGTCAGCAGCACTTCGGGGTGACAGGAAAAAATGATGCTGGACACAAAATAAGACCTTTAAAATGTCAGAGAACAAAAACCCAGGTTCACATTGGGGGTCATTTGAGACTGATTGATTTAGTTGCTGCTGTACATACCAAAATCTACTCCGCCAAAAATATTGAATTGGGCAGCAGTGTCCATGAATTCGATAATTTCAATTTTAGGTGCTGTCCACGTCTTTTTAAATGGTATTTCTGGCGTCTCGAGATTCGCGTCGATGTTGTGCGTTTGGTCAATGTTGTTCATACTTGCCTCCAAATTGGTATCCCTGATCGGTGTCACTAGTACTAACACGTTTGACTGCGCCACTCAGGTCATTTTACGCGACAAACCCATCAAAAAAAGACCCAGCGACAACCCGCGCAGCACCATGTGAGCATCGGCTTTGTTTGGATTCTGACGTTCAAACCTCAACCGCGCCCAGGCATTTTGCACCATCATCAGGTTGATGCACGCCGCCGTCTCTTTGGAGGTTTTGATTTCGGTCAAAAGCGCTTGAACCTCGAGTTCACTCGCCAACAGACGCCGCGCCAAGTCCGAACCCTGCACGCCGCGTTTGGTGTTCCACTGCACCGATTCTGGCAGCAGGTTTTGCATGGCGCATCAAAAAACGGTCGTGCCCGCCGCGCGAAAATTGTGATTGCGGGGCGCCGACACAAAACTCGAGCAGGCGTTTGTCCATGGTCGGGTCACGCACCTCGATGCCGTAACCCGCGCCCAGGCTGTGCCAGATCGCGCCAATGGGCGTGATTGCGGGCATTAACCCGAGCGCCTGTTGTTGCCGTGCATTCATCAAAAACAGTTCCAGACCAAACCATTTTGCGGCTCTCGTTTGCTCGAGCAAGCCAATTCGCTGCACCAAACTTTCGCTGATGGCTGAAGATTTGTCCCAAGGAGGTTGATTTGCACGTCGTAATCTTTTGAGTCCAGCATCGGCGGTCAGCCAGGCGGGTTTCATGATTTCAGCCAGCAGCGCTCGAGTGTACGACTGGCGCTGACTTGCGCCCGAAACAAATTGATCCAATGCGTGTCCGAATGCTCCCGCGCCCAAAGCCGTCCAGGTGCGGTACGTGCCACCAGACCACGAAGCCGCAAAATTACCACACTGACCCGTCAACAACACCCCAAAACCCTGGGATTGCAATTCGCTCAACAGCGCCTGAACCCAGTAACTGTTCGCGGTGGCAAACTCGGGTTCTTGCAAAATACCCATCGATTTTCGGACTCCAGCCAGTGGCGTCCAGGTTGCGGCGTCCAAGGGCAAGTGCGAAACATTTTTGATCCAGGTTGCCGTCTGGTTTGCCAGTCCCCACTCGTCGTCAAGCCCATGTTGCGACGGACGGTCTGGCGCGTGAACTGGCACAGACGTGAAAGCGGTCAGGGTGTCATTGCGTTCGCGCAAGGCTTCGGCAGCCAGGGCTGTCACCGCCCCAGAATCCAAGCCTGCACTCAAGGTCGAGGCGACAGGACGATTGGAACGCAATCTGGATTTGACCGCAGTCCGCAGAATGGCTTGAAAAGCCTCGACGTACTCGGCATCCGAACGCAAGCGAAACGACCTGGTGTCCTCGAGCTTCCAGTAGCGCTCTGTCTTCACAACCCCGTTTTGAAAACTCAGGGTGTGCGCGGGCGGAAGGCGAAAGATGTCCTTGTAAAATGTTCCCACACCGTCACACGCCCAGAGAATCAGCAACTCGGCAATCTTTTGCCCGTTGGCTTGTGCTCCCACGCCCTCCAGTGCCAGTAAACCTTCAATACCTGAAGAAAAAGCAAAACGGTTGTTTTTGAAGCAGTAATGCAAACCCGTGTTGCCATAATGATCTCGAGCCAGAAAAAGACTTTGTGTTTGCCTGTTCCAAACCGCAAAACTCCAATCGCCCAGCAAGCGATGAACGCAAGCCTGCCCCCAGCGTTCAAAAGCCAGTAAAATCAGGCGTCCATCGGAGACCCTGGCGCGGTCACTCGAGTCAATCCCGAACGTATCGCACAGTTCGTCACGGTTATCGAGTCGTGCCGCCGCCGTCAAACAAACCGTGTTGCCACAAGCCAGCGCTGGCATCAGCTCGAAACTGGCTTCAGGGGTCGAACGCAAGAGCGCCTGCCCCAAGACTACCGAATCACCAAACCAACTCGAGTGACCGTTTGGACCCCAGTGTTCCAAAGCGCGTTTCATGCTGGCAAAATCTGTGGCGGCAGGTGTTTGGTCAAGGCGCACAAGCCCGTAAATGCCGCTCATTTACCCGATCTCGAGGTTGCCAAGTTGCTCGAGTTTGCTTAAAAAAGCCAGAACCTCTGTTTGGCATTGTTCAAAACTGACATCAAACTCCGCCTCGAGCTGCCGACAAACTTCCAGAACCCGAATCGGGGATTTGATCTGCCCCCAAATTTGGGTGGCGACCTCGTTGAGGTACAAGTAATCACCATTTTTGACGTTCATCATGTACACCACGTCACCGTTCGGGGCTTGCACCAGGTTTTGATCCTTGAGCACCACTGTAGAATTCAAATTCACCATTCGAACCTCCAAGAAAATTTAAGTGCCATCTCCGTACATGGCGGTTGTTGTGAACTGCCCATGTCCCCGGTCACCCGTCACGATCAGATCACCGCAACGCACCCAAGCATGAGCCTCGAGCGCATAACCATTGTAAAACGTTCCAAAGTACAGTGTGCTCGAAATTCGTAGCTTGCGCAGCATCCATTTGGCTGCCAGGGCTTGCTCGAGGCATTCGGAGCGCCACGGAACACTTTTGGCAGAGTTCTGAACCGCCAGTGCCACCGCCAGGGCTTGCTGAGGATTTGGTAAAGGCTGAGATGGTGTCTCGAGGTTGTGACGCCCAAGCCACGACGCCACACGCCCAAAAGACAGAAGTAGCACTGCCAGCCGCGCAATTGCCAAACAAACAATCGCTTGATTGTCCAAACCCTGCTTGCGTACCAAAGCAACAAGGTCAATTCCAAGGTCTGAAGTGGTCAGTGGCACAGCATTTTTGGGATTGTTCACGGGTGACTTACCTCGGGTGGTTCAGAGCCTACCTCAAAAATGGACGAAGTGGTTCAGGAGCATAAATCATTTTTCAACACAAACACGCTTATCACTCAAGTTTAAGTCAGCCTCCAAGCCCACCAAATCAAAACGGCTTGCAGGGGCAACCTGAACCACAACAACACCCTGGGAATTTGCGGTGTCAGTTCTGGATGCAGTGCCATGTTGAGGTTCGCGGGGAACACCGCCACAAACAACGCGATCAACCCCCAAGCGGCGACACTCGAGAATCCAGTCAATAACCCAATCCCAAACAATATCTCGAGAAATCCCGAAACGTAAACCAATACCAGATGCCACGGCAGGTACTTGGGCATGATCGAGACGTAAATCTGCGGATTCACAAAATGAATCACGCCAGCCGCCGTCATGATGACCGCCAACAGTATTTTTGAGGCTTGCATTAGGCTTGCAACTCGAGCTTGGAGAGTTCGTCGGGTGTGATCAAATATTTTTCGTTGCACCAGTGGCACACGACCTCTTGCCCACCGTTGGCGATCATTTCCTGGCGTTCGACATCACCAAAAAAAGTCAGGGACTGCAAGGCTTTGTCGCGGCTGCAACGGCACTGCCATAAAAGCTCGAGCGCATTCGGGTTGGCTTCAAAATCAAGCTCAAAAAGTGCTTGGTTGATCGCGCCCAACAAGCCATTCTCGAGCCGCATGGCGTTGGTGAACGTTCCCATGTTTTTGATGTTGGATTCCAGTTTGGCAAGCGTCGCATCCGACACCCCTGGCATGGCTTGAACGATCAAACCGCCCGCATGGGTCACGCCCTTGGCATTCACGTGGACGCCCAGCATGACCGCGCTGGGAATCTGCTCCGAGTGCGCCAAGTACGTTGCCATGTCCTCGGCAATTTCGGCAGACACGAGTTCGACGCTGCCCGTGTACGGTTCGGTGTTCTCGAGAAGGCGTGTGACTGCAAAATCACCGTTCAACCCGATCAGAGCACCAACGTCGAGCTTGCCATCAGATTCTCGAGCGGGCAGGTCGGCTTCGGGATGTTTGACGTAACCCCGCGTGATGCCGTCTTTGCTGCCCTCGCAGACGATCCAGCCAATCGGACCGTTCCCCTGAACCCGCAGGGTCACACGGTCATGATCGCGTTTGGTCAAGACTTGCGCCAGCAACAGCGACCCCGTCAACGTCCGACCGAGGGCGGCGGTTGCCGTGGCGCTCGTCTCGTGTTTGACTCGAGCCGTCTCGACAATGCCGGTGGTGTCTGCCGCCATGACCCGCAACGTGTTGTTTGCCGCCATTCCAGAAATCAAATAACTCACGGTTGAAGTTTAACTCGAGCCAGACTTCTCAACCGTGTTTCAAGTTGCGGCTTGATTTGCGGACGCGTAACGTTCCTTCAAAGCCTTGGCGCTGGCGGCAGGCACAAGTTTCAAAATGTCACCGCCGTAACTCGCAATCTCTTTTGCCATCGTGCTCGAGACATAGCTCCAACGCGTTGCCGCCATGATAAAGACCGTCTCGAGGTCGCGGTTGAGTTGACGGTTGAGGTGCGCGATTTGAAGCTCAGATTCGTAATCGGAAATGGCTCGCAGACCCCGCACGATGACCTTGACGTGCAAATCCCTGGCGTACTCGGCGGTCAAACCCTGAAACGAATCGACACTGACATTTGGTAAATGCGCCGTGGCATCACGAATGATCTGCACTCGCTCCTCGACCTCGAACAAATTCGTGCCGCGCTTCGAGCGGTTTTGCAAGACCGCCACCGTCACATGGTCAAAAATCTTCGAGGCTCGGGTGACAATATCGAGATGCCCGTTGGTCATCGGGTCGAACGAACCAGGGTAAATCGCTTTTTGCATGTTAAAAGTATAAAACAAATCACTCGAGCCTCGAGCTTTGAAGTTAACTGCGTCTTTTGGTCATCTCGAGCTTGGTTTTCCCATTCATGTACGGTTGCACCGCCACTGGAATGTTCACCGTACCGTCCGGGTTTTGATGGTTCTCGAGCAGCATCACCAAAATCCTTGGCGTTGCCAGCGCCGTGTTGTTCAGTGTGAAGGCGTGACGCACTTTGCCCTCCGCGTCGCGGTAACGCAAGTTCGCCCGTCTTGCCTGCCAGTCGTGAAGCGCACTGCAAGAATGCGTTTCGCGGTATCGGTTCTCGCTCGGGACCCAACTCTCCAGGTCAATCATGCGCACCTTGCCCGTGCCCATGTCGCCCGTGCTCGTCTCGAGCAAGCGATAAGGAAGCTCGAGCGCCTGCAACAAACTTTCAGCATTCGCCAACAGTGTATCGAACCACTTTTCCGACTCTCGAGAATCGGCTTTGCAGAGCACGTATTGTTCGACTTTGTTGAACTGGTGCACCCGAATCAACCCTCGAGTGTCCTTGCCCGCCGCGCCAGCCTCGGCACGAAAACACGGGCTGATGGCAACGTAAGCCGCCGCCAGATCATCTTCAGCCAAAATCTCGTCCGCATGTAGGCTATTCAGCAGCACTTCGGCTGTTCCAGACAGGAACAACTCCGAGCCTTCCATCTCGTAGACCTGATCTCTGGCGGCAGGAAACTGCCCGTGTGCCGTAAAAACTTCCTCCCTGGCGTAACTCGGTACAGTCATGGCGGTAAACCCTGCCGCAATCATCTGGTCAAACGCAAACCGTAAAAGTGCTTGCTCGTAGACCGCCAGATCACCTTTTAAAGCGTAAGACCGCGTTCCCGAAATCCTCGAGATGCGTTCCAACTCGCCCCAACCGTTCTGTTCGATCAGTGCCACATGGTCGAGCGGCGTGAAATCAAAAACTCGAGGTGTGCCAACTTTTTTGATCTCGAGATTAAAGCTTTCATCCGCACCCACAGGCGCACCCGCCCACGGGATTTGTGGCACTTCTAGCATCAAATCCCGCAACTGCGCCTCGAGATTGCGCAGTGTTGGCTCGAGGTCGGTCAGCTTGGTTTTGAGGTTCTTGCCTTGAGCGACCATTTCTCCACGTGCCGCAACGTCGGCTTTGGGAATTTTTTTCGCCACACGGTTCGCCTCGGCTTGGACTTCCTCGGTTTCCTTGCGCAATGCCATAATCTTGGCGTCCAACTCGAGCAGTGCGTCCAGATTGAGTTTTGCAGCCTTCTCGAGAATCGCTTTTTTCACGGTTTCAGGGTTTTCACGAATAAATTTGATATCAAGCATTTCTGGGTTCTCCTTCAAAAAGAAAGGCGCACCATGCGCCCTAAGATGGGTTACGGCAACATTCTCAGGGTATGACACCCAAAATCAAAGAATCCCCCGCAGGGGAGGACAAGATGAAACTCGAGCGAAGGTTGCGCCCTGGAAGCTCGAGTTTTGCGGTCAAACCTTTCATTGGTTTGATTCTACTTCAAAGTGCCAGAAACTTGGAAGAAGCTCACTCGAGCCATGGGTTCAACAATTTTTTGGTAATACCAGAAAAATCACTCGTATTTCGCGTCACGATCACCAGATCATGCGTGATTGCCGTAGCTGCAATCAACAAATCTGGATATGACAATGTGCGCCCTGCCTTGATCGCTTTCGCTGTGACATCAGCCCAATTTCTTCCCACATCACGCGAGAGACTTAAAACATGACCAGCAAAATCCAACTCGAGTTGCTCAAGCCAAATTTGAAACTGAACAGCGCGTTTGGTTTGCCCAAGCAAGCGAATACCTTGTTCAATTTCGTAAATCGTGATGATACTCAAATACGTTTCCATGACCGTGTGACCCTCGAGCCAACGCAACACTCGAGTATCGGGCTTGGGTCTGGTTTTTTCGCTGATGACGTTTGTGTCAAGCAAAAATGCCATTGTTAACCCAACCGATTTGGTCGAATTGGTGTTTTGTCGCGGGTCAATTTTAATTCTGCTGGCGCTCCGCTCAGAACCTGATTCAAGCTTTTTGATTGTTGTTGCTGTCGCAAAAACTCTGCTTGCGAAATCACAACCACCGCAGGTTCACCACGTTTTGTAATGAATTGCGGTTCGCCATTCATGGCTTTTTCGACCACTTCACTCAGTTTTGCTTTCGCATCTTGAAGTTGCCAAATGTCGTTCATGAAAACCTCCTGACCAGAACTGGTCAGAGTATATCACGCTCGAGGTTTAGGTTTTAGGTACTTTGATTTCAATCGATTCAGGAAACTTGGGCGCAAGCCTTGAAACCTCGAGTTCGCCGTTCACATCATAAAAATTCATATTCCCACTCAAGTCGCAAGTCCAAACCTCGAGCGCCCCACGTTCAAAATACAGTTTGCGCTTACCAGCGATTTCTTTCACCGTATTCCCAGGCGAGACGATTTCGGCACAAAGTTCTGGCGCTTCAGACAAATCGAGTTCGTCACAATGCAAATTGAAAAAAGCGTAAGAAGACCAGGCAACATCAGGCACTTTTACGCCTTTTCGGGTTGCAATTGCCGTTTCGGAACTGGTGATCCCGTTCGTCAAAAATTGCTCAATCAATTTTGCAAGGCGTGATTGGTAGATACCGTGAATGTACTTTGTGGGACTCATGACCACCTGCCCGAATTCGTTGGTTTCAATTTTGAACGGCAAATTGGCTAAATCTTTGTTGTTAACGATTTCTTGCCAGGTCATCTTGTCACCTCTTAATGCAGTGTAGCAAAGTCTTACAAAAAGAAAAACTCGAGCGGAACTTTTTTGTAAACCTCGAGATTTAGGTTTTGGAAAGTTCCACACAGCTTGAAATATCTCGAGATTCGATGCTGGTTTTGATGTCTGAAACGGCGTTATCGAATGCTTCAATCAATTCAGTTGCAGTGGTTATTTGTTTCTCTGGAAAAGAAAAAGTATTCTCACTCTCGGAAGATTTGACGTTCTTGATAAAGAAAATCTCGAGTTCGACGTTCCACACAGTATCAGATCGACAAGTCAACTCCCATTCGACACAATTACCGTTCGGGTCTTCCATAGACAAATTAAAATTAACAAGAAATTATTGAGTCGGAAAACTTCGCAAACTAAAATTGAATTTTGCGGTTTCCAAACCAGGTGTACGTTGGTACATCCAAGCCATTTGTTGAAGTCTTTCGCTTGTTTGTGCCAAACAAATCAATACTTGCTGAAATTCGGGTTCTTCTGTAGGCATTGATTCCACCTTAATTCGAGTGATGTACAGATTTTACTACTCGAGAATCTATTCAACCGTCCGTGGCACTTGAAAAAACCCATCATTCACTTCTACCCCAACCGCCAGCGCCTCCGCTTGCGACATGGCAACCTCGGCAACATCTTCGCGCAAGACGTTCACCAATGCCACGGGGCGCGGCATTTCGGGCAGCCCCTCGAGGTTCAGTTTTTGCAATTGATCGAACGACCCCAGAATCTTGTTGATCTCGGTTTTGGCACGCTCTGTTTCCGCGTCGCTCATCTCGAGTCGGGCAAGTTTTTTCAGGTGCTGAATTTCTGCGTCGCTGATGGTTTCGGTCATGGAACCAGTTTAAACCCAAAGTGAATTTCAACCAATGTGCCACAATCACGAAAATAGTTTGACTGTCATTATTAACAATGTCCGACGCGATAAACTTCTCTTTTGAGGCTTAAAAAAGGATTCGGGGATAACATAAAGACCACAGCCGTTCAGCCCCTCGAGCTTGAAGACGGACTTTTCACAGTTTTAAGGCTGCAAAACCGAAACCCAGAGGAAACAATATGGGAAATCAAACTCGAGCAAAACCCGACAAGAACACCAGTGAGCAAAGTGCTGTTCGTTTTCAATCGAATCCCATGCTCGATACGGTTGTTCAACGTGAGGGTCAAAACGCCGAACCTACTGCGCAGGAGTCATTGCACAACAGCAGATCAGGTCAAACACTTGATCCAAGTGCCCAAGAATTTCTCGAGCCTCGTTTTGGGCACAGTTTCGAGAACATTCGGATTCATGCGGACGGCGAGGCGGATAGGTTATCCCAGAATTTTCAGGCTCGAGCCTTCACCACGGGAACGGATATTTTCTTTAGGGAAGGGGCGTACAATCCGCACTCGAGAGATGGATTGCACCTGCTGGCACATGAGTTAACGCATACGATTCAACAATCCCAGGGTCCTGTTTCTGGCACACCAACCGATCAGGGGGTTTTGGTCAGTGACCCGAGCGACAGCTTTGAACAGGCGGCAGAACAAACCGCAGACACGATCATGAATTCGGGCGGGACGACTTCAAAATCAGCTTTGAGCACGGCTGGCAACGTGTTGCAACGAAAGGCTTTGACGGGAGGCGACCCGAGGGTGCAACCCAAGCGGGTTTCGGGTTTTACTGGCGCTGTCATTCAACGGGACCCAACCCCAGCCCCTGGCGCGACACCAGCACCGGCAAGCACCCCTGGAACGACCCCTTCGGCAACGCCAGCCACCTGGACACCCCCGTTTGATTTGCCAGCCGTTTCCAAAAAATACGAGGCGGCATTGCGTTTGCTGCAAATGTCGCAACAACTCGAGGATTTGAAAGACTCGATGGGCAACCTCGACAAAAGCCAGCTCGAGGCTTCGATGAAAAGCCTTCAATCGCTCGCAGGCGATCTGCACAGCGAAGATGACCTGACCCAAGACGACGTGAACAAGTTGAGCATCGCAAGTTCTTTTGCCAAAGTCGCCGTCGATTCTGGACGCCAAGCCCTTACAGCGCTGATCTCGCAGGCGTTGCAAAGTCTGTTTCAATCCGACAGCAGTGCCATGGACAACACCGAGGAAAATCTCCACGAAGAGATGCGCAAAGCGTTTCTGGGCGGCTCAGACCCGAGCCGTATCGCCCAGATCAAATCGGCTCTGGATGCGGTTGGCAAATACAAGGGATATGCCGATAAGGTTGCCGATTGGGCAAAGAAAGCCAACAGCGTTTTAAGCAGTGCCAAACTCAAAGAGTTTTTGGAAACCTTTGGCAAGCAAAGCAAAAAACTTGGTGAGGGCTTGAAGATCGTTGGGCAGGTTCTCGAGGCGGCAAAGCTCATCAGTGCCTTGACCAGCGACAAAGGACCTGGGCAGTCGGCAAACGACGTTGCCAAATTCGAGGCGGGCATTGCCGGTATTGACTTGGTGATGGGTTTTGCCAGTGCCGTCCCTGGTCTGGGTCAACTCTGGAGCGGTTATTACAAGCCTTTGACCGAAGCGTGTATCAAACACATCAAGTACATTTTGAAGATGGAAGATGAACAAAAACGCGACCTTACGCTGCTGGGCTGGCTGACAGACCAAGGTAAGGGACGCGGTCCTGGCGGTGTTCCGATCATTCCACCCCCCTTGATGAGTGCTTTTCCTGGGGGACAAGGCATTCTGAATTACATGTACGCCTTGGTGAACGGTGGTGGTGCGGTCATGGGCAGCGAAGTTGAACAGTTTTTCATTGCCCACAAAGCCTTGTTTAACGCTGGGGCGGACAACAACGAAAGCATTGACACCGAATGGCATTTTTTCAAGAAAGACACCTCACCCAATCTGGTTGGCTGGATCGGTAGAAATGCAAATACAGTCTGGGCGATGTTGTACGGCAACATGCAAAAAACCTTCTGAGTTTAGCTTTCAACCTCGAGTTTCATCCTCTCCCAGAGCGCTTGCACGTGCTCGAGTTCGGTGGGCAGTGCGCCAATGCTGACGCGCACCATCCAGCGTCCCTCGAGTTTTGAAGGTGTGAGGTACGCGAAACCCGATAGGTTGATTCGTTCGACCCAGGCGAGCGTGTGTTGCTCGAGCGCGTCGCTGTGAATTCCTGCGGGTTCGTGACGCAAACACACGGTCTGGAGTGGTACCGGCGCGAGTCGAACCCAGTTTGGCGCGGCATCAACTTGCGCGGCGAGCCACTGGGCATTTGATATGTCGCGCCGCAATCTTGAACGCAGTCCCTCGAGTCCGACGCTGCGCATCAAAAACCAGAGTTTGAACGCCCTGGCGCGGCGACCCAGGGGAATGCCCCAATCGCGGTAATTTTTGACTTGCCCGTCTTGCGCGGTTTGCAGGTAGCTGGGGTTGGTGCTCATGACGCGAACCAGATGCTGGCTGTCCCGCACGTAGTAAAGCGTGCAGTCAAAGGTCGCGCCGAGCCATTTGTGCGGGTTCAAAACGATTGAATCCGCGCCTTCAACCCCCGCCCACAAATGCTGGCATTCAGGAACGATCATGGCACTGCCCGCCATTGCCGCGTCCACGTGCAACCAGACACCGTGTTTCGTGGCGATGCTCGAGATGGCGCTTATGGGGTCAATGGCGGTGCTGGTGGTCGTGCCAACGGAAGCCACAATCGCGCAGGGTAAATTTCCAATCTCGAGATCGTGCAAAATGGCAGCCTCGAGCGCTGTCGGTATCATGGCAAAGTTCTGGTCTACGGCAACGCTGCGCAAGTTTTCACGTCCAAACCCTGCCAGCAAGACCGCTTTTTCGATGCTCGAGTGGGCTTGACCCGAGGTGTAAACAATCAAGCGTTTGCTTTCGGCTTGAATGCCGCCACGGTTGAGGCTGTAATCTGACGTTCTCTCTCGAGCGCACATCAGCGCCAACATGCTGGTGCTCGAGGCGGTGTCCTGAATCACGCCTTGCCAAGCAGGTGAAAGTCCGAGGGCTTGCCGCATCCAGTCGGTCATGACCTCCTCGAGTTCGGTCAAGAGCGGGCTGGATTGCCAGTTGAGTCCCAACTGCCCCAGTCCAGAACTGACCAGATCACCGAGCACGCCCTCCAGGCTCGAGTTGGCTGGGAAGTAGGCAAAGTAACGCGGGTGCTGAAAATGGGTTAACGCGGGTTTGAGTTTCTCGAGGTCGGATATCAAACCCGCGAGATGATCGCCTTTTTCGGGAGCGCTGGATGCAAACTGCGCTTGCACCTCGCCAGGTTTCAGGCTCGAGAGTACGGGCAGGGTTTCGATCTCATCACGGTAATTGGCGATAAAGTCAATCAGTTCGTGACCGAGCGTGCGGAATTCGTCGGTGGTCATGAAAGAAGTATAATCGCAGTCAGGTGCAAGACCACAAATGTTGTGAGCTTTGGTTTGAAGCCCACGCAATTCGCTTGGATTCGGGTTGAACAACCTGTTTTCCAAAAAATTTGACTCGAGAACCTTCAGCATCTCGGTTCAAATTGCATCCATGATTTGTGCGCCACGCCAGAAGTGTTGAAGCTCTGCCAGATTCACTCGCGGCAGTTCATTTTCCTGAGGGTGTCAGGGGATTGTCAGTCTTGGCTCTTGACAATCATCTGATATTAAAGATGTAAACTCTGGCAGGTTTAAGCGCTTGCTTTTACCGTGAATATTGACAGTCAGACGACATTTATCCTTTATTGCTGCATCACTCGTGCAGCCAGTATCCATGTTACGGTTTTTTATCACTGCTCTTTGGCTGCTCGCCTTGGAGACTGTTTTTTTCTTTCCAGACGTCACAGGTTCAGCCTGGGCGGAAGGAAAGGCTATTTATGGCGTGACAGGAGGCTATTTGCTTCTGGTTACCCTCGCCAATTACTCGGCAGGGTACGTTATGAAAAGCTTGCTTCAATCGCGATTTTCAAGCATGTTGTTGCTTGACATCGCCATGGCGATGGTCAGCAACCTCGCTGCGGCAGGGGCTGATATTTTCATTTTTGGGCGTGGTGTTAAGTTGCTTTCCTTGGGAATCGCAACGCTGGCATTGTTTGTCCTGAGCTTCTCAGTTTCCAAGCTGAGTCATAAACTCGAGGGATTGCGGGTATTGCCACCCCGCCTCAAAAAGTATCCAGTGGACGTGGTTTCCTGGATTGGCTTGATTACCCTGTTCTCAGGACTAGACTTAGCCAAAGTTTCCAGCCATACCGGATTGCCGATG
This sequence comes from Deinococcales bacterium, assembly GCA_025352125.1. Classification (GTDB taxonomy): domain Bacteria; phylum Deinococcota; class Deinococci; order Deinococcales; family JAAFIG01; genus JANXTZ01. The sequence continues at coordinate 3,941 of JANXTZ010000077.1, read as the reverse complement.
TGGCTCATCATTCCGCTGGTCTGTTTTGCGGCGAGCCTGTTTTCAAAGACGGGTTCACTGCTACAAAAACAGGCATTGCGCGATGGTCCAAGTTTGCGGGCTTTCCGTCAACCACGCTACTTGCGCGGTGTTCTCGGAAACCTAGCGTCCCAAGTATTACTGGCACATGTATCAGTAAATGTTGGGATCACAGGCGTTTCGGTATTGCGAGCTTTCTTTAGCTTCGTAATATCGACCTACACTTCCCTGCAAGAAGGAGAAGTTCAATTTGCCTGGAAAGATGGTTGGAGCCTTATCGCTCTGCTGTCTTTTCTAGCATTTTTAGCCAGTCGTCTGATGTAATGCAGTACAGTCTGAGACTTGGTTTTTAACCTTGTCTCAGGCTTTTTTATGTCTTTAATCCTCGAGAAATCAAAAAAGCTCGAGTGCAAAAACCTGAGCTTTTGTTCGTAGCCAAATTTACTGTGGCGCGAGTTCACGCCCAAGTTGATTGAATTGTTCAGGCACTTCAGTCAGCACACTGATCCGTGGCATTGGATTTTCACTGATTTCGCGCACCAAAAAAGGACCTGGATCAATTGGGGCATCGTTCAAACGAACCTCGTAATGCAGGTGCGGTCCCGTTGAATTTCCTGTCGAACCGACCAGTCCAATTTCGTCACCCAGGTAGACTTCTTGCCCAACAGTCACCTCGATGCTCGAGAGGTGTCCGAACAAGGTTTTCAGTCCGTTGCCATGATCGACAATCACGTGCAAACCGTAGCCAATGCTTGACATGCCTGCCGTGACGACCACGCCGTTGGCGGTGGCGGCTATCGGTGTGCCCATGGCGGTGGCAATGTCCCAACCGGTGTGGCGCTGAAGTTTGCGGTTGAACGGATTTAAACGGTAGCCAAAGGTCGAACTGATGTCACCGTTTAAAGGAAATCCACTTGGAATGGTGTCCAAGCTCGAGCCGTTGGCTTCCAAGGACGCAATGCTTTGCTCGCCAAGACGGTTTAAGCCGACTATCGCAACCTCGGTGGTTTGTTGGTTGCTGACATCCTCGAGCGGTTGCGTTTCGGCTGTCGCGCTGCCGACGCTTTGCAGGCGTTGCAATTCGCCTTTAAAACTTCCGACCTTGCTCGAGAGTTCGCTGGCATAGGCTTGGGTTTTGACTTTTTGTTGCTGCTCAAGTTTGATTTTCGCGGTCAATGTTTCAATTTTGGCTTTGACCTCGAGCTTTAAACCTTTGACTTGATTGGCTTTTAATAACACTTTTTTGCTCAGGAAATCATTTTGCATTTTCAACCGCTCAATTTTCTCGAGCGCAACCAAGTTTTTTTGTTGCGCGTCAAAGGCAATAAAACCAACGCCAGCCATGCCAACCACGGCGAGCAACGCAACGATCAACCGGTTTCGCGCCAGGTTTAATGGGGTTTTGACGGGTTCTGATAATGGAATCTCGAGCACGCCCAACAGAATACAAGATTTTCCAGACCAAAAGTCAATAAATGGGTTCTGGTGACCTAAAGTTTCTTCACATCAATGCGCCCTAAACTTGAGGCATGACATTGCGCTCATCAAACCGCGTTCTGGGTTGTTTTGGGGTGCTTGCCCTGGTGTTGATTGGCTGCAACCAAACTGGCAGTCTTGACAGCCTTTCAGGGGCGCTCGAGCCTAAAAGCCTGGAATTTGAAATTCAAACCAATGCCCTTGAGGCACAAACCAAGACGCAACTCAACCAAACGGCATTGACCCGAGTCAACTTGGTCAATGGGCAGTTACAAGTCAATACCTTTGCCGCTCAGAAATCCAGCATCGCAGTGGCAGTCAGTGGCTCGAGCCTTTGGAATCCGACCCAGAAGGCAAAAATCATTGGTGATGCCAATCAAGCCTTTGACACTCTCGAGCAGGACATCAATAGCGCTTTGGATGGTTTGCCCCGTCAGATGAAACTGACCCTGGCAGACCACATTGTTGATCTCTACAGTGCGCATTTTGATTTTAGCGCCAAGAACGGCAGCAAGTTTGGCATTGAAGGTTTGTACAACATCAAGACCACGGAGTATTACAGCCTTAGCTTAAAATTTGTGCAGGGCAACGCAAACCAGGCTCTTTTTGGTCTTGCTGGCTGGGATTTGAAAGGCGCTCTCAACAATCCCTTGAGCAAATTTACCCTGGGAGCGCTTGGCGTTTTGGTGCTGAGAGATGTTGGAGCCATCAGCTTGTCGGGAAGGCTCAGTTTCGAGAGCAGTTTTACTCGAGATTGATGACCGTTTGATTTTAATGGTGATTCAAATCACCATTATGATGGTGTGGACTGTGGTGGACCATATGATCTGTCGTTTGAAGTAACCATGTCCGTAAGCGACCACGCCCGTCAGGTACATCTTATGGTCAAGAAGATGTACAGAATTTTGAAGGAAGTGTATCAGCATCTTTTTTAGTTAAATCAAACACGGAAATGAGGAAGTGGGTCAGTCCGAATGCTCGAGTTGGTTTTAAAGCCATTCTGAAGGCAAAATCTCGAGGCGAACATCCTGAGTTACACCACTACGACCCTGATCTCGAGGTCCGCGGCTGGTTTGCCCTATTTACATCCAGAACGTGCGTGGTGAGTTTGCCCATGCCATCCAGTGTACAGATGGCATAGGCTTTGTGGCTTGGAAGAATGCAATTTCAAACTTTAGGGCAACCCATTACCACCCGTTACGCCATAAACCTGTCCTGTGGCGTAACTGGATTCCTGCGATGCCAAGGTCACATAAGAGGCAGCCAGCTCGGCGGGTTGCCCAGGGCGCTTCAAGGGCGTGTCAGCCCCGAACTGTGTCAACTTGATCGGGTCTTGACCACCACTTGGTTGCAACGGCGTCCAAATTGGACCCGGAGCCACCGCATTCACCCGAATGCCTTTGGGCACAATCTGTTTGGACAGCGATTTGCTGAAATTTACGATTGCTGCCTTGGTCTGGGCGTAATCAACCAAGTTTGCCGATGGATCGTATGCCTGTTCCGAGGCGGAGTTGATGATGCTCGAGCCTGGTTGAAGGTGAGGTATTGCGGCTTTGGTAATCCAAAACATGGCGTAAAGATTGGTTTTCATGGTCCAGTCGAACAGCTCGGTGGTTAAATCCATGATCGAAGGTACTTGATGCTGACGGGCGGCATTGTTGACCAGAATGTCAAGACCTCCCAATTCACGAACGGCGCTTGCGACCAATTGCAGACAGAATTCTTCATCGCGGATGTCCCCAGGAATTGCCACCGCCTGACGACCTGCCTCACGAATCAGCGCCATGACTTCTTGAGCATCACTTTCCTCGGCGGGCAAGTAATTGATCGCCACATCTGCGCCTTCTCTGGCAAAGGCGATTGCCACCGCCCGTCCAATTCCACTGTCGCCACCGGTGATCAATGCTTTGCGATTCAAAAGCCGCCCAGTCCCCTGATAGCTTTTCTCGCCGTGGTCGGGTTGGGGCGTCATTTTGCTTGCCAGTCCGGGCCAGGCTTGTGTTTGCTCAACAAAGGGCGGTTTGGGATACTGCTCGAGCGGATTTTGCTTGATGGTCTGCTGAGGTTGCTGGCTCAAAGTCGTCTGGTTTTGCTGCGCCAAACCTGCGGACACTGTCGTGGCAGCCGATGGTCCTGAACTGACCTTGGCGATTGGCTGTCGTCTTGAAGTCAAGTTGCCTTTTGGCGTACCCTTGCTTTTGGAGGTTTCTGGCTCTTTGGCAGACTGATCTCGAGTGTTTTTTTGCTGCTTTGCCATTGTGTTCTCCTGAATAATGTTGGCACGACCCTCGAGGAATCCAATCGTTGGTGGTGTCGTGAGATGATCTCAACCCCCGTTTCTTGGAATCACGAAACGTAATAACTCGAGCGTTCCCCACACATGATCCGCAATCCCAGCCGCCATCGCCGAAGTCCGGTCCTGATACAATCTGCGTCCAATTGGTAAC
>JANXTZ010000069.1 GCA_025352125.1 Deinococcales bacterium | reverse complement strand
TCGAGCGCCAACACGGTTCGTGTGGGGCGGGAAGCGAAAGTTACGTCGGGAACGAGCGAAAGCGCGGCGGTTAGCTGGGTCTGGTGCGATGGTTGATTCAAAACGCTTTTAACCTTATAAGCACAGCAAGTGACCCACTAGATTGATAAATTGAAGATCGAAATACTTTTGGGACAAGGGATTTCACAAACGTGGGAAATCATGCTCCGAGAATGGTCCCAATTCTCGAGATTGTACTTTTCGTTTTAACAAATCGAATCCCACGTGTAACAACAAATCGTCTGCTGGAGAAACCAATTTCATTCCAAGTTTTTCTGCCAACACCAAACAAAACGTGTCATTGCCATAAAGTCGTACTCGAGATGCTTTAATTATTGGTGGTTCCCAAAAACGTCCAAGCCTAAGCGCTTCGCCACCACCGGATTGCCACGCCACCGAGACTGCATCCCGTTCGGAATTGGGCTTTTCTGGAATGACAAGCATCAAGTTTTGAAATTCAGTCGTCATGTTGGGTCATCATATTGCATCCTTTAACTTGTCAATTCATTTCGACCCGCTCATATGCTCTTGGTATGATTTTCGGGTGTCTTCGAGCAGTTTCAAACACCGCAGTGTCCTGACTTTTGACCGTGGCACACTGATTCTGCATCCACCACCCTCGAGTACGGCTTGGGCTGGAATTGCCATCTGGGATGACCGTATCGAACGGCTTCGCGCCCCAGCGTTCAAATACCGCGCTTTGGTGGACGGTTTGTCTCGAGACGGCGTGCAAGTCGATGACCGCGCCGCAAAATTCGCAGACTTAAACCTGGTTTCAGCCCAAAACCTCGAGCCGTACCCGCATCAGACTGACGCTTTGAACGCCTGGACTCGAGCGGGACGTGCAGGTGTGGTCGTCTTACCGACGGGCGCGGGCAAAACGTTGGTGGCGCAACTCGCCATGCGATTGACCTCCAAAAGCACCCTAATTTGCGTGCCAACCCTCGATTTGATGCACCAATGGTACGCCGGACTCGAGGCGGCATTTCCAGGGCAAAAAATTGGTTTGCTCGGCGGTGGCTCGTATGACATCACCGAGGTCGTGGTCGCCACCTATGACAGCGCCGCTCGAGCCATCGAACAACACGGCAACCGCTGGGCGCTCTTGATTTTTGACGAGTGTCATCACTTGCCTGGTGGTTTGTACCGCCAAATTGCCGAGTACAGCCTGGCAAAATTTCGACTTGGCTTAACCGCCACCCTCGAGCGCAGCGACGGGAAACACCGTGACCTCGAGACGCTGATTGGTCCAACGGTGTTTGAGGCGCGACCAGAAGATTTGGCTGGAGATTCGCTCAGCGCGTTTCAAATTAAACGTGTCGAAGTCGAACTCACCCCGCTCGAGCGTGAAGCCTATGTCAAAGCCAAAGCCGTTCGAGATGCGTTTTTGAAAGATCAAAACATTTTCTTGGGTTCGCTCGAGGGATGGCAGCGTTTTGTGCGGCGCAGCGCGAGCACCAGTGAGGGTCGCCGCGCCATGCTCGCGCACCGTGAAATGCGGAAGCTTTCTCTCGGAACTCAAGCCAAAATTCGTGCACTTGATAACATTCTCGAGAATCACCGTAGCGCTCGAGTGCTGGTGTTTACCGACGATAATGACGCGGTTTACGACATTTCAAAACGCTTGTTGATTCCTGCCATCACGCATCAAACCCCAGTAAAAGAACGTCATGCGGTGCTCGAGCGCTTCAAATCTGGGGAATACCCTGTGATCGTGACCTCCAAAGTTTTGAATGAGGGCGTGGATGTGCCAGAAGCCAATGTTGCCGTGGTGCTTTCGGGGTCAGGTTCGACCAGGGAACACGTGCAACGCTTGGGGCGAATTTTGCGGCGCAAAACGGGCAAATTCGCGGTTTTGTTCGAGGTTGTCGCCAAAGACACGGTAGAGGAGGGCATCTCGAGAAGACGCAAAGGTGAACCTCACCCGACCAAAAAAACCGCCACTCGAGAAACTGAAACCCCGCAACGTCAACTCGAGTTTGCGCCAGTCAGTGCCAAAGAGGCGCTCGAGTTTGAAAATCTCGAGTTTGAGGGTTTGGGACGGGATTGACGGGTTGACGCTCGAGTTTGGAGCGTTGTTGCTGTGATCCAAAAAGTTTCAGGCAAACCGTGTTGGATGAGGCAAGACCTGGTCGTTGCGCTCGAGTGTTGCGTTTAAATGGTCACTGAAAAACTCGAGCGCCAATCGGTACCCCTCTGCGCCCAAACCGATGATCGCACCCTTGCAAACGGCGCCAATCACGCTGGTGTGCCTGAATTCTTCTCGGGCGTGAACGTTGGAAAGATGCACCTCGAGCACCGGCAAGTCCTGACCCGCGATGGCATCCCGCAGCGCAAACGAGTAATGGGTTAATGCTCCAGGGTTGATGATGATGCCCTGAAATCCCTGCTCGCTGGCACTTTGAATCCACTCGAGAAGCTGCCCTTCAAAGTTTGATTGTTGGCATTTGACGCCCAGTTTCAAGGTTTTTGCCCAGCCCTCACACCGCTGCTCGAGTTGGGTCAAGGTCATGGACCCGTAAATACCAGGTTCCCTGGTGCCGAGACGATTGAGGTTTGGACCGTTCAGGACGAGAATCATGGGATGTGCCTCCAAAAAATGTGGGATGGTGTGTTGAAATCAGTTTGATTTCAGGTCATGGAAATGTTTTTGTCAGTCAAAGTTTAGTAGAATTAAACCATGAATTGTTTTTTCCTTAGCAAACTGGACTTTCACAGGCTCGAGGTTTGCCCATGACGCTGCGCGAAGCCCTGGTGATTCTGGATTTGTCCGAACGGACTTTAGAACCGAGTATGCTCAACATTTCCCTCAAGAATCGGCTCGAGAAGACCGATTTGCGCAATGTGACGCGGGTGCTCGAGGCGTACCGCAAGGTCAACTCATTTCTCAATCCGACACTTGACACCCAAGGTGATTCCAAGGGCACGGTCATCGATGAACCCGTCGAGGATGGTCCACCAATTCAAACCGCCAAGTTGGCAGTGTCAACCTCAAAAACTGAAATGGGTTTGCGCCGCGACTACGTGCCCGTCAGCCAGCCCAATCCGACTTTGCTCGGGGCATCGGGTCATTTTGAGGCGGGGAACACCACGGTCATGATCGACCCGAGCGACGCGCCGCATCAACAGATTGATCCGCGTCAGACCTCGATATTGATTGACGATTTCAACGACGCCTATCCAGCTCCCGCACCTCGAGTCAATTCCAGACAACTTGCGCCGCTGGCGGTGATCGGTTTGGGTTTACTTGCCTTTGCCGGCGGTTTGGGCGGCATGGCTGTCATCTCCAAACTGGTCAACCCGCCGCCGAGTCTTGCCGCTTCGGTGACAGACCCCGCCGACCCGAACACGGTCGCCATCAAACCGAGCACCCCTGACTCGAGCACGGTTCAAAATCCGAGTGCCGCCCAGGGAACGCCCAACAATCCAGCAAAACAAACCACCAAACCAAGTGTTTCTGTGGTGAAACCACCCACAAATGCCACCGTCGTCAAGCCGACAACGGTTCAAAAACCAAATCCCACCGTTTCAACTCCAGAGATTTCTGCCCCAGTCAAACCGACCAAATCGCAAGTCGAACTCGAACAAGAAGCCAAAGCTGCCGCACTGGAGAAGACCCGTCAAGCGCAACTCGAAAAGGCGCGATTGGCTAAAGTTGAACAAGCGCGTCTGGAGACAGTCAAGGCAGCTCAAGAAAAGACGCGTCAAGCTGCGGCTGAACAGGCGCAAATCAAAGCCAATAAACTGGCGCTCGAGAAAGCCCGTCTGGCGAAGGGTGAACAAGCCCGCCAAGCCCAAATCGAAAAAGTTCGTCAGGCGCAACTCGAGAAAACCCGTCAGTCAGACAATGCCCAAGCTTTGGCGGCATCTCGAGCCAAAGCCGCCGAACAAGCGCAAATTGATGCCAGAAACAAAGCGCGTCAAGAAGCCCGAACGAACGCACGTGCGCAGGCTCAAGCCAAAGCCGATCAACGCGCTCGGGTTGCCGCCCAAGCCAAAGCCAGTGCTCAAGCCAAAGCGCGAGCGCAAGCCAAAGTCAGGTCGCAGGCTCAAACGGTTGTGGTCAACAGCTCAAATCGAAACCTGTCCAACAACAGGTCGCAATTTTACGCCTGGGATCGCAACGGCGCAGTATTGCGTTATGGTTCATGGGCGCGGATTCCGCAAAGCATCAAGACCGCTCGAGCTGGCACGTTCCGGGCATCGGTGTTCGTGGCGTCGTCACCATCGGCAATGCCTGACATCAAACGGTAATGTTCTGGTCAACTCGAGCCTCAATTGGCTCAAAGGTTCTTTTTGAAGATGATAGGCTGTAAGCGTGAAACTTCTTGCTTTTGATCTTGACGGAACAATCGTACCAGATGGGAACATGATTCCCGAACCAATTCAAAAAGCGATTCGCTTGGCTCGAGACGCGGGGCATTTGGTGACGGTCATCACGGGGCGCACCGAAACCAGCGCCAGACCTTTTCTGGACATCTTAAAACTTCAAGCGCCTTACGGTACGGCTCAGGGGGCGCGGGTTCAACATTCTGATGGCAGCGTCTTGTTCGAGCACAAGCTCGAGGGATTGATCGCTCAAAAACTGATTGAAGCCTCGAAAGTCGATGGCTTTTTTGTCGCCACCGGCGAGCATTTTTACGTGCTTGATCCAAGCCACGAACGTTGGCTGTGGGCGCACAACGAGGGACACAAGGTCAGGGCTTGGTCGCAGTATGAAAATGAAAGTGTTTACAAAATTGTCTTTGAAAGCGGCAACGACGGTTTGCAGCAAAAACTCGAGCAGCACCATCAAGACCTGATGTTTTACCCCTGGGGCAACCGGTACCTCGAGGTGACACGCGGCGGGGCAACCAAGGGCACGGCACTGAAATTGATCGCCGAAACATTGGGCGTGGCGCAACATGACACGATTGCTTTCGGCGACGGCGGCAACGACCACGCCATGCTCGAGTGGGCTGGGCGCAGCATCGTGGTTGAAGGCGGAGATTTGAGTTTGACGCGTGAGCACGAACGCATCGCGCCGCCCAGTGAACACGGTGTCGCATTGTGGCTCGAGCAAAACTTGCTTTAAATTGCAGTTGCCACCAGCGTGAACAAACCTGGAATCTTGGCGTCAAACCCCCAACCTGGGGTTTCCTCGAGCGTCTCGATCTGAAAGCCGTTCTGGGCGAGGGCGGTCACAATTTCGCCCAAAGTCCAGCATCGTGTCAAGCAATCTGGCGTTTCGATTTTGATCAAGCCCTGATACGGAACTTTGCCCGAATGCGGACTCGAGTCAAAATAATCTCGGTCAGCCAGCGTTTGGGTCTGGGTTTTGCTCAAGAGTTTTGAGGCAATCGGATGAAAGTCGTTCACGACAAATCGTCCACCGGTGTTCATGATGCCGTGAACTTGTTTTGCCAGGGCATTCAAATCCATGAACCAGTGCAAAATCCCGAGTTCCATCAGCACAACATCAAAATCGTCATTTTGCGTCTCGAGTTGCATAAAATCCCCAACCACATACTCGAGTTTGACGTTGGCGGCAGTCGCAAGCTCGAGGGCGTAACGCTTGTTCGATTCTGAAAGATCAAAAATCGTGACGTTCGCACCAAGCAACGCCATTGCCACTCCAGCTTTGCCCCTCGAACCGAGCGGGTTTGCCACTTTTTTACCATTCAAATTGCCCAAATGCTTCAAAACCCGTTTGAGAATCTTTTCAGGCTCGAGTGTCGCCGCGAGGTGGGCGGGTGTGCCGTTCTCGATCACCCAAGCCTCGTAAGCGCCCGTGTTCCAGGCGGCTTGGTTGATGGCACTCATTTCAGATTGGTTCATGGTCCTACCTTAACCCAAGGTGCAATTTGATTCTCGAGTCCAAATCGGTCATGACATCTTCTGGCACGAAGCTCAATCGTTTTACAAGTCTGCTTTTTGAGACGCTGCGAAGGAGTTCGGTTTGCGCCTTGCTGTCATGCTCGAGGTTGGTGCGTGAGACCGGCAAAAGCATTTGAAAGGGATAAATCGAATCAACACTGCTCGATATTGGTAAGACAATCACACTCGAGCCGTGCGTGTTGGCGCTGTTGTTGGTGATGATGACGGCTGGTCGTGTTTTGTTGGCTTCCCCTGCTTGGGCTGGGTCAAAATCGACCAGGAAAATGTCGCCCCGTCTCGGCAGCATCAAGCTTCCTCGAGTCCGTCATCGAGTGCCGCAGCGTCCCAAAATTCGCGCTCTGGATCGTTTTCTTGGGCGTGGGCTTTGTAGGCGGCTGCAAGTTCGGCTTCTTGCATAACCCTTAAACTTTGGGCGATCACCTCGCTGCGGCTGAGGGCGTGATCGTGCTGAAATTGTTCGACAAATCGTGCCAAGTCTGGCGGCAAGCTGATGGTCCATTTTGAAACGGTCATACTTTTTTGCATACCAAAAAGTATGCAAAAAGAGAATCAAGTTGTCAAGTGTGTCTCGAGTTTGTGCTTTTCCCAAATCGATCAATGGTTTATGCTGCTTTCAGAGGTAGCATATGACACAAACCTTTTCTCGAGTCCGACCGCTCGAAAGTATCGATTTCAAATCTTTTCCCAGCCCTTGTTACGTGCTCGACGAGTCGCGGTTGCGGCACAACATGGAAATATTAAACCGTGTGCAACTCGAGAGCGGTGCAAAGATCATTTGCGCCTTAAAAGGCTATTCGCTGTGGGCAAGTTTTGGCATCATCAAAGAATACCTGCACGGCACGACCGCCAGCGGTCTGTACGAGGCGCAACTTGGGCGCGAAAAATTCGGTGGTGAAGTGCATGTGTACTCGCCTGCCTTCACGCCAAACGATATGGATGACATCCTCAGTCTTGCCGATCACATCAGTTTCAACAGTTTTTCACAGTGGACAAGATTCCGTGAGATGGTCAAGAATGCCCCTCGAGTCATCTCGGCAGGCATCCGCATAAACCCAGAATACTCCGAGGTCGAGACGCCGTTGTACGACCCCTGCGTGCCATTCTCGAGGCTCGGTGTGACCCGTTCGGAGTTCAAACCCGAACTGCTCGAGGGCATCGAAGGATTGCATTTTCACAGCCTGTGCGGCAAGGGCGCGGACACGCTCGAGCGCACCATCGACGTGATCGAACAAAACTTTGGCGAGTTCTTGCCGCGCATGAAATGGGTCAATTTCGGCGGCGGGCATCACATCACCAAAGCCAGTTACGATGTTGAACGCCTGGTTAAAGTGATCAAAGCTTTCAAAGCCAAATGGAATCTCGAGGTGATTCTCGAGCCAGGCGAAGCGGTCGGCTGGCAAACCGGCTGGCTGGTCTCGAGCGTCGTGGACACCCTGCGCAACGGCATGGACATCGCCGTGCTCGACATATCGGTGTCCGCCCACATGCCCGACTGCCTCGAGATGCCGTACCGACCAGACATTCTGAACGCCGCCGAACCCCTCGAGAAACCCCACACCTACCGTCTGGGTGGCACGACCTGTCTGGCGGGCGACGTGATTGGAGATTACAGCTTTGACCAGAGGCTCGAGGTTGGGGATACGGTGGTGTTCGACGACATGATTCATTACACGATTGTCAAAACCACGATGTTCAACGGCGTGAAGCATCCGAGTATCGGAATTTTGCGCGAAGACGGCAGTTTTGATGTGGTGCGTGAGTTTACTTACGAAGATTTTAAGAACAGACAATCTTGATGTCTAAAACCAAGCGTTTACGGCTACATTCGCTCACGGCGCTGTGTCTCGAGCGCCAGATTTTTTGACTGACGCATTTTTACGGTCAGGTCGCGCATCAGTTTGGTGGTGATTTCGATAAAATCGAGAACAATGGACTTTGCCGTCGAAAATCAAAAATCCGACTCGCCCTTGGTCGAGACGGTCTGGAGTTCGCAAAGTACGCAGGCGGAGTCATTTACCTCGCTGGCTGTCAGTTTGTCAGAAATGGTCTTCACACGCCAGCAAGGCATCACAAGCGTCATGATGCGCGGACCTGAAACCAGAGCCACCATCGCCCAAGGTCCTGCCAACGCGGAGTTTTTTGGGATTACCTTTAAGCTTGGCGTTTACATGCCTGCGCTGCCGCCAACGCAACTTTTGGACAGGCACGCCAACCTGCGCACCATTGGTGGCACGTTCTGGTTGCACGACCATGCCCTGCCAATACCAAATGCCGATGAGGCAGACCTGTTGATCGAACGCCTCGTCCGTCTCGGCGTAATGCGAAGCGAATCAATCGTCGAACCCCTGGTCAAGAACGAACTGTTCGAGCGCCTCGCCACTGTCCGCACCTTGCAGCGGCGCTTTGTGCAAGCCACGGGGTTGAATCAACGTACCGTTCAATCCATCGAGCGGGCGCATCGGGCGGTGGCGTTGCTCGAGGCTGGAATGACAATTCCTGATGTGATTCACGATCTTGGATACACAGACCAACCACATTTAACCAAGATGCTGCGCCATCTTGTTGGTCGCACACCTGCCCGCATCGCCAAGGGTGCGTGGCTTCACGCACCACTCAACCCCCGAGATTCGCCGCAATCAATCTCAACCAAGTAAGTCTTCTCGAGCACCGCCGGTACGGCTTTTTGAGACTTGGTTCAGGTGACTGCCGTGGGTGTCGTTTGGATACAAGACTTTATTTCCAACAATTCGTAAACTCCTAACACGTTGGTGCAGGGTACGTCTCAAGAGACACTCATCCAGCGCCACAAATTTAGGAGTGTGAATGATGCGAAAATTGGTATCAGGATTGTTTATCAGCTTGGATGGAATTACCGAAGCTCCAAACCTCTGGCAAGAAACTTTCGACGAGGACATGGGCGCAGAATTGGGCGCTTTCTTGCCAACGGTGGACGCGATCATGATGGGCAGGGTGACGTATCAGGAATGGCTACCTTACTGGTCTACCATGTCAGATGATGCTGCCGACGGCGGTTTTGCCCAATTCCTCAACAATACGCCCAAGTACGTGGTTTCCACGACGCTCGATAACGTTGAGTGGGGCAACTTTGAAACTCCCACGCTCATTGAAGACAACCTCGAGCAAGAGATAAAAAAGCTTAAAAGCCAATCTGGCAAAAACATTGCGGTTCAGGGCAGTCCAGGATTGGTCAACTCTTTAATTCAACACGATCTGCTCGACGAACTCACGCTTTATGTTCACAACGTGGTCGCATATAGCGGCAAGCCGCTGTTTTCCCAGGGAACGCTAAAACGCTTGGATTTGCTTGAAGCCAAATCAACCCGATCTGGGGTGATTGTCGCCAAATACCAACCGCGTCAAGCTTAAGTTCGAGCAGCAAAAAACTCCCGCTTGGCGGGAGTTTTCTTTTGGTGACCCCAACGGGACTTGAACCCGTGTCTGAGCCTTGAGAGGGCTCCGTCCTAGACCGCTAGACGATGGGGCCGTCCGTGATCTTGTTTGGCTGGGGTACTTGGATTCGAACCAAGATTAAGCGCTTCAGAGACGCTCGTCCTGCCGTTAGACGATACCCCAACGATGATGCGCCGCTAGGTCGGCTGCGTTTGACGATGCTCGAGTCGGCAGGAACTCGTGTCAAAAGCTTTGAAAGGATACACGAGCGTGAACAGGGTGTCAAATTTGAAGATCGGTTAAACTCGCGATTATGGTCTTTGATGCCAAACTCGAGAACGCACTTCAGAATCTGGCTCGAGCCTTGAGGGCACACTATAAAGCCCGTTTTGGTAAATTGTTGTTGATCGAGGTTAAAAACCCAAATTTACTCGAATTGGTGTTGGTGCTTGAAGGCGAGGTCAATCAGGTGCGTGAAATCTTGCGCGTCGAACCGAGTGCCAGATTGGCTTCGCTCGAGGCTGGTTTTGAAATTGCGGTTTTGCCGGTATCGCGGGCATCGTTTGATTTGGCGCTCGAGCCTGAATTGTGGGAGGCAAAATTTACGGCACAAAACATTTCAGTTGATTAAAACTCGAGTTCTGTCGCCCAAATGCCCTCCAGGTTCAGGCGTTCGAGTGCCTGACGCACCGTCAATTGTGTACCTGGAATCTCGAGAGTGGGCGCAAGGTCAAGCATTGGTGCGAGCACAAACGCCCGTTCAAGCATTCGCGGGTGTGGAACTTCGAGGTTTGACGCTGAGATGATGTGTGCGCCGTAAATCAAGATGTCCAGGTCCAGCGTTCGTGCGCCCCAACGCTCTGTTCGTTCGCGCCCCCGAGACAATTCAATTTTGAGCATCACTTTCAGCAAATCGCTCGCCGACAAGCCCGTCTCGAGTTCGACGGCGGCGTTCAAATACGTATTCTGATGGCTGGTGACACCAAACGGTTCTGTTTCAAAAATCCTGGATTTTGCGCGAACACTAACTTCTGGATGTTGCTCGAGCATCAAAATTCCAGCCCGCAAATGCTCGAGTCGATCCCCCAAATTCGAGCCGAGGGCGATAAAAACATTCTTCACCCCCGAACTCTAATGGATTGGGCGTTTATTTAGTAGCGGCGCAGGTACTGGGTTTGCAAGGTTTGCCCAGCGCCGCAGGTCACGCCGACTTGCAAATCGCTGGCGCTGGTCGGCGCGATGGTGCAATTAAATTTGAACAGCACAGTTGCCTCGATCACCGTGCGATTCTCTTTTTCTTGGACTGGACGCACCAAGTTGAAATTTTTTTGATCGAGAACACTCGAGACGGCGGTGCTGCCTTTTTTCAGCAGCAGTTGCACGCCGTTGTATTCCCAGTACAGCGTTTGAAAGGCGCGTGGCTCGAAAGTGCCACCGAAGGCTTTGCTAAATTCAAACGGCGAGATAAAGGCGCGGTTGACATCGATCACGTTTGGTTTGATCGGTTGAAAACCCGGGGTTTGTTGGGCTGTCGCAAAACCCGAGATGAAGGCTATTGCCAGTATGGTCAAAGTGCGTTTCATAAATTCCTCCAGAATGTGAGTTGATTTCTTTGCTCATTTTCGCCCATATCGTGTTTTTTCTTTATGCAAGAGATGAGAGCCAATATTCCAAAACCCTCGAGATTTCCAGACGAAAGCGTGCGTCATTGGTCGGTTTGTATTTTATCTTAACTCACCCGAGTTCACAAATATTGTCGAACCACGGAAGATTGCCAAAACCGTTAAACTTGTGAACGTGATAGGACGCTTGTTTCGTTTGGCGCGGGCATTGTCCCCGAGGCTCGCCCGTCCCGATGATTCTTGGGCGCGAACGATTCTTGCTGAATCTGAATCTGTGGTTTACCTGAAAATGGATGCTCGGGACCGCGAACACGCGGTGCGGGTGACCAAAAAATTGATTCGTTTGTACCCGGACTCGAGTCTGATTTTGCAACGGGCGACCTTGCTGCACGATTGCGGAAAGTTGGTGCGTCCGTACAATGTTTTTGAGCGTGTGCTGGTCGGTTTCTTGTATAAGGTTCAGGGTCCAGAGGCTCAAGTTTTGAATTTCAACACTCAAAACTTGAGTGCCTCACAGGTCAAGCGATTTCATCCGCAAATTGGTTCAAGCTTGATCCTGAACGCTGGTGGCGACGCTCGAGTTGCCGAGATTGTCGCAAGGCATCATCACCCTGGCAGTGACTCGGACGCGCAAAAAGTGCATCAAGTCGATGAACTCGAGTAAATCACTTCATGAAATCAATCAACCAGCCACCCAGGGCGTTGGCTCGAGCCGCCAGAATATCGAGGTGCGTGTAGCCGGGTAAATCTTTAATCTCAATGTTGCGCCCAAGTTTTTGCTCGAGCGCCTCAAAAGCATTGGGCGCGGTGACAATGCCGCGTCCAGCCCTGAATGCGATGATCGGGATGTTGATCTGTGCCATGTGCGTTAAAGGGAGTTTTTCCCTCGCCCAAATCGGTGCGTCGAGTCCGACCACACCAGTCTCGAGCGTCAAGCGCGTGGGAAAGTACCATTCCTAAAAGTCGGCATTTGGCGTCCAGAACCGTCCGGCAAAATCGAGCGGGTCGGTGTGCTCGAGCGGATCGTCCTGGTTTGGTGTTTGCCAATTGACCCGTGTGGAATTTTCAAGCACGCCAATGATTTCTGGGGTTTGAAAGCCAGCAAAACCGCTGAGAATAACTGCCAGACCATTGATTGCCAGTTTTGCACCGGTCGCCTTGCCTGCACTGATCGAAAAAATGTTGATCAGGGCGTAATTGTCGTCGCCCGTGACCATGGCGGCAGCCAAATTCGATGCCGCATAAGGCACGATGCCGCCAGGGGAATCACCGTTCGGATCAAATGCGGCAAGCTGTGCCGCCGCCCCCAACTTGGCTAAACTCGAGGGTGAAAAAGTCAGGGCTTCAAAATACGGTGTCGCCTTTCCCGCCTCGAGTTCTGTTATGCCTGCCGTGCGAATCCCCAAAAAGCCGTTTGAACCATTCTGATATTGTTGTTCATTAATGCCTGCGCCCATGCCGCCACCAGGCACCCCGTCGATCAGGATGATGCCATTCAAGACTTGATAACCAGGAGTGCCAGCGAAGTCCCAGCCCGCGTACAAGCCCACCAAGGACGCGCCCAGGCTGTGACCCCCAAAAAAGACTTTCGGCGCGGTTTCACTGGCTTTCAAAACGACAGCCCGCAAATCCTCGAAGTGTACTTTTAACCCCCAGTACCCCATGAAGGCGACCTCTCGAGCCGTTCGTGCCTGAAAGCTGCCAGGTTTTCCAGCGTCACGGATCATATAACGCCAGGAAATCATTGGATCGCGTTTTTGGTACGCCTCGAGCAAACGACTGTGATCCTCGAGCGCATTCGAGCGGCGATCAACCGCCCAGACTTCAAGACTCGGGTCGCTCGAGACCATGGTGCGTGCCAAACGGTCAAAGTTTTGAGCGCCACCCAAAAATCCTGGCATCAACACCAGCACAACTCGAGGTTTTTGATTCGGTGCGAAATACCTCAAGTAAATGGCTTTGTTGTATTCCATTGGCGTGTGCGGCTCTTGAAAACCTGCGATCACGTTTTTTTCGACCTTGACCGCCTCGAGTGCCGACGGATTGGGAATTGCTGCGGCAATGGGCGCTTGAACATTTGGCGCACAGGCGAACAACAGACTCGAGAGGCACAACAAGTAAAGAATACGCATGGGTAAGTCTAAACCTCAAAACACGTTCACATCTCGAGCCAAGCCACCATCAGGTGCTGAACAAGCCAAACAACAAGTTGAGCGACAGTGCCAAAATAACGGTGTTGTACAAAAACGATTGCAAACTGTGCCATAAAACCGCCCTGCGAATGCGCTTGCAGGTGATCGAAACGTCGGAAACCTGAAACGCCATGCCCAAAACAAACGAAAAATAGGCAAAATCCATGTCATCGGGCGCTTCGTCGCCAGGGAATTTCAAACCCTTTTTTACATCTGTATCGTCAGTTTTGGATTCATAATACAACCTTGCATAACGCAAAGCATAGGCGGTGTGCGTCATGACCCAGGCAAGCACGACCGCCAAGACCGCCAGGGTGTCCAGCAGTCCAACAAGATTGGGCAGCACCATGTCTTTTTTTCCGTGCAGCACAAACACTGCCGCAAACAGACTGACCAGACTCGAGCCGATGGCAATCAGAAACACGCCGTAGCGTCCGGGGTCTTCGCTGGTGGCTCTGACTTTGGTTAGGTGTGCGTTTGACCTCAAGATCACCCGCCAGGTCAATCCCAAGAAAAACAGTGTCCCAACGTCCCAAGCGATCATGACACTCAAAATAAATGAACTCGAGATTGAAAAAAAGCTGAGGGTACCCGCCGCCAGACCGACCAGCAAGCCAAACAGCAAACGACCTCGAGCGCCCAGGGGATCAGATTTCACGGCGTGTGGGTGACGTGCCATATTGTTTAAAGATACCTCAAAATCGGTTTCTTGATTGATGCTGGCTGATGCTCCAAGGTTTTTTTGAGATTGTTACTTTAGCCGATCATACAGATCGTGGCTGGTCAAAGTCCCGTGCCATCCATCATTTGCCAGATTCAACCCAGATCATGCCTTGTGCTAGACTGATTTTACGCCACGGAATGTTCCTGCCGTGCCTCAAAAAAACCATGAAACGATTCTCGAGCCACTTGTGCACGACTGCGACCACCACCACGCGAACCCCTCGGGGGGTCTAATTTCGCGCAGGTTGGTCACGTCGGTCTGGGTCACCTTTTAGACCCACAACACAAGCAAATCACTCCCGAGAAACTGAGGTTTTCACATGTTCATTTCCCTCCCAGATGGCAAGCAACTCGAGCTTCCAGCCGGCGCGAATGCCTTTGATGCGGCTTCATTGATCGGTCCGCGCCTCGCCAAAGACGCGATTGGCGCAAAACTGAACGGCAAACTGATCGATATTTTCACGCCGCTTCAGGACGGTGCAACGCTCGAGATCATCACGATCAAAAAACCAGCCGATGCGATTGACCTGGCGCGGCACACGCTGGCGCACGTCATGGCGCAGGCGATTCTCGAGCTATTTGAGGGCAAAGGTTTTGCCCGCGACCGCATCAAAATGGGTGTCGGTCCAGTCATCGAGAACGGATTTTATTACGATTTTGACCTGCCAGAACCGCTTAAGTTGGAGGAACTCGAGAAACTCGAGGTCAAAATGCGCGAGATCATTGCCAAGGACTTGCCTTTGAGTCGGTTTGAGGTGACTCGGGCGCAGGCACTCGAGACGTATGGGGGCAAAGACCGTTACAAGACCGAATTGATCGAAGGTTTGCCCGAGTCTGAAGCCATCACCTTTTACCGTCAAGGCTCGGAAGCCGATTTTACAGATTTGTGCCGTGGTCCGCACATTCCGCGCACGGGATTGATTCCGCCGCATTTCAAGTTGACGGCGACCAGCGGCGCGTACTGGCGCGGCTCTGAAAAAAATCCGATGCTGCAACGCGTCTACGGCGTGGCGTTCAACACCGCCCAGGAACTCGAGCATTACCTTTGGCAGCAGGAGGAAGCCAAAAAACGCGACCACCGCAAGTTGGGCAAGGAACTTGATCTGTTTGCCTTCTCCGACGAGGTTGGGCAGGGCTTGCCGTTGTGGCTTCCAAAGGGTGCGTTTGTCAGGAAGCGTCTCGAGGATTACATGTTCCAAAAAGAACAGGAACACGGTTATGACTATGTGATCTCGCCGCACATCACCAAGGAGGCGCTCTATCACAAGTCCGGTCACTTGCCGTATTACGCGGACGGCATGTATGCCCCAATCGAGATTGAGGGCGAAAACTATTATTTAAAGCCCATGAACTGCCCGCACCACCACATGATTTTTGCGGCTCGACCAAAGTCGTACCGCGACCTGCCCGTGCGTTACGCCGAGGCTGGCACGGTCTACCGTTTCGAGCTTTCGGGCGCACTTTCGGGTTTGGCTCGGGTTCGCGGTTTTACCCAGAACGACGCGCATATTTACTGCTCCAAATCGCAGGTCAAAGCCGAATTCATCAAAGTGATCGAACTGTTCAAAGAGGTCTACTCCGATTTTGGCATCAGCGATTACTGGTTCAGGTTGTCCCTGCCCGATTTCGAGAACAATCCCGAAAAATTTGGCGAACCAGGACCTCAATGGGATGAAAGCATCGCCGCCATTCGAGCCGCACTCGAGGAGACGGGTGCGAGTTACGTCGAAGGCATCGGCGAAGCCACCTTTTACGGTCCAAAACTCGACGTGCAACTGCGCACGGTGGTCGGCAAGGAAGAATCGATTGCCACCAATCAACTCGATTTCATTGTTCCCAGCCGTTTTGACCTCGAGTTCACCAACGAACGCGGCGAGAAAGAGACGCCAGTGGTCATTCACCGTGCCATCATGGGCAGTTTTGACCGTTTCTTCGCGCTTTACCTCGAGCACACGGCGGGCAACTTCCCAGTCTGGCTCGCGCCAGTGCAAGCCGTGATCGTGCCAATTTCAGACCGTCACCTCGAGTACGCCCATGAACTTGCCAGGAGTATGAAAGCCGCCAAATTGCGGATCGAAGTGGATGATTCCTCGGAACGGATGCAAGCCAAAATCCGCAGCGCTGAATTGCAAAAAGTGCCGTACATTCTGGTCGTGGGCGACAAGGAGGTCGCTGCCGATTCGGTTGGCGTGCGCGAACACGGCAAGGGAGATCGCGGCATTTTGGGAACTCAAGAATTGATCTTTGAGCTTCAAACCCGAGCCGAACAACGCCATTAATCCAACCATCGGGCACCAAAAAAGGGCGAGAAACTCGAGTTTCTCGCCCTTGCTATCGACTATTGGCTAATTGCTGCCCTGCGTGCCCTGTGTCCAGGGCAATGCCAGTGGTGAATCACCTGAATCTTTCTCAGATTCATAGGCGGCTGCCAGCAGTTCGCTGTTGTCCAAGCCACGCAACTCGGCTTCGGGCTTGACGCGCATTCCAATGGTCGCGTCGATCACACGGAACAGGGCGTAACTGGTCACGCCGACCCAGACAAGATTTGCACCAATCCCAATCAGTTGCGCCAGGAACTGGTTGTAACCACCGTACAAAATTCCAGTAATGCCGCCAGTCACACCGTTGATTCCGTTGCCGTAAGTGCCATCGGCAAAAATGCCGACGCTCAAAACGCCAACAATTCCACCGATACCGTGCACCGCAATCGCACCTACAGGATCGTCAATTTTTAAACGGTGCTCAATAAAACCAGCGCCGTAAACATAAGCCATTGCCGCCAATGCACCAACCACCATCGAGGCGGGCGCACCAATAAACGCACCGCAGGCGGTGTTCGCGGCAAGCCCTGCCAGCATTCCGTTGCAGATTGCGCCGACATCCACCTTGCCAGTGCTTGCCCAGGTGATTGCCAGAGCAGTTAGCATTCCGGCGGTGCTCGAGAGCATGGCGCTCACGGCAACCACAGCAAATCGCACGTCGGTGGCGGCGAGGGTCGAACCGGCGTTAAAGCCAAACCAACCAAATGCCAGAATAAATGTACCCAAGATGCCGAGCGGCAAGTTGTGGGCGCTGAAACTGCGAACGCTGCCATCGCGTCCGTATTTGCCAATTCGCGGTCCGAGCACCAGGGCGCCCATCAATGCCATCACGCCGCCCGTCAAGTGCACCACGCCCGAACCGGCAAAATCGACGTAACCGTGTCCAAGTCCAGCGTTGACGCCAAGGCTCGAGAGCCAACCTCCGCCCCAAACCCAGTTGGCAAAGATCGGATAGATCAGGATACTGGCAAAAATGGCGTAAATGACCATTGCACTCGTTTTGATGCGTTCGGCGAAAGCTCCCGTTGGAATGGCGAGCGCCGCCGCCAGGAAGACGCTTTGAAAGAAGAAAAGTGTGAACGTGCTGATATCGTAAGCATTTCCTGCCAGCCCAAAGCCAGAACCGCCCAACAAGCCCCAAACTTTACCATCCACAATGGGTCCGATTAAACGGTTGAGGTTTTCTGCGCCTCCAATTTGTGGGTACAAACCTTGTGCGCCGCCCATCTGCAAGGCAAAACCAATCCCCCAAAAACCGATCACGCCAATTCCGTAAGTCAACAGCACACTCAAGGCAGTGTTCGCCGCATTTTTGCTGCGCACAAAACCCATTTCGACCAGACTAAAACCAGCCTGCATGAACATGACCATGAACCCAGCGATCATGGTCCAGAGGATATTGAGGGTAACTCGGGTTTGCCCCATGCTCTGCCCAATTTCGTTGATGCTGGGCAAGCCTGGAAGTGCTGACGGAACGTCCTTGACCCCGCCGGTGGTCATGCCTGTGGTGTCGGCAAGGGCAATACCAGCAAACAGCAAGATCATCACCAGGCTCGAGCCGAAGCGCATAAACATATTGGCTTTAACGGTCACGGCGAAGTCGTCCGATCACTGATTTGAGTGAAACCCGCATTCGCTCGAGCGACCCGAGCAAATCGCCAATCTCGTCGTTGCTTTGAATGTCTACCGTTTGATCAAGATCGCCGAGGCTGATGCGGTTGGCTTGATCGGCGGCGGCAATGATCGGACGCACCAAACGACCCGCAAAAATCGCAGCCAGCACCGAAGCGCCGATCACGATCAATAACAAACCAATAAACAATGGCACGAACAAACGAATCTTTTCGTCGTTGATGATATTTGCATCAATGCCAGCGTAGACCGTTCCCAGCTTTTGACCGATGGCATTGTTGATCGGCTTGGCATAGCTCACATACTGCAAACCATCAACCTCAACAAGACCGCCTGTATTGAGTAGAGTCTGCTCTTGTGCCTCGAGTGTGGCTGATAATTTTTTGACATCGATCCCAGAATCGACGGCATTGGACAGGATTTTGTTGTTATTTAAAGTCGTTGCTATTGCCAGAAATTTGGCTCCAGGTACTGCATAACGCGTCTGGGCTGCCAGGTCATCCAGTTCTGCCTTGAGCGTTCCCTGGTTGGTGTTTGGGATGACTTTAACCAGTTGAGCACTGACAATGCTGCTCGCCGCGTTGGCTCGAGCGGTCAGGAAACGCTGCATGGTGATCGGAATTTGATAATTGAGGTAAATGGCGGTCAAAATGCCCACCAATAAAATGGGGGCAATCAGGCTTCGGAGCATTTGAGCGCTGATGCTCGAGCGCGGCAACGCCCGATTTTGTGCCTTCAGGGCTTGGGCTGGCAATTCACTGACGGCGGCAGGCGCTTGCGATTGCGCGAATGGATCAAAAGCGGGTTGTGTCGCAGGGCTGGAACCAACCACGCCTGCGGCTGGTGCAAAAGGGTCTTGGGCGCTCGAGGCGGCAAAAGGATCACTTTTTGGTGCGGCGAACGGATCGGTTCGGGCTGGTTCGGCGAAAGGATCATTGGCGGGCGCGGCAAACGGATCGTTGGCTGGCGCAAATGGGTTTTTGGCACTTTGAGTGTATGAATCATTGGCTGGCACACCGAAAGGGTCGCTGGCGGGTGTCGGATTGAACGACACTGGATCGGGATTGAACAAATCCTGGCTGTCTGCGGCAAAAGGATCATTCGGAGGCGCGATAGAAGAGTTCATGACTGGGAAAAGATCGGTCATTGAAGGTGGGTTTTGGGTCGCCACCGGAGGGATGTATGGCGCTTCATCGACCGGAATAATTTCGTCAGGCACGATGGGCGTACCACCGCTCGAGGAACTGCTCGATCCGGCATTGATATCATATCGGTTGACCGGTGTTTCGGACACGACACTGGTTTGGACATTGACCTGATCTGAGGGCACAACTGCCTTGTTCGCGCCAGCTTGGCTTTGACCCACGTCAACTGCGGCAGGCTTGAGGTGAGGTGTGCCAGAAACGAGAGTTTCGCTGGCTTCAGGATCGACCACCTGCACCGTGACGCCAGCTTTGCGCAAAATACCGGCGACCCGATCCGCTTGGGCGGCGCTTGAAGCCCTGGCAATCCTCGAGCCTGAGTTTCGGGTCAGGAGTTGTGCGAGTTTGTCGGGTGTGCCACCCAACTGCGAGGCGGTCTCATTGGCGACACGTTGTGCCACCTCGGGACTTAAGGGTTCGACCAGATGAATGCTGTATGGATTTGCCACGGTTGCCTCCCAGCGCGAGCGGGACTGAATGGGGTTTTTAAATACGGTACTTGGCACGAAGTTCGGTCAGGGCTTGAACAAAACGGTTTCGAGCGGTGTTGTCGTCCACTGCACCCGCAAGGGCGCGAAGAAAATCAGAAAATTGTGCGGCGGGTAAACTGGCAGGATTGATTTTGAGATCGTTGCAGACATCATCAAAAATATATTCGGCGGCGGGTCCGACGCTTTTGGAATAGCTTTGTCGCAAATCGGCGGTGAAACGCGGGTCAATGGTGGGCGTGCTTGGGGCGGTCCCTGAATTGGTTGCATTGCGACGCTGCTGATTGACATTCACCGCCTCGAGCATTTGCCGTGCATCGAGTGAAGCCACCACAGACCGCAATCGAGCCTCCGCCCAACCAAGTTCTTGCCCTACCTGGCGCAGTGAAATCGTTCCACCGAGTTTTGGTAGCAACATCAAATCGTCACCGCTCAAGGTCACCTCGCCCATATTGTTGGATGCCAGGCGCACCACACGGTCCAGGTCGATACCAAAGTCATCGTTTGAGCGTTTCTCGTCAATCGCCACCGCCACCGCCAACGCCAGCCCCTCGAGTGTGTCGCTGATGCTCGATTTTGGACTGATTTCACCGGCATGAAATTGAAATCGACCCCCAGCCCAGCCAGAAATGCGTTTGACTGCATACTCGCCCTGCAAGACGCCCGATTCGGCATGAACCACCTCACCATTGTGAATGTAAATCGAAGCGGTTTCGGAGCCGTAAATCACCTCGAGCCGACCTGTGGAGGTGGTCAATTTTAGGTAGGAGAGCAAGCTGAACAACTGCTCTTTTTCAAGCGATCCCTGAAGACCGTTCATGCAAACTCCCAGCAAGATAACGGGCTGCTTGTCACAAAAGATAAGGCTCGAGCCTGAAGGGTCACAAGTGCATTGTGGATGGTATCAATATTCAAAATGGGCAGATCACCTCAAGACCCGCAGCACGCCAAATTTTGAGGTGCTTGTCACGAATTTGCATTAAAAGTGGGTACAACGCGCCAGGATTGACGCCCAGACGTTTCATGGTCTCCAAATACGCGGCGATCAGGGCTTCAAATGCGCTTGGACTGGGACGTTTCATCAGTAACCTGCTGCCAGAGAATTTGACCTCATCTAAAAATGGATCAAGTTCTGGATATCGTTCGACCAGTGAGAGGCTGGCGGCTCGCCAGTGGGTGTCAAAAGTCAGTTTCCCTCGAGCCGCGTCGGTGCGAGTCTCGCAGAATGCCAGAATTTCTGCCCAGGTCTGCACGACCTCTTCAAAACTGCCCTCGCTCAGAATGGCGTTCTGATCGAGCAGCGCGAACTCGCCTTTACCGTAAACCCCCAGTTGCACGCCCGCGTCCTCGGCTTCAATGGCAATTCTGGTCAGCGCCTCGTGTTGATACAATGTGACCGTGCCAGATTCGTAACTGGTCAAAATCGGTTGCCCCTCCATCATGGTGATGATGCCGCGCCAATCAAAATCGAGCACCACCAGTTGCCCCGTGTGGCGCTGCGCCCCCAACTGCGAAAACAGGGCGTTAAAAGAAGCCTGAGGCACGGTGCGTTCCAGCTCGAGAATCCAGGTGCTGGCATTGGAGAGCATGGCGACGATGTAACGGTCTAGGGTGAACAAACTGATGCTGGTGTCGCGGGTGCTGTAGCTCGAGATCAGGGTTTCACGGGTGAGCGCTTTGGCTTGCTTGCCCTCCGTGAAAGCAAAAGCGCCGACAAATTTCGAGTCCAGAAAGTAGGCTCGCGCCGTCAAGAGCGGTGATTCGACCAGCGCAAAACCGCTGAAATTTGCCCTTGAGGAGATGTCGGACTCGAGCATGTCCCAGCGAATCAGGGCGCTGGACAGACCTTTGAAGATCGGCGCATCAATTGGCAACGGCGGCAAGAGCAATGCCCCCTTGCTGATCTCGAATGTTTTTTGTTCATTTGCCATCGTTCACACACCTCACCAAAAACCCTAACTCGAGAAATGAATCAAAAAACTTGCAACTCAAAAAGTAATCTTCAGACGTTAGACTAACGCAAATACACTTCCCAAAGCAATTCATAAAATCTTGAGTCCAAGCCATACTTTAACCCCAGAGTAACGCCTTCTGGGAAAAACCTTGTTCAAACTTGGCACGCTAGAGAAAATGGTTAGAAATGCTCGTTGGAACGCTGCTCGAGAATCAACTGATCGCCAGATTTGGCGATTTGCACCAGGGAGATCACGCCAACATTCTGAACTTGCAACCTGGAACGCGCTCCCAAATGGGTTTTTTCGGTCAGCGAAGCCACCGTCAAAACCTTCGCCCCAGCCTTTGCCGCCAGATGCACCAACGCCAGAGATTCCGTGCCATGCTCGAGGAATTCGTCGAAGACAATGACATTTGAACCCTTTGGAATCGCGGTTTTTGCCACCGCCAAGGTCCGCTCGTGAAATGCAAGTTGCAACAAATCGTCTCGAGCCGCAAATTCTGGAATTTCGCCGTCGTCAAAACTGATCAAATCCAGATCGCCCACCATGACAAAAGGACATTTGAGCGCATTGGCGATGGTGAGGCACAGCACCGGCTCGTTGATGCCCAAGAGCAGCAAATTTTCACTTGTCGGCAATAAACTTGCCAGCGCTTTACACGCCACGGTCATGGCTTGGATATCAAGCGTGGCGAGCAACGCCTGACGGTTAAACGCAGCGTCATTTGATACCAGAAGAGTGCTGACCACATGGTGAAAACGCTCGAGAGGTAACATTGATTTCATTCTAGCAATAAATTTAGAGTCTGGTGAGGCTGTGCGGACAAAAGTCATTACCCTCCTCAAAACCCGAGCAAGCCAGTGCACAAATTACATGGGCAAAAACGGGTAGCCTTTAACGGTGAGCGACCATCCCGCCAATGCCCTGATTCATGAAACCAGCCCGTATTTGTTGCAGCACGCCCACAATCCAGTTCACTGGTTGCCCTGGGGAGAGGCGGCATTTGAGCGTGCCAGGACCCGAGACGTGCCAATCTTGCTGTCTGTCGGTTACAGCGCCTGTCACTGGTGTCACGTCATGGAACGCGAAAGTTTTGAAAATTTGAGCATCGCGGCGCTCATGAACCAGCATTTTGTCTGCATCAAGGTTGACCGCGAAGAGCGCCCAGACGTAGACAGCGTCTACATGAACGCCGTGCAGATCATGACGGGACAGGGCGGCTGGCCCATGACCGTGTTCATGACCTGGGATGGCAAACCTTTTTACGGCGGTACTTACTTTCCGCCCGAGGACCGTTACGGTCGTCCAGGTTTTCCCAGGGTCTTGCAAAGCCTGTCTGACACCTGGAAAAACCGTCGCAACGACATTTTAGCCAATGCCAACGACCTGACCAGCCACATGCAAAGTCTCGAGCGCATCAAACCTGCAATTGACATCGACACGACCGTGCTCGAGCAAGCCTTTGAAACCATGCGAGCAAACTTTGACCCAAAATACGGCGGTTTTGGTGGCGCACCCAAATTTCCAAATCCTGGCACGCTCGAGTTTCTGGCGCGGTACCATCACCGCACCAAAGACCCAAACGCCCTCGAGATGCTGAGGGTCACCTTAAACGGCATGGCAAAGGGCGGAATGTACGACCATATTGGCGGTGGTTTCGCACGGTACAGCACCGACGAACGCTGGCTGGTGCCGCATTTTGAAAAGATGCTCTACGACAATGCACAATTGATTGTGGCATACCTTCATGCCTATCAAATCACCCAAGATTTCGAGTATTACATGGTTGTGCATCAAATCCTGACCTATGTGCGCCGTGAAATGACCGACTCGAGCGGCGGTTTTTACAGCGCCCAAGATGCCGATTCCGAGGGCGTGGAAGGGAAATTCTTTGTCTGGAGTCTGCTCGAGATTCGCAGCATTCTCGGCGCTGACTCGAGGGTGTTTGAACTGGCTTTCGGCGTGACCGAACACGGCAACTGGGAGCACAGCAACGTGCTGACTCGAGCTTTAAGTGACCCGCAAATTGCCGATCAACTCGAACTCGAGCTTGAAGATGTCCAAGCCGCTATCGAAGCCAGCACGATAAAGCTTTTTGTGATGCGCGAAAAACGCGTTAAACCAAATCTGGACGATAAAATTCTGACCTCCTGGAATGGTTTGATGCTTAAAGCTTTCGCCCTAGCGGCTCGGGTGATGGGTGGCAAAAGAAACCTGAAAATGGCGGAAGACAACGTTCAGTTCGTCAAAAATCATCTCTTCAAAAACGGACGATTGCTTCACACGTTCAAAAATGGAATCTCCAAAATTGATGGGATGCTCGAGGATTACGCCTTTTACGCCCTCGGACTGCTCGAGTTGTACCGCACGACCTTCAAACGCGAGCACCTCGAGTTTGCGCTTGAACTGACCCACATTGCCATTGGGTTGTTTTCAGACCCAGACGGCGGCTTTTATGACACGCCCAAAGACGGCGAGAAACTGATTGTCCGACCGAAAGGTTATTTCGACAGCGCCATGCCGAGCGGCAACGGCGCAATGGCAATGCTCTTGATCGAACTTTCACGCCTGACGGGCAAATTTGAATGGGAACCACTGGCGCTCGAGCCGATCAAACACATGCTGGAAGTGATGCACCGCCAACCCACCGGTTTTGGCAGCTTGCTGCAAGCCCTGGAGGCGCACGCCAGCCCGATGCGTGAAGTCGCCATCATCGGCAACCTCGAGCACGAAGACACCAACGCTTTGCTGAGAGTCCTGGACTCGAGATTCTTGCCGCACGTTGCGGTTGTCGCCGCGCCAGCGCGGGAGGGCTACCTTCCCGTGCTGGCGCAACGCGAGATGATTGAGGGTAAAGCAACGGCTTACGTTTGTGAAAATCTGGCTTGCCTGATGCCTGTGAACACACCCGAAGAACTCGAGAAACTGATTCAAGTATCGTGATCTAAAATGATCGTGATTTTCTGCCAAATCTTGCGCGACAATCCCGAAGTCAAATCCTCGAGTTCGTTGACACTCTGGTTGGCGGCGCCGTCATCAAAATTGTTCACGTACAAAAAAGCAATCTTGCTGACCAGACTGAGCATTTCCGAACAGTAATCCAGATACCGCGCCAGGTTTTCGTTGTTCAACCCGTGCTGGCTCGAGCCTGGGGCTTTGGTCAGTTGGTGCATGTCGATGATGTGCGCCACGGCTCGCAAATTGGTGATGGCATCAATCACGCGCCCACGTTTGATGCGTCCCTCGATGGTCACAAGCGAAAACAAGCCCGCCACCAGCAACACCACCTCGTTGGTGATCGACTCGAGCATCGACACCAAACTTTGCAGATCTATTTTTGCCACGCCAATCTGCGACCTCGAGACGGTGAACATCAATGCCACGGTCACAAACAGCAAAAACACGCCAATGCCAACCCTGACCGACCAGAGCGGCTTGATGATCCAGGTTGCCACCTCTTTGGTGTCTTTGGAAATTTCGATCAGGTCCGCACAAACCCGACTTAAACCAGAACCCGGGAACCGTTCCAAGATTCGTTCCAGCAGGCGCTCGAGGGTTTTGGTGACCTCAACGGATTGCAATTCTGGACGACGCCACGATTTGGGATTGACCACGGGTGATGGCTCACTCACGGTCGTAGTTTACAGCCCAAACTCGAGCGGCAGCAGGGACTGGAAACTTTCGGCGTAACGCGCCCCGATAAACGTTCCCCAGTACATCATTCTGGCTTTTCGGCGCTCCAGAATTTCTGGACTGACGGTCTCACTTACCGCCTCACCCGTGAATTGGCTGGTGTGAGCCATGATTGCCGCCGCCCAAATGTCCATAAAACCCGAGACGTTCACCAGTACGTTCGCTTCGATGGGGGCATTGCCCTGGTAGTACAAAACTCGAGCCACTTTGTGCGGTTCGCCCGTCAGTTTGGCTTTGCGCAATCCCGCAAAATGGACTGCCGAGGTCGCCACCTTCGCCGCGCCGACATGGTCTGGATGGCGGTCTGTCTCGTGCGGAACCAGCAAGGTACTGGGTTTTAAATCTCGAATCACTTGCGCCAACCCGAGCCGGAATATGTCTGAATCTTGAATGCCACCGTCCTGCCAACGCAAGTTGCCACGAAAACTCAAGCCCAGTATTTCGGCGGCAACACGAGCCTCCTGCAAACGAATTGCGGACGTTCCCAGGCTGCCCATTTCACCAAGCGTCAACTCGAGAATCCCCGTGAGTTTCCCCTCAGACTTAGCCCTTGCCAGACTGCCGCCGCAACCAATTTCGGCATCGTCTGGGTGCGGCGCGATGCACAAAATATCCAAAGACACTCGCTCTCCAAAAGTGACCAAACTCATTCGGATTTTTTCTCGGGTTCTGAAACGGGGATCGGCTCCTGCGGCTCTGACTTGAACAACGCATCGACGCTGCCAGGTTTCGCCGTGTCGCTCGAGACAACCCGAGGTTCGCGCTGATCGATGCGGCGCTCGATGCCCGCGTACATCCGTCCGAGGTTGTCGCGGTGTTTGAAGGCAATCATGACCGCCAGACCGCCCAGCATCAAGACCTTCCACCATTCGCGCTGCATGGCTATCGCCAAAATGACGCTCGAGGCTGAGGCGATGATTGATGCGGCGCTCGTGAACCGCGTCACCAGAACGGTGATGACGAACAAAGGCAAGATGGCAATCCCGAGTCCAATGTCCAAAAAGGCGATGGTGCCGAACGATGCCGCAACTCCCTTGCCACCTTTGAAACCCAAAAAGATTGAATAATTGTGACCAATCACGGCGCACCAACCCACCAGCATCACTTCCCAGCTCGGCATTCCGAACGCTTGGGCGATCAAGACCGCGACACCACTTTTCATGATGTCCGCCAGCGCCACGACCAAACCAGGACCCCAACCCGCAGACCGCAAGACGTTGCTGGCACCCGTGTTGCCCGAGCCAACTTTTTGCACGTCAATGGCATAGGTTCGCGCCACCAACACCCCGAACGGTATCGAACCGAACAGGTATGCCACGACCGCCACCCAGAGAAAGTTGTAGTTCATCACCACATCATAAACACGCCAACTGAAGAAAACCCGAGATTGTGCCACGTTTGAACCGAGTTAAACAAAAATGCTCAATGATTGGATTCCAGTTTCGCTGGGGTTGGGGCTTGAAACCAGGTCATCCACTCTTGAAGCGAGTCCTCGGGAATGTGAAACGTGCCTGATGGTAAATTTGCGTTTCGTGATTTGAGTCGCTCGAGCAATTCGGTGTTTGCAACTTCAAGGTAATGAATTTGACAGCCTGCACCCAACTCTAAAGCTCGAGCACGAAAAAAATCCCGTTCTTCTTTTGCCCAGAAACCATAATCGAGGATGACATTGATGCCAAGACTTAACGCCCGAGTGCCCAATTCCCAGAGCATCTTCTCGATCAAGACATGACGGACATTGTGTGCTCCGAGGTCTTTAAGGTCCAAACCAAAGAGCCGAGTGTGCCACTCGTCAGGCGTAGAACGCAATGCACAATGTTCCTGCTCGAGTTTTTTTGCCAGTGTGGTTTTGCCCGAACATGGCAGACCAACCATCAGATGAAGCGTTGACATTCTTCATTTCCCCTTGCGCTCGAGTTCAAGGTACAAGGCGCTGTGGTCAAGCATTTCCCCACCGTTTGCAGCCAATTCCAAAAACAAACCATGCACACGTTTTGTCAATGGAAGCTCGAGTTTTAATTTTTGTGCCACCTCGAGCACCGCATTCAAATCCTTGATCTGATTTTTAACCGTGCCGCCAGGTTCAAAATTGCCCTCGATCATGCGCAAACCGTGAAGCTCGAGAATCCGTGACCCACAAAAACCGCCCAGAATCGCCTGACGGACTTTGGCTGGGTCGGCACCGCCTTTTTTGGCGAGCAACAATCCCTCGGCAACTGCGCCAATCGTGATGGCGACAATGCTTTGATTCACCAATTTACAGAGTTGTCCTCGTCCGTGTGGTCCAACGTGCGTGACCGTGCCGAGCGCTCCAAAAATATGTTGAGCATCAAGAATCTCAGCCTCGAGTCCCCCCGCCATGATTGCCAGTGTGCCACCCACCGCGCCCACAGTTCCTCCCGAAACTGGCGCGTCAATGTAATGCAGTCCTCGAGCCTCAACCAACCGTGCATGGTCCTCAGCGATTGCAGGCGCGATTGAAC
Organism: Deinococcales bacterium; assembly: GCA_025352125.1. Taxonomy (GTDB): domain Bacteria; phylum Deinococcota; class Deinococci; order Deinococcales; family JAAFIG01; genus JANXTZ01. Next base: position 22,155 of record JANXTZ010000069.1, on the reverse strand, counting down.
TCATGTCGATAAAAAGTGTTCCAGGTTCACTGGCGGCAACCAAGCCGCTCGAGAATAAAACTTCGGTCACTGCCGCACCATTCTCGAGCATGGTGATGATGGCACTCGCGCCTTTTGCGACCTCAGGCAAACTTTGGGCGAGTTCCGCGCCAGCCTCCAAAACCCCGAGCGCTTTTTCTGGAGTCCGATTCCAAACCCTCAGCTTGAAACCAGCTTTTAAGAGATTCAGCGCCATTGGTTTGCCCATCAAACCCAAACCTATGAATCCAATTGTGCAACCAGGCTCGAGCCTCACGCGTGTTTCAGCCCTTGGGTGTTGAGGTCAATCGCGTACAAACTCGAGCTTGCCGCAATAAAAAGTCGGTCTTTGTTTGCGCCACCAAAAGTCAAGTTTCCAACTTTTTCTGGCACCAGAATTTTGCCGAGCAGCCTGCCATCTGGGGTAAAAACCTGAATGCTGTCTTGCGAACTGGTAAAAATCCAGCCTTGTTTGTCGAGCCTAAAACCGTCAGGCAAGCCAGGTTCAATCACCGCAAAGACCCGTCCATTTGACGTGCTCGAGTCATTCACGACATCGTAAGCCCGAATCTGATGGTTGCCGTTTTGATCGTGGCTGGCACTGGTGTCCGAAACGTAAAGCGTTTTTTCATCTGGCGAGAAAGCCAAACCATTGGGTTGTTCCATGTCGGTCACAACGGCATCAATATCCAAGTTGATGGGGTCAAAACGGTAGACGAAACACCCAGCCTGTTCCTGCGTGCCGCCGTAACCCTCATTCGGTTGAATCAACCCGTAAGACGGGTCGGAAAACCAGATTGAGCCGTCTGATTTCACAACCACATCGTTGGGCGAATTCAGTTTCTTGCCTTCAAAATGACTGACCAGTTTCGTCCACGTTCCGTCTATCTCGAGCCTCATGACCGCCCGTTCACCGTGCGAGCAAGCGATGATTCGTCCCTGCGAATCCAAAGTATGACCATTTTGAAAATGGCTCGGATTCAAAAATTCACTCAGACCATCGGCAGCACTCCAGCGCAACAAACGATTCCCAGGAATGTCCGACCAGATCACGCAATTCTCAGTCTCGAGATACACCGGACCTTCAGACCAGACCGCGCCAGAAGCCAGTCTCTCGAGTTTGGAATCTGGCAGAAGAATGCTTCTAAAACGCTCGTCAAAAATCTCGAATTGGTTTGTCATCATTGCCTTTAAATCATGCGCCTGAAGTTTCTGAGGATGAAAAGAAGTTCGGGTTTCACCCGTGGAGTGAAACAGGCATTGATTTCGTTCGCCCTCAACAATTGACGCTCGAGATGCCAAATTTTGGTTTTTCGTAAAGTGTCACAGTAACGTGACTACAATTTTTGAAAAACCAAAGTCAGCGTTTCTCGAGTTAGGCATTAAACGCCCTTCTCTCTGGGAGAGAAGGGCTGGGGACGAGTGACCATGCCCGTGAGGTGCATTTTATGGTCAAAAGAAAGGAGAAAAGAACGTTTGATTCTGATTATTTGCCCCAGATTTTCTTGTAACGGTCGCGGTAGCCGTTCTCGGGGTCAAACAAATTCTTCTTGCCGCCGTCATAATTCACGTTACCTGGCACGACAATATGCACCGGAATCTTGAAGCCGCTCGGGGATTCTTTGTTGACTGCACGGTTGATTTCGTCCACCAATTGCCAACCTTGCAGATTGATTGGTTCTGGAATCGTGGCGTACTGGTATTGCTTGGTGCGCACGCGTTGATAGGCGCTTTCCGAACCGTCGCCAGCCGAAATGTTAAACAACTGTCCGCTTGGTTTGATGTTGGCGCTGACCAGACCAGGAACCATGCCGTCAAAGTACAAATCGTTGATGCCCAGGCTATACGTCCATTTTTTTCCGTATTTTTGTAGCAAATTGGAAGTCACAGTTGGCATGTCCTTGGTGGCAGTACCCAAGCTCTGCACTCGAGTCTCGAGCAGCGTGCAGGTTTTGCACTGCCTGATGATGTTCGCCATCGCGTCCGATTTGGCGACGGCAATCGCGTAGGCGCTGTCGGTGAAGACCACCACACCAGCCTTGCCGTTCGAGTTGGCAATTGCCAGGTAGGCGGCGGCTTCCGAGGTGTCCTGCGCGGGCGTGGTGACGTTGGTGAACATGGTCGGGTTGGTTTGCGGTCCTGGCGTGCCTGCCGCGTGCCAGCCCGCGACCACGATGCCCGCCTTGTTGGCTTGTTCGACCAGATCGGTCTGTTCGGTGGCGTCAAAACCACCCAGAATAATCGCGTCAGGCTTTTGCACGATGGCTTGTCCCAGCGCATCGCCGTGTCCCTGTACCGTGCCGCGCCCGTCGAGCAGTTTAAAATCCCAACCGATGGCTTTGGCAGCCTCGCTGACACCGTCGCCCACGCCCTGAGCGCCGCCGTTGCGTTGATCGCTCGAGACATAGATGATTGACTTCCCAGCCGCCGCTTTTGGACCCGATGTCGGACCCGTCCACTTGTTGGCTTTGCTGGCGGCATCCTTGACGAATGCCTTGGCTTTGGCAACGATGTCGTCTTGGGCGCTCACGTTGTACACGGCTGCCACGGCAAGCGCTGCACCAATCAGGGCAATACTCAAAACTGCATTTTTTTGCTTCATCTCTTCCTCCTTGAATTTTAAAACTTTTGACAGGCTCTTTAACTCGAGCTTTTGTCCGGTAAGGTGGTGGAGCTGTGCTGCGCGATTTCTCGAGCGCGTTGCAGTTGAACGCGGCGACGACCAGTCAGACCCGCCAAGCCAATGGCAATCAGCAGGGTCAAGCCGTTGAACATGGGTTCAACGTAGAATTCCGCGCCCAGTTGTTGCAAGCCAGTGATGCCAATGGCGAGCACTGCCACGGCGATCAGTGTGCCCCAGACGTTGACCCGCCCAGGTTTTAAGGTGGTCGAACCCAGAAATGCGCCAACCAGCGCGGGCAGCAAATAACTGTCTCCCAAACTGGTCTGACCGATGCGCAGTTGCGAAGCCAAGATCACGCCCGCAAACGCCACGATCATGCCCGAAAGTACGAACGCCAGCACGATGTATTTGCGGGTCGGGATGCCGTTGAGTTTAGCCGCCTCTGGGTTTGCGCCGACCACGTAAATATAACGTCCTATCGGCAGATACTCGAGCATGATCCAAAGGGCAAGGCTAATCACGAGCGGGTAAATTGGTAAGATCGGAATGCCAAGAACACTGGCTTTGGAGAGTTCAAAAAAGCTGGTTGGCAACGTACCAACAACTTGCTGTCCGTTGGTGTACCACAATGCCAGGGCGTTAATCACGGTCGCCGTGCCGAGTGTCGCAATAAAGGCATCTATCCTGGCAAATTCGACCAGGCTGGCGTTGACCACGCCGATCACCGCGCCGCCAGCCAGGACTATTGGAATCACCAGTTGCCAGGGAATGCCAAAACGGGTTTGCAACGAGATTGCCATGATTTCCCAGAGCATCACGCCAAAACCTATCGAGAGATCAATCTTTCCCGCCGCCATCGGCATCATGACCGCCAGCGCCATCAGGGCATTGATACTCTGGCGTTTGAGCATACTCTCAAGGTTGAGGGTTGTTGGAAAAGTTCTGGGCAGCAAGATTGAGAACACGATGATCAAAACGAGCGTGATCACGACCAGCCCGTAAACTGGAATCAGCCGAACAATGACTTGCCCGAGCGGTTTGCCGCGCAGGTCGTTCGGGTCTGGCTCGAGCGCATCGGATTTGAGTGATTGCATACATTAACCTCGAGAATCAATTGCTTAAATCGCCCGCCGCAGCATGAACCAAAGCTGCAACGGTCAAGGCGGTTCCTTCAAGTTCCGCATTCACGCTGCCACGGTTAAACACCAGGGCGCGGTGACAAATCCCAGCAATTTCCTCGAGATCGGTGGACACCAGCAACACCGCCGCACCAGCCTCGAGCGCCGTCACCAGAAAACTGTAAATTTCGGCTTTGGAACCAACATCCACGCCCAAAGTCGGTTCTTCGAGAATCAAAAGTTTTGCTCCAAACTCGAGCCAGCGCCCCATCACGACTTTTTGCTGGTTGCCGCCGGACAAGGTGTCCAGGGCTTGTTCTGCGTCTGGCGGACGCACGTTAAAGCGTTTGACCCAGGCTCGAGCGTCAAGTTTTTCTTGTTTTGGTTGAATCACATTGTGAAGTTTGAGTTTGCGGTTTGCGGGGTTCATAAAAAAGTTTTCACGCACGCTCAGGGTCATGGCGAGGCTCTCCTCGCGGCGGTTGGAGGAGACAAAACCGATGCCCGCCTTCATTGCCTCGAGCGGTGAGGAGGTTTGAATGGTGGCGTTGTCGAGTTTGATCTGTCCCGCCAGAATTTGCTCGAGTCCAAACAAGGCTCGACCAATTTCGACCTGTCCTGCGCCTTTCAAGCCTGTTAACCCGAGTGCTTCACCAGGTCCAATGTTAAAACCAATGGTGTCAAGTGCCGCCACCTGCAAACCTGCCACCTCGAGCAAGGGCAATTGTGCCTGCGGATTTGAAGCTTTGGGGTACGCCTCGGCAATTTTATGCCCGACGATGGTCGTCACCAGTTCGGTCTGATTGGTTTCGGAGGCATTGCACAAGCTGACCAATTTGCCGTCGCGCATCACAGCAATGCGGTCACTGATTCTAAAAATTTCGTCCAGTCGGTGCGAAACGTAAATAATCCCGACATTTCGAGCACGCAAGTCGCGCAAAACCCCGAAAAGACGTTCGACATCCGAAGACGGCAAACTCGAGGTGGGTTCGTCGAGCACCAGCAGTTGGGCGTCTTGCGCCAGCGCCCGAGCGATAGCCACCAAAGCGCGTTCGGTGCGTGAGAGACTAAATATCCGTGCCGAGGGACCGATGCCGCCACCAACCAGCTCGAGAATTTGCTTGGCTCGAGACGACGTGCTACGCCAGTCGATCAACCCATTTTTCTTGGGGAAACCCGTACCAAACGCCAAATTTTCGCTGACGGTCATCCACTCGATCAAACCCAAATCTTGGTGAATAAACGCAATCGGTGGTTTGCCATGAAAAGACTCGAGTTTACGTCCCTGAAATAAAACCTCACCGCTCGAGGCGGCATGAACGCCCGCCAGGATTTTGATGACCGTACTTTTGCCCGCGCCGTTCTGTCCGAGCAATGCCAGCACCTCACCCGCCTGAACCTCGAGTGACAAATCATCAATTGCCAGCGTGCCACCAAATTGCTTGGAAACATGCGAGAACTCGAGCAACGAGGGTGGTGTGCCTAAAGGCAGTGATGCGGGTTGTGAGATGGAAAGCATGGTCAAAAGAACTCCGTGGGTGACAAAAAAATCGAGAGCGCCGAACGCTTGAGCATTGAAACTGAATTGTAAATTGTTGACCTTATGATAGCGTTATCATGGGAAAAATGCAAGCCCTCAAAAATGAAATATATTGACTCCTCGAGCATCAATGTGATCTGAATTTGACCTCCAATTCTGAAGTTCTGCACGACCCAAATCAATCACAGCGCAGCGATACTTTCATGGCTTTTTTGCGGTCTAACGCCAGTTCAAAAGCTTTTAGCGCATCTTGAAATCCAAATTTCGCCGTTAAAATCGGGATCACATCAATCCGTTTGGAAACCAAGGCGTCCACCGCCCAAGCGAACTCTTGGTGAAAACGAAACGTCCCAAAAAACCCGAGTTCTTTTGCCAAAATTTGGTTGATTGGCACACTGGTCAGACCAGGCGGCAAAATTCCAATTTGTACCATGCTGCCGCCAGGACGGGTAGATTGCACGCAAGTCTCGAGCGCTTTGGCATTGCCGCTGGCTTCAAACGAGACATCAAAAACGCCTTTGTTCGCCTGAAATTCCTCGAGTTTCTCTGGCTGGCTGGCGGTATTGACCACACTTGTCGCACCCATTTGCAGTGCAATTGCCAGTGGCTCGTCAAACAAATCGGTCACCGTGATCTGGCTCGCGCCAGCCAATGTTGCGGCTGCCACGGTCAACACGCCAATTGGACCAGAGCCGGTAATCAAGACTTTTGCGCCCATCAATGACCCAACTCGAGCCACCGCGTGAAGGGTCACAGCCAATGGTTCGGCGCAGGCAATGACGGTGTAATCGATGTCTTTTGGAACAACATGACACTGAAATTCAGCGACTTTGAAAAATTCTGAAAAGCCACCCTGAACATGCGGAAACAGCGCGGCGCTGCCAAAAAAACGCATGTTGGAACACAAATTGCTGCGTCCCGCCAAACAATAATCGCAGGCTCGGCACGGTCGGGATGGGTCAACGGCAATGTGATCGCCGATTTTGACGCCTTGGACTTCAGTGCCAAGTTTCATCACCTCGCCCGAAACCTCATGCCCGAGCACCATCGGTTCTCGCAATTTAAAATCACCGACGCCGCCATGATTGAAATAATGCAAGTCCGAGCCGCAAATGCCGCCCGCACCAAACCGCACCAGCACTTCATTGGCTTCGAGGTCAGGGGTTTCTCGAGCTTCAATTCTCAAATCTTTGGCACCGTGAATCACACACGCGAGCATGAAATCTCCTCTTTAAAACGCGAACGGGGTCAAAAGGGGTTGTCCCGCAAAATGTGCAGCCAGATTTTCGACGATCAAATCGCCCATCAATGACCGGGATTCAATCGTGCCGCTCGAGTGATGTGGCATCAGCACAACATTCTCCAGTTTGAACAACGCCTCGGGAACGTTGGGTTCGTTGGCAAACACATCCAGTCCTGCCGCGCCTAACGTCCCAGCCTCGAGCGCCGCCACCAGCGCATCCTCATCCACAATCGAACCACGAGCCACGTTAATCAGGGTACCTTTTGCGCCCAGTGCCGCCAGCACGTTTCCGTTGACCATTTTTCTCGAGATGGGACCACCGGCGGCGGTCACGATCAAAAAATCGCTGTCTCGAGCCAGTTCGGTCAAATCTGGTACAAAAGAATACGGTTGATCGCCCTGAGCGCCGACATCGGTGTAGGAAACTTGCATCTCGAAGGCAGCCAAGCGCTTTGCCAGCGCTTTGCCGACCCGTCCCAAGCCAACAATTCCAGCCCGTTTGCCCGTCACACGACTTGTCAATGGCATCTCGCCCTTTTGTGCCCACTCGAGATTGCGCACGTACTGATCGCCGCGCACCAAGCGTCTCGAGCTTGCAATCATAAGACCCACCGCCATGTCTGCCACATCTGCCGTCAGGACATCGGGGGTGGTCGTGACCGAAATCTTTTTGACTTTGGCGGTCACCAAATCTATCGCATCGACCCCGACGCCGTAACAGGCGATGATCTCGAGATTCGGCAAGGCATTGATGACATCACCACCGATTCCAACCGAACCATTGGTTGCCACGCCTCGAATGCTGGTTGCAACGCTTGCCAGCAACCCTTGACGGTCTGCGGCTTCCCATAACTTGTGGACCGTGTATGCCGTCTCAAGGGCGTTCATCACCTTTGGCATCATTGGGGCGATCATCAAAATCTCTGGTTTCATGGCTGACTCCTGAGTGAAAAGGCTCGAGATTTTTAGGTGCTTTCACGTTCGACAATCCGAAAACCGATATCAATTCGTGCCGAGTCCACCCGAGTTCCGCGCAGACGCCGCAGCAACATGTCGGCTGCCAGACGACCCATCTCGAACCGTGGGGTGCTGACGGTGGTCAGTGCTGGATTGACTTGGCTTGCAATCTCAGAATCGTTGAATCCAACAATGGCGATATCTTTTGGAACCCTAATTTTGCGGCGTTGACACTCAAACAATGCACCCGCAGCCAGGTCATCGTTGGCAAAGAAGACCGCATCGACTTGAGGATGTTTCTCGAGCAAGTCCACCATTAAAGTCTTTCCCACACCGATGCTCGAGGGTTTGTCATTGCTGACGATGTAATGCCCCAATTTGCGGCGTTTTAAGGTGGTCACAAAACTTTTCATGCGCTTTGCACCGCGCAAATCCAGTTGCGAAAGCATTCCGGCGTAAGCAATGTGCCTGTAGCCCCTGTCCGCCAAAAAATTTGCGGTGGCAATACCGACCTGTTCGTGCGAGAAACCGATGTTCATGTCAATCGGGACTTCGGTCAAATCCATGATTTCGATCACGGGCACCCGAGCCTGGGCAAGCATGTTGCGCGTGCGAAGGCTGTGATCCACGCCCGCGATCACAATCGCATCGGGTTGCCAGCCGAGCAGTGTGGCGATCAGATTTTCTTCGGCGTCCAGTTGATACTCGTTGGTGCCAAGCAAAATTTGATAGCCCTCCTGGGGCAACAACGAATACAATCCCTCAAGAAACGGCACGTACACGGGATGGTTTAAAGTTGGCACAATCACCGAAATCGCTTTGGCAGTGCCAGACGCCAGCCCGCCCGCAACCCTATTTGGAATGTAACCGAGGTCTTCCACCGTTTTTAGGATGCGTTTCCGCAAATCCGCCGACACCATTTCGGGACGGTTGAGTGCCCTCGAGACGGTCATTGTCCCGACACGGGCAGCTTTTGCAACCTCAACAATTGTGATGCGTTTGACCGATAGGCTCGGGTTTGGGATTTGAGCCTGACCCGAGGAAGATTTGGATTTTGTTCGGATCGTTGCCACAGTTGCCTCGAGTTGATTTGTGCAAACAAAAAGTTGACAGTGCTGCCACATATCCACTAACCTTTTAAAAATCGTGATAACGCTATCATAAGCAAAAATTTCTCGAGATTGCAAGCCCTCGGGAAGCTCAGGAGTTTTGATGAACAAAAGTCTATTCAACCTGCAAGACAAACGAATTCTGGTCACCGGCTCAAACGGGGGAATTGGTTTGACTCTCGCTCAAGGACTCGCCCAGCACGGCGCGAAGATCATTTTGAACGGACGCGATCAAGCCAAACTCGAGCGAGCCGCACAAGGACTCCGCGATCAGGGTTTTAAGATTGAAACCTCGAGATTTGATGTCACCACCGAATTGGAGATCAACCAGGCGATTCTCGAACTCGAGCGACTCGCACCGATTGACGTGCTGTTGAACAATGCTGGAATTCAACGCCGTGTCAGCCTCGAGAATCTGAGTTTGGAAACTTGGAACGAAGTCCTGACCACCAATTTAACCAGCGCCATGCTGGTTTCCAAAGCGGTGGCGGCAGCCATGATTGAGCGTAAAAGTGGCAAGATCATCAACATTTGCTCCCTCATGAGCGATGCTGCCCGCACCACCACGGGCGCATACACGGCTGCCAAAGGCGGACTGAAAATGTTGACCAAAGCCATGTGCGCCGACTGGGCGCAACACAACTTGCAAATCAACGCCATCGGACCAGGGTATTTTGCCACCGAAATGACCAAACCACTGGTCGAAAACCAAGAATTTAACGCCTGGGTGGTGGGTCGCACCCCTGCCAAGCGCTGGGGACAGCCCGAAGAATTGATCGGCGCGGCGGTGTTTTTCTCGAGCGGTGCCAGCAATTTTGTCAATGGTCAAATTTTGTACGTGGACGGCGGAATGATTTCGGTTCTCTAAACATCGTCTGCCTCTAACTGAACTGGTTTAGAATAAAGCCCGAGCCGCTAGACACCACCACTCAAACTCGAGCTGAATATCACGTTTATGGCGTGTAAAACCTCAACAGGAGCCTGAAATGAACAAAGCAGACATTGGCGTGATCGGACTCGCCGTCATGGGCGAGAACCTCGTTTTAAACATGGCATCAAAAGGCTTCACCGTCGCCGCCTTCAACCGCACGGTGCAAAAAGTCACAGATTTCAAGAATTCTCGAGGCTCGAGCGATGCCATTTTGGGTGCTCACACGCTCGAGGAATTTGTGAACAGCCTCGCCAGCCCGCGCAAAGTCATGTTGATGGTCAAAGCCGGCAAACCCGTCGATGACAGCATTGCGCAGCTCGAGCCGCTGCTGGCGCCAGGCGACATCATCATTGACGGCGGTAACAGTTATTTTGAGGACACGATTCGGCGCACCAAAGAACTCGAGGCAAAAGGATTCTTGTTCATCGGCACTGGCGTCTCTGGCGGCGAGGAGGGGGCGTTGCTGGGTCCAAGCATCATGCCTGGTGGCAGCAGTAAGGCTTGGGAATTTGTCAAACCCATTTTTCAAGGCATTGCCGCAAAGGTTTCTGACGGCAGCCCGTGCTGTGATTGGGTTGGTTCGGACGGCGCGGGGCATTTTGTCAAAATGGTGCACAACGGCATCGAATACGGCGACATGCAAATGATCGCCGAGGCTTACAGTTTGCTGCGCGAAATTGCAGGACTGAGCAACCTCGAGATTGCCAACACGTTCTCCGAGTGGAACAAAGGTGAACTCGACAGTTATCTGATCGAAATCACCGCCGAAATCCTGACCAAAAAAGACGATGAAACCGGTCAAGACCTGGTGGACATCATCCTGGATACCGCCGGACAAAAAGGCACGGGCAAATGGACCAGCACCACCGCGCTCGAGGTTGGCAGCCCAAGCAGCACCATCGCCGAAGCCGTGTTCGCCCGCTGCCTGAGCGCCCTGAAAGAAGAACGCGTCGCCGCCTCAAGCCTCATCGCCGGACCTAAACTCGAGTTTACGGGCGACAAAACCGAATTTATCGAACAGGTGCGTCAAGCCTTGTTCGCCAGCAAAATCTGCTCTTACGCCCAAGGCTATCAACTGATGCGCATGGTCGCGCTCGAGCGCGGCTGGAAGCTCGATTTCGGCAGCATCGCCCTGATGTGGCGCGGCGGCTGCATTATTCGTGCGGCGTTCCTCGAGAACATCAAAACGGCTTACGATTCGCAACCTGAACTCTTGAACTTGCTGGTTGACGCCCATTTTGCACAACTCATGCAATCACATCAACAATCTTGGCGCAAAGTGATTGCCGCCGCCATCGAGCACGGCGTTTGGATTCCAGCCTTCTCGAGCGCCATCTCTTACTTTGACGGCTACCGCACTGGACGCCTCAGCACCAACATCATTCAAGCCCAACGCGATTACTTCGGGGCACACACGTATGAACGCCTCGACAAACCGCGCGGCGAGTTTTTTCACACCAACTGGACTGGACGCGGCGGCACGACCAGCTCGAGCAGTTACACGGTTTAGTCTGTAGGGGTTGGTCTCAGACCATCCCCTACGTTATTTCACCAATTCATGACATACTGATGGCGTCGTGATACGCATAGAACTCTGTACTGATGGACTGACCATCGAAGACCGCGAAAACATTCTCGAAGCCCTCTATGACGAGCTTCGCATTTCACCTGGCGAAGTCTCGAGTGACGGAAATTTTGAATTGTTGCTGCAAGATTGCCACGAAGCCGATACCCTCGGTGCACCATATTTGCGGGTCGATGGTGCTGTTTTTGCCAGGGTGACCCCGCAGAAAGCCAGAGATTTGGTCAAAGCCAGACGGCGTTAATCATGCTCGAGTTGGATCATCTGGTGGTTGCCGCCAAAACCCTCGAGCAAGGCGTGACTTGGCTCGAGGAAAAGCTTGGCATCAAAATGCAAGTTGGTGGCAAGCATCCGCTTTTTGGGACGCACAACGCACTCTTGAAACTTGGTGAAACGACCTATCTCGAGGTGATCGCTGTTGACCCAGACGCGCCAAAGCCCACCCGAGCCAGATGGTTTGAACTCGATCAGGCTCAAAAACTCGAGCGACCAAAATTGATTCATTGGGTCGCACGAACCGATCACCTCGAAACCCAAGTGCGTGAATTGCCGATGCTCGGCAGGATTCTCGAGGCATCACGTGGGCATCTGAGCTGGCAGATTACCGTGCCCGATGACGGTCATCTGAATTTTGAGGGTTTGATTCCAACCTTAATAACGTGGCGTGGCGTTCATCCGACATCGCAACTCGAGGATCAACACTGTCATGTATTGCAACTCCAAAGCGTTCATCCAGAACCAAAGCTTGTGATTGACACACTCGAACGAATCGGCGTGACATCGTTGCTCGAGGTTTTTCACGCTCCAACAGCCAAACTCGGGGCAACCATTCAAACACCGCGTGGCAGGGTTGAGTTGTGACGCACAGCTTAAAAATAGTGTTAGACTGAAATGTATTACAACCAAAGAGGTTAATTCGACTCCCGCGAGGGTTTGAACCTCAGACACCTGAACATTGGCATCTGAGCATTCAACGATTCTAGGGAGGTTTTATGATTTTTTTAAGGTTCAAGAGGGCAATCCGTGGCACTTAACCCAAGCACACTCGAGCCACAAGTTTTACGACAAAACTTTCACGAAATCCTGCCTGCCCTGACCAGCCGCGAAGCCGTGATCGAAGCCACGCGCTGCTTGTTCTGTTATGACGCGCCCTGTACCCACGCCTGTCCAACGCACATCGACATTCCCAGATTCATCAAAAAAATCAGCACCCAAAATAATCTGGGTGCAGCCAAAACCATTCTCGAGAGTAACTTTCTGGGTAGCACGTGCGCCAGGGTTTGCCCCGTCGAAGAACTTTGCGAGGGCGCGTGCGTGCTCGGCAGCGACCATAAACCCATCGAAATTGGACGCCTGCAACGGTACGCCACAGATCACGTGATGGACAAAAAGATTGATGTTTTTAAAGCTGGCAAGCCAACCGCTAAAAAAGTCGCTGTGATTGGCGCTGGACCGGCGGGTTTAAGCTGCGCCGCCGAACTTGCCAAACTCGGTCACACCGTCACGATCTTTGAGAAAAAACCGCTCGCTGGCGGCTTGAGTACCTACGGTATCGTGGTGTTCCGCGAACCAGTCGAAGTCAGTCTTGCGGAAGTCGAGATGGTCAAACGCCTCGGTGTGACCATCAAAAACAACGTCACCGTCGGAACAGACATCAGTTTTGATGAACTCAACTCGAGTTACGAAGCCGTATTTTTAGGGACTGGGCTTGGCAACGTTCCAAACCTCGAGATTCCAGGAGAGAATCTTGAGGGTGTGGTGGACGGCATCGAATTTATTACACAAACCAAAACCGACGACTTATCCAGCATCAAAGTGGGTCAAAAAGTGGCTGTCATTGGTGCGGGAAACACCGCCATAGACGCCGCCACCATCGCCCGCCGCCTCGGCGCTCACGTCACCATGATTTACCGCCGTACCAAAACTGAAATGACCGCCTATGACTTTGAATACGATTTTGCCAAACTCGAGGGTATCGAATACCGCTTTTTAACTGCTCCAGTCAGCATCAAAGGCTCGATTTTCGTTGAAGGACTCGAGTGTCAAACCATGCAACTCGGCGCTCCCGACGCCAGCGGCAGACCTCGCCCCGAACCCATACCAAACAGCAATTTCACCCTCGAGTGCGACATGGTCATCAAAGCCATTGGACAGGAAAAACAAACCAACCTCGCATCACAACTCGGTCTAACCCTCGAGAAAGGCTACATCGTCGTCAACCATCAAAACCAAACCAGCAACCCTCGAGTTTACGCTGGTGGTGATTGCGTGCGGTTAAAAGGTGACGCCAGTACAGTCATGGCAGTGCAGGACGGGAAGATTGCGGCAAAAAGTATTCACTCGAGTCTCGAGGGGGGAAATTAAGATGGCTGATTTGTCAATTGATTTTTGCGGCATCAAATCCCCGAATCCGTTCTGGCTCGCCAGTGCGCCTCCGACCAACTCTGGGCATCAAATCCATAAAGCGTTTGAGGCGGGTTGGGGCGGGGCAGTTTGGAAGACGATAGGTGCGCCTGTGCTGAACGTTTCAAACCGTTACGGCACGGTCAAATACAACGGTCAGATTATTGGGTTAAACAACGTCGAACTGATTTCAGATCGTCCGCTCGAAATCAATTTGCGCGAAATTGCCCAGATCAAAAAGCTCTGGTCTGACCGCGCCGTGATCGTGTCGGCGATGGTCGAGAGCACCCGAGGAGCCTGGAAGAACATCATTGAGCAAATCGAGGACACCGGCGCGGACGGCATCGAACTCAATTACGGTTGCCCGCACGGCATGAGTGAACGCGGCATGGGCGCGGCGGTGGGGCAAGTCCCAGAATACTGCGAGCAGATCACCAGTTGGGTCACGGAATTCTCGAGCCTGCCCGTGATCGTAAAACTCACGCCGAACGTCACAGACATTACGTTCCCAGCTCGAGCGGCGGTGGCGGGTGGAGCAAATGCGCTCAGTTTGATCAACACCATCAACAGCATCGTTGGCGTGAATTTGGACACGTTCGAGTTAAGTCCGAACATTGGTGGCAAAGGTGGGCACGGCGGTTATGCCGGACCTGCCGTCAAACCAATCGCGCTGCACCTTCTTTCTCAGGTTGCTTTGGTGCAAGAGGTTTCTCGAGCGAAAATGCCGATTTCGGGCATGGGTGGCATCATGAACTGGAAAGATGCCGCTGAATTCTTGCTGCTTGGAGCCTCGAGTTTGCAGGTTTGCACTGCCGCAATGTTGTACGGCTACCGTGTGGTCGAGGACATGATTGACGGGCTTTCCAACTGGTTGGACGAAAAAGGTATCGGAAGCGTCAACGAGATTATCGGTGCGAGTTTGCCACGCATCTCAGATTTTGGAGATTTTGATTTGGGCTTTAAAACCGTGGCAAGAATCAACCAAGATTCTTGTATTCAGTGTGATCTTTGCTACATCGCCTGCAATGACACTGAACACCAGTGTATTGATTTGTACCGTGACGGTGAACTTGTTGCAGCAGGTCATGATGCCCGTGACAACGGCAAGCACAAGGCAATCTCGAGCCGTCCATTTCCTGTGATCCGCGAATCTGACTGCGTGGGCTGCGACTTGTGCCACAACGTTTGCCCCGTTCAAGGCTGCATTGAAATGGTGCAAGTCCCAAGTGGACGCGAGGGCACGACTTGGCGGCAACTCTCGAGTGAGCGCCCAGAAGTGACCCAAGACTGGGATGCCATGAAGGCGTACCGAGCTGAGATTGGTTTGGACATTCACTGAACCTCAAGCCGCTATTTTCAGTAGACTTCTAGGAAAGGAGGCAACCATGACCGCAACACTCGAAAACACAGGCGCAATCCTCGAGCCTCACCGTTTTACCGTGCAGGAATACCAGAGAATCTTTGAGTCAGGTATTTTACCAACCGATCAACGCAGTCAACTGATTCGAGGGGAGATTTATTTCATGTCAGCGATGGGCGCAGCACATTACAAAGCCATTCGGGTTCTGACAAAATTACTTCATCAGCAATACACCGATCTTTGCGATATTGTGTCTCAAGCGCCGATTGTGGTCTGGGATGATTCCGAACCTGAACCAGATTTTGCCCTGGTCCGAAGCGATTTTGCTGGAGGTATTCCCGAAGCAAAGGACGCGCTTCTGGCAATTGAAGTCAGTGATTCCACACTGAAATTTGACCGCGAAAAGAAGCTTCCAGAGTATGCCCGCTCGAGTATTCCCGAAGTATGGATTTTGAATTTAACAGAGGCGCAACTCGAGGTTTACCGCGAACCGAACGGTGAGCAGTTTTTGCAATTGCAAATATTAAAACCTGAACGGCTTGTATCGGCTTTGTTCGCGCCAGAAGTGACGCTCGAGTGGTGGAAGGCGTTAGAACAGCCGAAAAGAAATAGTGAGATTTGAAGCTGATATGACAATCACTTTCGTTGCAGAAAATCGAGATTCACGTTTAAATCCTTCTTTGACTGAAATCTTATACACTTTGCAACGATTGGGAAATAAGAAAATGTCTTATTTTAGTCTCGAAAATGAATTTGTTGGCTACGTACAATGTTTTGGAAAAAAAGGGGAAGCTCACAATTGAGTATAAAAGTTATGAAAAAGATGGCGATTTACACTTCACACTTGGTCGTCAATCAAAAAAGAAGGGTATAGAAATCGTTGAAGGAAGTAATGGTAACTATGTTTCGGTCTTTCCCAATGAAGTCTTACGTCTTTCTGATGCAAAAAAAGTATTCATAGAATTTTTTACGAATTATACAGTTCCAGATCAGTACGAACTACGAGATTGGCGCTGGAAAAGCTTAACAATGCTCTCTATAGAGGAATCATAAGCTTACTCATTAAAAATGGCAAGATCATCACTACAAACGTACGCATTCAAAAGCTATTCAAACCAATTCTCGAGTTTTAAACCTTTTACCTTTTTAAATTCTTTTAAGTTATTCGTCACGAGCGTTGCGCTGAGCAGAAGGGCATGGGCAGCAATTTGCGTATCATGAGGTCCAATTGGAGTTCCGACTTGCTCGAGTTCGGCTTGCAACATGCCGGATTTGTATGCGGAATCAATGTCAAACGGCAGAATTTCAAAGTCGAACAAGAATTCTTCGAGTGCGGCAGTGTTTTTCGCTCGGGCTTGGCTTTTGGTGACACCGTACACAAGTTCCGAAACGACGATGCTCGAAAGTGCAATGCTGCCAATGTGATGTTGCAAGAACTTTTCTTTGACGGTTGGTGGTTTGTTGTTGATGATGTAAATGCAAATGTTGGTATCCAGCATGAACTTTACTTCCACAAGTCGCCCCAGTCGCGCTCATCGGATTTTTCGGGCTGGTTGCGTTCGATTGTACCTTCAAATTTTTCGAGTGATTCGAGCATTGATTGCCACGGCTTTCTATCTTTTGGAATCAGCAAAACACCGTTTCCAACACGTTTGATGTACACTTCGTTGCCTTCAAATCGAAAAGCTTTAGGCAACCTGACGGCTTGAGAACGACCTGTTTGAAATAATTTTGCGGTATCCATGTTTCACCTCGAGTATCTATCAATAAGTATATATCAAAATTGGGAGGTTTGTATGGCTTTACTGATTCAAAACGGCGAGATCATCACAGCAGACTCGAGGTACGCTGCCGACATTTTTGTCGAATTTGAGACCATCACCCGTATTGGCACAAATCTCGAGATTCCAGAACACACCGAAGTCATTGATGCCACTGGAAAGTACGTTTTTCCTGGTTTTATTGACCCGCACGTTCACGTCTACTTGCCGTTCATGGCGACCTTTGCCAAAGACACCCACGAAACCGCCTCTAAAGCCGCCGTCATCGGCGGCACGACCACGTACATCGAAATGTGCTGCCCAAACCGCACTGAAGACGCGCTCGAGGGTTACAACCTCTGGAAGTCCAAAGCAGCGGGTCACAGCGCTTGCGATTACAGTTTTCACATGTCGGTGACAAAGTTTGATGACAACACCGAAAAACAACTTCGTGAAATCGTCAAAGATGGCATCTCGAGTTTCAAGATATTTTTATCGTACAAAAACTTTTTTGGCGTGGACGACGGTGAAATGTTCAAGACCATGACCCTTGCTAAAGAACTGGGTGTGATCGTGACTGCCCACTGTGAGAACGCGGAATTGGTCGGGCAGTTGCAAGCCAAACTCTTGAATGAGGGCAAAACAGGACCCGAGTATCACGAACCATCCAGACCCGAAAGCGTCGAAGCCGAAGGCACGAATCGTTTTGCGACCTTCCTCGAGACGACAGGCGCGACGGGTTACGTGGTGCATCTTTCCTGCCAACCTGCTCTAAAAGCGGCGATGGCTGCAAAATCTCGAGGAGTGCCAATTTACATTGAATCGGTGCTGCCACATTTTATGCTCGACAAAACCCATGCCGAACACCCAAACCATGAGGGCGCAAAGTTTGTCATGTCGCCACCCCTGCGCGACAAGAAAAACCAGAAACCACTCTGGGATGCGCTCGAGCAAGGTTTTATTGATACGGTGGGTACAGATCACTGCCCGTTTGATGTGGCACAAAAAGCTTTGGGTATTGGGGATTTCACCAAGATTCCAAACGGCATTCCCGCCATCGAAGACCGCGTGAACGTGCTGTACACTTACGGCGTCTCTCGAGGAAACCTTGACATTCACCGTTTTGTGGATGCTGCCAGCACCAAAGCCGCCAAGTTGTTTGGATTGTTCCCACGCAAAGGCACAATCGCCGTTGGTTCGGACGCCGATCTTGTGATTTACGATCCCAATTATCGCGGGGTGATCTCGAGCAAAACCCAGACCGTTAACAACGATTACAACGGCTTTGAAGGCATGGAAATTGATGGGAAACCCAGCGTCGTGACCGTTCGCGGTCATGTGCAAGTGCGGGATGGAAAATTTGTTGGAAACTCGAGCATGGGTGAGCTTTTGCGGCGTAAACCACAGCATTTTTGAAATCTATTTTCAATTGGAGCATAATATGACCATGAGTGAGATTGAATTGAAAAACGAAGTGCTAAAACTGCCACTGAACACTCGAGCCGAGTTGATTAAAACTCTGATTGAAAGCGTTGAGAATCCTTCCGACGCAGAACTCGAGCAACTTTGGGCAATGGAGGCAGACCGTCGAATGGCTGCGTTTGAACGCGGCAAAATGAAATCCTATTCTCGAGAGGAAATGCTTGCCCGTGTCAAATCCGCGTTATCGTGAGGAATATCTAGAAGCGGCTATTCTGGATTTGATCGAAATACAGGGTCATTACGATGCAGCGGAACTGGGTTTGGGTATTGAATTCTCCAATGCTGTGACCAACCGACTTGAGATGATTCTCGAGTTTCCAGAGTCGGCAGCAGTGTTTAGTACTGGTGGAGCGCGGAAAATGGTGGTAGGACGATTTCCTCACAACATTATTTATGTGATTCAAGGTAACACTGTTTTCATCGTTACAATAGTCCATCAAAAGCGTCATCCAAATTATTGGATTTCGCGTTTAAAGTTGATGGATTAAAACGTTCTTCTCAAAATCTCAAAGAAGGATTCAATTTTGAGTGAATTCAATGATTTCACCATCACCACCGATCAAACCCGTTTTGATCTCGAGTTGATTCACAGCGTCTTGACAAAGCTTCCCTGGGCTGAAGGCATCGCGCTTGAGGTTGTAAAACACGCAATGCAGCACTCGTTGGCATTCGGCGTTTTTCAAGGGATTTCTCAAGTCGGTTACGCTCGAGTCGTCACGGATTTCACGCGCACGGCTTGGTTGGCAGATGTTTTTATCCTCGAGTCGCACCGTGGGCAGGGCTTGAGCAAGTTTTTTGTCAAAACGATTCTCGAGCATCCACGTTTGCAAACCGTTAAATGGTTGCTGACCACTGACGACGCACACGAACTGTACCGCCAGTTTGGTTTTTCAGAAATTGATGCAACAAAGTTTATGCTTCGCCAGCCCAACAAACATTTTAACGAAGCCCTAAAATAACACTCGAGGTTGAATGTGACGAATGCAATATCCCCACTTGTGGCTGTGAACGATGTCAGCATGATTTACCGTACTCGAGCACCAAACGGCGAAGCCCTCGAGACTGTTGCTTTAAAAAACGCGAACCTCGAGATCAATCAGGGCGAATTTATCTCATTAATTGGTCCGAGCGGGTGCGGTAAAACCACGTTGTTGCGCCTGCTCGCCGATTTGATTCAACCCACTTCTGGAAGCATCGGCATTGGTGGCAAAACCCCGCAGCAAGCTCGAGAAGCGAGAGCTTACGGTTATGTTTTTCAAGCGCCCGCCCTGTTCGACTGGCGCACCGTCATGGGCAACGTCATGCTGCCGCTCGAGATCATGGGTTACAACCTCGCAGACCGAAAAGCTCGAGCCGAGAACATGCTGGCATTGGTGGGACTCGAGAAATTCTCCAAAAATTTTCCGTGGCAACTTTCTGGCGGGATGCAGCAACGCGTCAGCATTGCAAGGGCTTTGGCGTTCGAGCCGCAATTGCTCTTTATGGACGAGCCTTTCGGTGCGCTCGATGAAATTACCCGCGAAAATCTGAATCTCGAGCTTTTAAGGCTTTGGCGCGAAACTGGCAAGACCATTATTTTTGTGACCCACAGCATTCCAGAAGCTGTTTTCTTATCAACTCGGGTTGTGGTCATGACCCCGCGCCCAGGTAAAATTGAGAAAATTGTTAACGTGGACTTGCCGCATCCCCGCGATTTTGACACCCGAGAATCCCCGCGTTTCTTCGAGATTGCCACCGAAATTCGTGAATCGTTGCGGCATGGTCACGGCTACGAGGGGAATGAATGACCCGCTCGAGAAATTTTGTGCCAATGCTGGTGGTTGGTGTGGTGCTGATTGCCCTGTACTTTCCGATCATGTTGCTGGCAAATTATCCTGCCGCCGCTCGAGCTTTGCAGCGCGGCGCAGTTTTGGAATGCAAAACCGCGCTCGAGTGCAGCTTTGACATGCGAAGCCCGATCATTCCCGCCCCAGCGCAACTTTTAATTGGTTTCTCGAGCCTGTACTTTCCCCCAACTTCAGAAACCAGTGTGCCGTACAACGCGTTTTTCACTGGTCTCGAGACACTTTCGGGCTTGCTACTCGCCTCAATTGTTGGGCTGGGCTTGTCAGTATTGCTCGTTGCTTCTCGAGCTTTTGAACGTGCTTTGTTGCCGTGGTTGGTCGCCTCACAAACCGTTCCGATCATAGCGATAGCCCCAATGCTGGCGGTTTTGCTGGGTCAGTACGGTGTTGAGGGTTGGATTCCAAAGGCGATCATTGCTGCGTACATTGCATTTTTCCCGATTGCAATTGGCGTTTCCAAAGGCTTGCGTTCGCCCGACCCAATTCAAGTTGATCTGATGAAAACCTACAACGCGGGAAGTCTTCAAACCTTCGCAAAACTTCGTTTTCCCTCAAGCATCCCGTATCTGTTCACAGCGTTTAAAGTTTCGGTCACTGCCGCTTTAATTGGTGCGATCATTTCCGAATCTGCCACGATTTCTGGCGCGGGTCTGGGCAAGATGCTTTCCGAAAATTCTCGAGCCTCCGACGCCGTGGGTTTGTGGCTGGTCATGATTGGCAGCGCCATTCTGGGTATTTTGCTGGTCAGCATTGTCGGTTGGCTCGAACGGGTGGTGACACCGTGGCAACGAAACCATTGAATGTACTGCTGTTCGGTACGGCTGGCGTTTTCATTTCGCTTCTGGGAATGATTTTGGTCATTGCAAACCATTGGAACTCGAGCGAAGTCTGGTCTGGCTTGAGTGTGGTTTTAAGCTGTGTTCTGGCATTGGTGGGGCTTCTTGGTGTGGGTGGAGTCTCGAGCGGGGTTGTCAGCCTTCTGGTCGCCCCTCGAGCCAAAGACAAGACTGGCTTTGATCTTGGACTTTCAATGATTTCATTGCTTCCCGCCATTTTGCTGGCGGTGGTTGCCGTGGTTTTGGTCGAGGCATTGATTCACGCCTTCCAGATTCCAGTCGCGCAAATTCCAGCCCCAACCGCCGTGATTCAAAAATTCCTTGAGTCACGGCAAGTTTTATGGCGTGACACCCAAACAACATTGCTCGAGGCTGGAATAGGGTATGTCATCGGCGCGAGTCTGGGAATTCTTATGGCAATTCTCGTCTCGAGATACCAATTCTTGAACAAGGGTTTGATGCCTTACGCCACCATCTTCTCGAGCATCCCCATCGTTGCGCTTGCCCCTGTCATCGTGAAAGCCGCCGGACTCGAGTGGGGTTCTAAAGCCGCCGTTGTCGCCATCACGATTTTCTTTCCAGTCCTGGTCAACACGGCAAGGGGTTTGCTCGAGGTGAACCCGTTAACCATTGACCTGATGCGCTCTTACGCCGCAGACCCGCGCCGCGTGTTCTTGGATTTACGCATTCCAAACGCGCTGCCCTACATTTTTAACGCCCTGAAAATCAGCACCACCCTGGCACTGATTGGCGCAATTGTTGCCGAATTCTTTGGATCAACTGGTTCTGGTTTGGGCTTCAGAATCCTGGTTGAAACAGGGCAAGCCAGTTTTGACAGCGTTTGGGCTGCCATCAACATCGCATCGTTTTTGGGCATTGTGTTTTACAACCTTGCGGCGTTGCTCGAGCGACGGGTGACGGGTTGGCACGTCTCGTTTCGGGAGTAAAATGATAGAAGAAATCCGTACCGAATACCGTTACACCAATAAACTTGGTGCGACTGTCGTCATTCGCAACGTTCCAGCCAGGTACAGTGAGGACGAATCTGGTGAAGTAAACAAAATTTACAGTCTGGCTGTAGCCATGCGTTGCGAAGAACTGAGCAACCGAGCGTTTGAAGTAGACTCGAGCGATGGTGCGATCCATGAACTCGATTTTTGAAGCTTTACGAAATCCAAAAACAAAATCTCGTCTCGAGTTCAAACTATGGTAGTGTCCAGATTATAACTGATAAAATAAGTCCATGATCCCACTCACCTGCCGACGCTGCCAAAGCACGAAACTCCGCAAAAACGGACGCACCAAAGACGGACAGCAAAAATTTCATTGCAAAACCTGCAACTTCTACA
>JANXTZ010000068.1 GCA_025352125.1 Deinococcales bacterium | reverse complement strand
TGTAGAAGTTGCAGGTTTTGCAATGAAATTTTTGCTGTCCGTCTTTGGTGCGTCCGTTTTTGCGGAGTTTCGTGCTTTGGCAGCGTCGGCAGGTGAGTGGGATCATGGACTTATTTTATCAGTTATAATCTGGACACTACCTGATTGTATTCAAAAGGGTTTTTACCTACTTGCACAGCTTTTAGCTTTGCTTCTGCAAGTTTTATGGAAATAAGCTCTGTTTCCTGTTGCTGTATCTTATGAAAAAAATCCCAAGCAGTTTTACCTTGTTTGGCTTTGTCTGAGTCACAAATTTTCATTTTAACCATGATTCCACCACAAAGTCTGTTTAATTGATTCTGCAAATTCCAGAAGCGTCATAAGTTGTGGTTCTTCAACATAATACCAATTTTCTAATTTTTCATCAGAAAATTTATATGGATCAACTAAAATTTTTAATTTTTTGATATCAAATGGTTCTTTCCCTCTCTTAATAGCTTCATCCTTTGCATCAATTAACCACTGGATTGCAAGTTCTACATTACGACGCTTAAGTTCATTGTGAAAATCTTGAGCATCTTTTCCTTCAAGAGACATTTTCCACCTCATTTCGGTTTTGATTGACTGTGTAAATTAATTGCTTCTTGCCAAGTTATTCCAATATATGCCTTCAAAATTTCACGAATTTTAGTTGCCCGAGCAGAAGGCAACTTTGCTGTGAGGGTTGCTATCAATTGCTCTGTGATTTTTTGTTGACCAACTAATTCTGCTATTTTTTCAGGTTTAGCAGTGATTTGAGCATAGAAATTTTCGTTATAGGTAATTAAATTACCATCAACTACTTCAGCTACCTTTAATTTCGCACCGTTCGCTTCAGTCCCAAAGAGTTCATATTTGCCGATTTTAGGATTTTCTATAAAAAAATCGATTACAGCAAGTCGATCACCCCTAACACCAATGAACCCTTTTACAATCTCCGAGAATGGCGGAATCGGATCAGCACCCCCAGGTACGCGCTCGAGCACTCCCGCAAGTGAAACCTCGAGTGGTGCATCAACATCGTACAAGTTAAACTTTCGTCCTGTCGCTTTTGCCAACGCCGCGTAATCTTGCACATCAGCGACAGAGGCGAGACGTTTGTCAATCAACATGCTACCCATCTTTCCATCACTGGTTTTCATGTTCACCAGTTCTTTTTGCAGCATCGATGCCAGCGTTGATGATTCGGAATGCACTTGGGTTGAAGTCAGTGAAACTTCAGGTTGGGCTTTGTACAAATCTGCCTTGAAATTATCAGGATTCACCGCACGGTGTGGCATGTTGGGCGTGGCGTTCACAGGCGTCTCGAGTTCTGGAATGTTGCCTTTAACGGCTCGACTCTTGCCTGCAGCGGTATTACCTCGCATGGCGTAAATCGTGGGTGGTTCGCCTTTGGCGGCTTCGGCAAAGGCTCTGGATTGCAGTTTGGCTTTGCTCAGTAATTCGTTGTGAAGCGCCTGACGTGCGGAAGTCCAGTTTTTGGGTTCTTCAAGTGCAAGCCAACGTTGAGCACCACCTTTAGGAAGTTCGCCAACGGTGTAAACCTCGACTGTTTCTTTGCCCGCTTTTAAAGCCTCGAGTTCTTGGGGTGTGCTCTTAAACCCTTTGGGTGGTTTTGTTCCTTGAATTTTTTCTACTACAGCTTTTGGTGTTGCACTTTGTAAACCCTCTTGTATTTTCGCAGTTTTCGGTGTTGACCCCGCCGTGTTACTGATCCCCTCGAGCTTCCCTTTTAAGTACGCACTCAGTTTTGGAATCCCAATCATTTTCCCAAATCGACTGTTCGCCAGTCCTTTCATGACCGCGCCAAGCCCCTTAGCAATGCCCATCGTGACCAGAATTTGCAAGGCACTGACCGATAAAATCGCCAGCGCATCCGCCAGGGCGACACCTGCTTCTTGCAATTGTTTTTGATCTCCGTTCGCGTTCCAAACTTTACTGACAAACGTTCCCAACGCACCAAAGACTTGCGTGAGTTTTCCAACGCCCCACACAACCAAGAAACCCAAGCCCAACCACTCGAGTACCCAAGTTCCAATTTCAAAACCAAGGGCTGCACCTGGGGCTGCGCCAACACCGCCTACGAATGCGCCAATGATTGCGCCTATGGCGGTTGATGCCATCAGAACGCCTGCGGCGGCGATCATGGTGGTGATTAAACCTTCAACCAGTTCGTGCGCCCCTTCGCCGAGGCGTTTGGCAAAAATTGGACCCATCGCTGCACCCGCATAGCTTTTAGCCGCTTGGAAGTCTTCTATTTTTTGTTCAATGTTTTTACCGAGGCGCATGATTTCGCCGCGTGCCGTTCCACTTCCAACACTATTATCTTTGGCGGCGACTGTGAAACTTGGAATCCACAAGTCCGTGTTGGCTTTGAGCATCACATTGTTCGCGTCTGCCCCTGGAATAAAGAAGTTCTGGACGGCATCGCCAAAGCCTTTGCCTTTAAAGCCGAACGCGCTCGCTTGGTTGTTCTTGCGAATCACATTCAAGAAATGCCATAAATTCTGGTCTTTACTGCCCTCGCTGCCAGTGATTCCGTAAGCCCGATGAACCAGTCCCATGCCTGTTTCACCGTCAGTCACGCGGAACAACCGCAAACCAGGGTCTTTCTCGAGCATGGTTTGATGTTCGGGTTGCAAGCCGTGAATTTGAGCGCCGAACATGTACCCCGTTTTTCCAGAGGGTGTAATAACTTTGTACCACTGCCCTGTTTGGGCGACCACGAAAACCCGAGTTCCAAACTCGAACGTGCCAAGGTCTGGAGATTTCTGATCTGGTTTTTCGCGTAAGTGCAACCCGTTTTCTCGAACGAAAGCCCGTTTTCCAACAGGCGTTTCTTGAGTGTCTTGATTGGTTTTGCGTTGAATCGCTCGGGCGCTGGCGTGCGTGGCACGAAAGCGTTGAACACCCACAGTTTTGACAGTGCTGGTTAAGTTCGGGAGGCTCGAGTTTGAGCTTGGACTGATTTTTGCGTGTTCATCAAATTTTGCCGCAAGTTCAGCACCCTTGCTTTGAGCGGCAGTCTCGAGCGTCGGGTCACTGTCAACGCCTGGACTGACTTGACCACTGGCTTGTTGAACTGTGTGAGTGACCTCGTGAGCGATCAACTCGTAACCCATTTTGGTGTTCGGGTTGTAACTGCCACTCGAGAAGAAAATATCATTGCCTGTGGTGAAGGCGATTGCCTTCACACTCTTGGCGAGTTTATCCGCCTCGCCGTCGGTATGAAACCGTACAGCCTCGAGATTCGTGTTCAGTCCTGCCTCGAGTTGACTTCTGATATTCTCGGGCAGTGGGCTTCCACCACCAACTTTGGCTTTGATTTTCTCGCTAATCCCAGAATTCGCGTGTGTAGAATTGGCTTCATCTCGAGCCAGTTGAAACGCTCGAGCTTGAATTCCATCATCCGCGAACAACGCTTGTCGTTGCACCTCAAGACTTTGTTCCTGCTCTGCGACCAGACGTTGAATACTGGTGTGCTCACTCGAGCGAGGATTCACACCTGTCAGCAAGCCTTTCAATGCCATGTCACGATCTGCCTTGCGTTGAATGTTCATTAAAGCATTCGCCGCATCTTTCGGCGTTAAACCGTGGCTTAAGCGTTGCAGTTTGTAAGTATTACCAAGGGCAAAAGATTGTTGATCCACTGGTTTAAAGACACTCGCTGAGTCCAGAAACGGGGTATCAGCATGATTGTGCTTCGCCCGAAGAACTGGCAGTTCGGTGTTAAACCAATCCGCTCGAGCATTCAAATCATTCGGTTTTTGTGTGGCTCGAGCCGCTTGTATGGTGGCGGTCATTTGCTCGTTGACAAGACGCTGCACGATCTCAGGAACGATAGCCGCCTGGTATTGCGCTCGAGCTTCACTGGCTTTGATGCCCGAGTTTTTCAGGCTCTTCAGTGCGCTGCGTTGGGTTGGCGTGTGAATGAAGCTCGAGAAGAACGCTTGCTGTTTGGCTTGAACTTCCTGAGCACGTTGAATTTGAGCATTATTCGCTGCTTCAACTGCCTGGGCTGCCTCACGTTGAACTCGAGCTTCCTCGTTACCCTTGGCTCGAGCTTCACGTTGAACACTGGCTTGTTCTGTTTGAAATTGCAGTGCTGCCAGATTTTGCTCGAGTCTCGCCTTCGCCCGTTGCAATTGCTCGGGGGTTTGCGCGACAACAGGGATTTTACCTTTGGCTGCAACCTGATTTTTAACCTTATCAGGTTCACGCTGCACGGGCGCAACAGGTTTTTTGAGGCGCTCGTATCCCATCAGTAAAGTCTACCATGAAACGTTAAAAATCTAAGGTTCACATGATCAAAAAATAAAAAAAGACAATAAAAAACGCGCCTCTTTTGGGCGCTGATAAACTCAAAATACCAGGGTATGCACGATCAGTCAACTGTATGCAGCCAAGTTGCTGAACGTTCTCCTTTCAGTAAGACAGGCAAATCTTCGTGTGCAATAGCAATTTTGCTATTGGTCAAGCGAAGTTCGAGATTCCATGGGTTCTCAATTCGGTACGAGTACAATATGGTTTCAGCAACCCGAAAGTTTAAATCAACCAGGGTCACAATCCGAGGGTCAAATGCTGGGGTTTCTCGAGCTTCTTTGAAAACCTGCCCGTGCGCTTGAAACTGGTATGGGTGCACGTTTTTCCACTCGGAGATGAAGTGTGAATCATTCCTGCCTCCAGTGGACTCGAGACGCCCTTAGAAGCGCAATGTGCCTGGGTTGATCCCAAACAAGACCTTGCCCGCCAACTCGAAGTTGTGCGGGATCACCGCTAGGTGTTGCGCCGCCGCGTGAACATCACGAAACAAACGCTCGAGTCGGTTGTCCTCACGCAACGAACTCGCGCCGCCAGCGGTGTACATCAAGTCTACCGCCTGCGCCGAACTGATCGCCACGTGTGCGCAAGCCAACCGCACCAGGGCACGAAGCCGCATCGATGTTTCACCCGTTTGTTCGGTGGTTTCCCAGAGTTCTTGGGCAACCTCGAGCAGCAGGGCGCGGGCAGCGCGGACCAGCGCCTCGGCTCGAGCGAGATCAGATTGCACCGAGGCGCGTTCTCGTAAAAGTGATCCTGAACCTGTTGGTGTTTTCGCCTCCGCAAGTTCCAACAGGGTTTCGATGGCGGCTCGAGCCAAGCCCAGTGGCACGGCGGCGATGGAAATTGGAAAAACGCTGAAGACTGGCATGGCGTAGAGCGTGCCAGGTCGAATGGAGATGGGTGTAAAGCCAAGGAAGCTGCGCTCCTCGGGCACGAACACGTCGTTCACCACAAAATCAAAGCTGCCCGTGCCGCGCAACCCGCCTGTGTGCCAAGTGTCCACGATCTCGCAATCGGTGGTGGGAAGGACCAGGTTGCGAACCTCGGTCGCCCCGTTTGTGCCTGAGCGCGGCTGGTCGCCTTCAAAGACCAGGCAATTGGCATGGACCCAATCGCTGTAGGTGATGCCGCTGCCAAAAGACCAACGCCCCGTCATACGGTAGCCACCTTGAACCACCACAGCCCGCCCGCTTGGGGTGGCAGCCCCCGCCATCAATGCACGCGGCGGCTCAAAGATGGCACGAGCCACATCATCGTGCAGATACGCCGCCCAACGCCCTTGAACGGCACCGATACTCAAACACCAACCTGCGGCGCTGTCGATCCTTGAGACCTCTTCGATCACCTGTATGAAGGTCTTCAGATCGGTCTCAAGACCACCAAATTTTTGTGGAACAAGCAGTTTAAACAATCCCGCATCCGCCAATGCCTCGAACACAGGACGAGAGAGTTGGCGATTGCGCTCGGCTTCGTCGCGGTACGAGGCGATGATCGGCTCGAGCGAACGGACGGCTTCAATCAGGGATCGTGTGCCAGGGTAAATCATGCAATCCTCCCTCTGGAGCTTTCAAGCCTGGCGATTGCTCGAGCGTGGTTTTCCATTTCCGTCATGACCTCATGGTGCGGTGGCACGAAGCTGGCGAGGTATTGGGGCAGACTGGGGTGGAAGAGCGGTTGTGGCATGGGTTCAGATCCTTTCGTGCAAGGTTTCGGTCATGTCGTTTTGTTGATGTTTGAGGCGTGCAGGTGAACGATCTTCCAACCATCGGAGCGCTGCTCGAGTACCAACGTGCGCCTTCCCAGAAAACCTTGCGGGCGTTCAAACTCGAAGCTGACCACGACGGCACTCGAGAGATGCTGAACGTGAATACGCTTCGGCTCGATGTGCTGGCGAGGCGGGTGTTGCCGCGCCGCTTCAAACACGGGTCTGAAACTCTGTTCAATTGCGGCGCGTCCTTCAAGTCGCTCGAGGGTGGTGGTTTCGGGGTTGTCTGGATGAAAAACTGTGGCATCATCGTCAAGCAGGTGCAAAACCGTTGCCAGTCAAGGTCGTTGAATGCCTCGAGGAAACTCGAGAGTGCGTTTTTGATTTCCTCGAGATCGTCTGTCATCACAAAATTTCTGACGGGTTGATTTTAATTGATCGGCAAGCCTGCTGGAATTGGATAGAATGCCAAACCACCCAGGCTGATGTATTGATAACCGTTCAGTTCGGCGGCAGGTTTTGGCGCAGCGCCGTCTGTAAGATCGGAAGCGTTGATTCGCACGATTTTATGATCAGCAATGTTGGCAGCATTTGACCCATACGTCACCCAAAGGTTACCTGCTTTGTCCAGTGTCAACGAACCTGGTCCGCTTGCGTTGGGTGTGGACACGTTTGGACTGACGCTTTTGTCGGGGGTTTGCGTGCCACCAGCCTGAAGTTTGCTGGGCGTGAACATGAGCAGTGTTTTGTTTGTGTTGTTGCTCACCCAGAGGTCGCCATTTTTGTCAAAAGCGAGACCCGCTGGCAGACCAGCACCCGAAGGTGCAGAAAACGCGGGTGTCTCGAGTGTCCGTGTTGGTGTGAGCACCCCTCCAGTAGCCAATTTGTCTGGGGCAAACATGAGCACGTTATGGGCAGCCGGGTTGCTGACCCACAAGATGCCACTCGAGTCAAATGCCAGACAGATTGGATTTTTTAAGGCGGTGCTGGTGATCTTCAGTGGTGTCGGGTCGCCACTGCTGGTCAGTTGAGCAGCGCTGTACATGGTCAGCGCAGCACTGCCATATTCTGCCACCCAGAGGTTGCCCCGATTATCAAATGCCAAGCCTTGTGGGCTGGAAATTTTGTCCACAGCGCAAGTCCTGCCGTTTCCAATGACCACATCGGGTGTGACCTTGCCAATCTTGCCAAGGTCTTGGGCGGCGAACCGTGACAGGTGGCAGTAATTCCCATCTGAAATCCAGAGGTTGCCAGCTTTATCAAATGCCAGCGCCTTGAGGAGACCAATGTCACCGCCCCCAAAGGCGATCAGTGGGGGTTGTGTCGTTCCCGAGGTCAGTTGAGATTCATCGTAGGCGGCAATGGAATAGTTGAACGCAATCCATAACTTGCCACTGCCTGGAAGTGGCGCGTAAGCAATCTCAACCGTTGCCGTCTTGCCTGCGCTGACCATGGCGGTGGTGGCACTCGAGTTGAAGATCGAATCGGTGTAGGTTGCCAATTTTGAAACCGAGGCTGGACTGAGCGTGTAACTGCCTGGGGTCAAGGCGCTCAGGTTTTCACTGGCAACCAGCGTTCGGGTAAAACCATTTGGTCCGGCGATGCTGACATTGCCCGCAAGACCTGAAGGCAAACCCGAAATGTTGACTTGAAGGCTGCCACTGCTCGGCGGGGCTGGGTTCAGGGTGATGTTCGCATGGGCAACAGCGCTCGAGCCTTCCAGTGTTGCCGTGAGGGTGGCGGTGGTCGTGATGCTCACGCTCGAGGGGGGCGTGTAAACCGTGCTTGTCCCCGTGGTGGCATTGATGCTGCCCGCACCAACGGCAGGGTTCAAACTCCAAGTGATTGTGCCGCCATTGTTCGCCGTGGTGCTGAAGGTTTGCGCGGGGCTGCCAGCCGTTAATGTCAGGCTGGCAGGTGAAATTGTCAGTGCAGAGGTTTCAACGGCAACACCGACACTTGCGGTCGTCGAACCGCTCGTGTTGGTGGCGGTTAAGGTAAACGTTTTCGAGGTGTTGACATTGAACGTGGTTGAAGTCCCACTGACCACACCAATCCCCTGATCCAACGAGAGCGAATCGGCATCGCTGACCCCCCACTCGAGTTTGACGCTGCCGCCGCCCGCAGGTAGGTTGGCGGGTGTTGCCTGGAAGTTCGAGATCATGGGTGGGGTGTGACAGGCACTCAGCAACAAGACCAATAAAAAAGGCATGAAAAACTTTCGCATAGGCGTCTCCTTGGGTGTTGGGAGCAATTGAAGCCCGCCCACGTTCGGGCTTGTCTGAGTGAGGGTACGAGGAACGAAGCTCGAGCACAACACGTGGGGACTTGAAGCTTCGTTAAAAAACTCGAGCAACGACTGGGTCAATTGATTTTTGGGGTGATGGTGATGGTACGGCTCATGATCGTGGCAAAAGTCTGGTGTCCATCATCGGCGGTGATGAACAGGTTGTAAGTGCCATACCCAAAACGATTCAGGAAATCAAAAGTTGCCGCGCCATCGGCGTTTGTGGGTAGATCACCATTGAGGCTGCATTGCAACGGAGTCCAGCTTGTCAAACAGGCACTCCATTGGTAGTGAATTGGGTCGTTTTCGGGGTCGTGCGCTTTGACCGACAAGAGCAATGCAGCACCTGTTGCCACAGTCTGGTTGGCAGTCACTTCAGTGCCCGTGTTGTCTTTGACGTGCATCTCATCAATGACTGGTGGCAGGTTTTTTGGTGGGTCGGTCACGGCAATCAGCACTTCGGCTATACCCAAAGCCCCGTTTTTCCCAACGGCAGTCAACGTCAGTGTGCGTACGCCGTTGCTGGTAAAAGTGACCGAACCGTTGCAACTCGAGGGGACTACATCAGTTGCATTGCTGCTCGTCCAGTACATGCGATTGCATGGCACGGGCAGGTTGGGTTGCCCAGTCACGGGGTTGATCTCCTCGGCGTGACCAGAAAGTTCTGTGGGAATACCCACGTACACGGGCAGGTTGGTCGAGGTGGTCAAGCTGACTTTGGGCGGCGTGTTGATGACATTCAGCGTGAAACTTCCGCTCGAGCTTGCCCCCTGGCTGTCGGTGGCGGTCACAGTGATTAGCCTCGAGCCTTCAGTGTTAAACACATGGTTGGTGTCGATTGCGCCGTCTTTATCCGAACTCAATTTCAGGTTGTTGACCGTGCCATCCTCGAGGTCGCTGGCGGCATACATTGGATAACCGCTCGCAAAGTAAAACGGTCTGCCAAACTCGAGGTTGCTGGGGTTGGTTTGAATGCTGATGGTGGGTGGTGTGTTTTGCGAGCGTGCCAGTTCGCTGCTCCATTTCAAAATGTTGGCGCTGTAATCGACGATCTTGCCAATCACCGGCACGTCCACCACAAAAGTCACATCCAAACTTGCCAGCCCTGAAAGTGTCCAGATCGGGTTTCTGGGGATTTCTCCGTTCAATTCCAAACCCGCCGAGGCTTTCAGACCAGGACCGACAAAACCAATCAGCAAAACTTGTGCCTCAAAGTCGGTGGTGGCTTGCACCTCGACGCTGCCCGTGACTTGCGGTGCGCCTGGCAAGAGCGTGAAGCTTTTCTCGGCGATTGGACTCCAACCGCGACCATCGTTGTATTCTTCACCGACATTCAAGGCGACGTTCTGCGTGCCTTGGTAACTGAATTGCACACTGGTTTTGCCATCCAAACCAATCGAGAGCGAAACCTTGAAATCCACAGGAATCTCGATGTCCAAAATCGAGATGGTCGTCCAGTAATCGCTCGAGGCGATTTCGATGTCTTTTTTGATGGGCGTCTCGAGATGCCCCGTGACCTTCAGATCGGCGAGCTGTTCGAAGCCCACGCTGGCATCAAAATGATTCAGGCAAACGGGTGGAATCTGGAAACAAGCATCAATGTCCAAACCAATGTGATAACCCAAATTGAAATCGACCAATCCCGTAATGTGAACCTCGCCTGTGCCAGGTGCTTCGGGGTGGTAGGTCACATCCACGTTGGCTTCTTGGTTGAAACCACCACGAAACCTGCCTGAACGCAGAGCAACACCTGGTCGGAGTGCAGCAGTGTGCAGGTTGGCAGCGGTGAGCGTGCCACTCACATCAATCTTTCCCTTGGAAATCGCATCGGTCAGCATGGCTTGGGTGGTCTCGAGCACTGTTTCGCCGTTGGTGCTTTTGATGCTTGTGACCTTGCGCAAAAAACCGTTCGGCGCATTGCTCGAGCGACCCCCAGAGAGCACGTCCCCTGGTTGAAGCGTTTGCAAGAGCGAGGTGTTCTGCGAGAAACGCATGACGCCTGTTTTGAGATCAAATCCGGTCAAGGCGTTTTTGGTGCTTGGGTCTGCCACTTTGGTTGTCCCTGGAATGATCGCGGTTGGTGGTGTCAAAGCCACGGTAACGCTCAGATTCTGGCTGGTGCTGCCCTGATTGTTGCTGGCAGTTAAGGTGTACATCGTGCTCGAGGTCAAGGTCACTGGCACGGAATTGCCAGTGACCACACCAACATCTGGGCTGATTGAAAGACTGGTCGCATCTTTGACCGACCATGCCAGCGTAACTTGACCACCACCCACAGGAAGATTTGGAGGTGTGGCGTTAAAACTCGAGATAGTTGGAGCTGATGTTGCTGGTGGTGCAGCCACGGTCACAGCAGCGCTGGCTGTGGTTATCCCACTCGAGTTTAAAGCGGTGAGGGTGAAGGTTTTGGTGGTGGTGACATTGACCGTGGTCGAAGTGCCACTGACTGTGCCCACACCCTGGTCTATCGAGATGGTGTCTGCACCAACCACGCTCCACTCGAGTTTGAGGCTGCCACCACCAACGGGCAAGCTGGCGGGCGTGGCTGTGAAGCTCGAGATCAAAGGGGGGGTATGACAGGCGTTGAGCAATACGGGCAAGAGCCATACGAAAATGAGGGTCATCGTTCGATGCTTAAACATGTTCATCCTTTCTGAAAGCAGGTTGTTTCAACTTGGTCTTTGGGGTCTGTTCGCTCAACGCCTCACCGCACGCCACGCAATACCTCGCATACGGCGAGGTGATGCCCGAGCGACATTTCGGGCAGTGCTCGAGCAACCGCACGCCGTCGTTGGCGCAATACCATTCTTTTGATGCCAGCGGCACAGCACGAAAGCATTGTGGGCACAGGCGATATGCCAGTGTTTCCGACATCAAGATGTACCTCCTTGCTTGCAAATCATGCAGCCAAGACGGTGATGTTCTGGTGATGAATTGTGCCGTTTACGCCAGTGGCAACCCGAGGAAATCCCGCCAGTCTTCTGGCAGACGCTCACCAACCTCGAGCAAACGTGCTTGTGCCGCAACGTAAAGCCTCGAGAGCGAACGGTAATTTTGGTTTTCTTGGAATGCTTTCAGGCATAACTTCAGAACTTGCAAATCATAAGGCAGCGCCTCGAGCAAAATGCGTCCAAGGCGTTGTGTTTCTTGAGAATCAGTGGTCAAGAGTGATTCGGATTTGGATAAAAGCAGGTGATACAGCGCCTCTCGGACGGTTTCGTCTACAGGCAAATGCAGTACATCCTCGAGGTACAACCCACGCCACAATTGCGCCTTGCCAGATGACAAGAAATCTTCCGCGTCTGACTCAACAGCACCGAGCGCGTAGCCGTGACTGGTCGTGTTGATCACGCCTTGCCCGTAACTCGAGCGCATTTGAAAAACCAGTTGTTTGAGTGCCACGCCAGCTTCTTCAGGTATCGATTCCGGGTAGAGGGTCTCGAGTAACTCAAATTGGGGGATTTCGCTTCGACCAGCAATCCGTGCCTCGAGCAGCAACGCCAGCAATTCTTTGCGTTTTTGTCCACGAATTGCCTGACTCACCCCGTTTTGCAGCAATTGAATTTTCCCCAACACCTCGAGCCTTGCCAAATGAAGGTTTGTTTGTGTTGGATTGGTGTTTTTGATTGTGTCTAATTCTTTGAAATAGCGTTTTGCAAGGTTAGCACCGTTCTTCAAACCACGTTCGTCAAACCACGTAAAACGCATTCGAGCGCTTTCAAGGTTCTGGGTCAGACGATCAAGCTCGAGAGCCATCTTGTGCGTGACCAACCCAAGCTCGAGTTGTTCAGCCAATTCCAGGGCGTGTTCAAAGGCTCGTATCGCTTCCGATTTTTGCCCAGAGCGTTCCAGCGCCAAACCAAGCGCAAATTGCGCCGTACAGTGCTGTTCGAGCAATCCAGGCGCTGCACTCAACTCGAGGGCTTCCTTTGCCAGTTGGAGTCCTCGGCTTGGATTTCCATAGCGCGTTTCAGCGAGCGAAGCCACGTGTAACTTATCGGCAACCTGACGAGGACGACCCACAACCTGAGCCAGTTCAAGTGCGATACGGGCGTGTTTCAAACTGAGAACCGATGCATGTGGTGTTTGCCAATCGTGGTACAAACGACTGATTGTGTCTTCGCAATCTGCCAAGTGAACAGGTATGGATTCCCACTGCATGACTTTTCGACTCTCGAGCAGCAGTTCTTCTGCCTGCTCAAAGTCTCCAAATTCGGTCAAGAGGTTGGCTTTGAACATCTGCATTGCTGCCAGAAGTTGTGCATCGCCAGAATCAATACAGAGTTGTTCAGCTTCGCTTAAATCCTCGAGCGATTCTTGGTATAAGCCGAGCATGTGCCGTGCCCAACTTCGGTTTATCAGTGGACTGATGACGCTGTTCAAGTCTTTGGTTTGAACAAGCAGATCAATTGCTTGGGAGAAGAGTTTTTCACTTTCAAAGTAATTCGAGCGTTGCAAGAGATCAACACCTTTACCGTTTAACAACAATCCTCGGTCACTTTGCCTCAACTTTGGGTTGGCAAGCGCCTGATCGATCAAGGCATTGGCATCTTCGTGTTTGCTCGAAGAGGTCAACGCCATCGAAACGAACAGCAACACCCTGCCGTTGACCGATTGATGCAATTCGGGATGATCGTGCCAGAGTTGCAAGACTGCTGCCGAGTCGCTCAGGTTTCCCAACAAATAAACCAATCGCTCCAACCAAGCCATTCCGGTTCGCTGTTGTTCAGGCAGCATCTCGAGCACACGATTCATCTCGCTGGGTTGATCAAGTGAAGTGTATTCTTGTGCGAGCAAGAAAATAATTTCGGCATTGCCAGGCATTTGGCTTAAAGCAATGTGTGCCAAACGAATTTTTTCGTGATGATTGACCAGACCTTTCGCCGCCTCAAAAGCCAATGTCCCTCGCTCCTCGCCAGCGGCATATTCCACCGCTCGAGCTTGGAATTGGGCTACCTGGACTTCATTTCCGTGCTCGTTCGCGTTTTGAGCCGCCCGCTTTAACCAGGCAAGTGCCTCTGGCGGCTCGAGTTTCGCATCCTCTACAAAATGAGCTGCCGCCGCAGGGTCAGCCTTGAGCGCACTTAAAGCTTGCCTTGACAGCTCTCGGCGACGTTCATTGCTCAAGTTGTGCAACACCACCTCTCGGAACAGTGGATGCGCGAACTCACCGGCAGAAAACACATTTCGTCGCTCGAGTTCGGTGATTGCGTCACGCCAGCGCTCGAGCTTGAGGTTCGAGATCGCCACCAAAACAGGTTCACTCGTTCCAAATGGCAGTACCGCCTTGGTCTCGAGCGCCGTCTGAACAGACGGAGTTGTGAGCGCCTGATCGATTAAACGTTCAATCAACGCTTCAACCGTCACTGGCATCAAATCGTTTGGGGGGATGCGCCAATGCCAAAGACTTCCATCGTTCCAGATATGACCGCCACGCACCAAAAAGCGCAAAAACTCGAGCGTAAAAAGCGGATTGCCTGCGGCTCGAGCATAAATCCAAAGGTTCGCCTGAACGGGCAAATCTGAATTAACTTGAGTCTCGAGCAGGGCTTTGGATTCGGCGATTGTCAACGGCTCGAGTTTGAATGCCTCAAAAGCTGCGGGTAGTTCGTTTCGGCTGGTCACAACCAGCGCTACACCGATGGAGCGCGACACAAGTTCTGAAAGTGCAATCAGCAGCTCGAGACGCTCTAGGCTGGCTTCATGCAAATCCTCAAAGCACAAAATGATTGGCGCTTGTGCCGTTAACAACGCGCCAATTGCGTCTGCAACGCTTGAAGTGCCAACATCCTCGCCACGTTCCACCTTTTCAAACAAACGTTCTGCCCAGACGGGTAAACGTTTTACGCGTGGCAGGACACGAATCAAATCAGTCACTGAAATGTTAACATTCACTTTGACGTGCCCAAAACCTGTGGACTGCAAGATTCGCTCGAGCGTCCAGGTTTTGCCAATCCCAGCTTCACCCCACAATCCAAGCACCACTCCTTTACGGGGCGTTTTTAAGCCGCGAAGGCGTTGACCAATCTTGGTGACGGTTTCTTGCGGTGTGGGACTCAGCTTGACCTCCGAAAACCCTCAGTTCTTCGGGTTCAATGATACACGAGTGGTAAAAATGACCTACGGCTTTTGAGTCTGAGACCACACTTTGATACGTTTGCGTGAGTGAAGATCAACTGATTTTCCATCAAGGAAATCGAAAACCAGTTAAACTGCAAATAGCCTTTGCGTCAAACTCGGCGCATATTTTACTGATAATCTTGTATCTGGGGTCGCTTTAGAGCGAAATACAAATATCGGATTATCTTCTAAAAACGCCGTCATAATTCATAATTCATAATTTCAGTGGCAACAAACCAACATCTTTAAATTTGCCAATTGAGGGTATGTGCAAACACAGGACTTGGATTTTGTGAAATCACAAATTAACTGTTTGAAAAGTCAAGATTTTGTGTACTTTCAGAACAGAGTTTGATACCGCTCCTCGAACACTTCTCGAGTTGGTGCAGGGGAGAAGTGGAGAACGTGGTGCAGGCATACACGAGCACCCAAAGCAAAACAGGACGGCGTGGACGGCAACCAAAACGCAGTGCTCGAACGTCACGGCATGTGAGGGGTTCTGTCAACTTAGCAACTTCATCCAGCACGTCCGAAACACCTCGAGGCACTCGAGGTGTTCAGTAATAAAAAATCACCGAAGCAAGCTTCGGAGTATTTCAACCCTTAACCCACACCGTTAAACAAACTGTCCTGCGCTACAACTTCAACACCATCAAAACGCCGATACTCTCCCCCACCCTATCGTTTCACATACTCACCAAT
>JANXTZ010000043.1 GCA_025352125.1 Deinococcales bacterium | reverse complement strand
ATACAAATAATGTCTGCGAGGTTGTGGCGTATGCCTCGAGCTTGTCGAGGGTCAGGAATGGTGGTGAAGTGTTTGAGGAGTCCAAGTGCGTCGATGTCTGGCATTCATTAGGTTATCAGTCTGACTTTGCGGTTGCCCTGGGGCACTCGAGCTTTACCGTCTGGTCACCGGACCCGTGCAAGAAAATTGTTATTTGCTGCGTCACGTGTCAAATGCAGCCGTGCTGGTTGACCCTGGCGAAGATGCCGCCGATATTCTCGAGTTGCTGAAAACGACAAACTCGAGCATCAAAGCCATTTTACTGACCCACGCGCATTTTGACCATGTTGGCGCGGTTCAAGCGACGCGTGAGGCGTTGAAAGTGAATGTCTGGCTTCATACCGATGCTCGAGGGCAATATGACCAAAGCCACCTGGCTGCAAAGCGCTGGAACATGCCTTTTGTGCAACCAGAAGCGCCAGATCACGAATTGAACGCTGGAAGCTGGAAACTTGGCGAACTCGAGCTTGAGGTCTTGCCGACGCCAGGTCACGCACCAGGACATGTCAGCCTGTACTCGAAAGCTGAAGGTTTTGTCCTGTCTGGCGATGCCCTTTTTAAGTCAGGCATTGGTCGAACTGATTTGCCAGGAAGTGACCATGCCACGCTGATCTCGAGCATCAAAACCCAATTGTTCACGTTGCCTGGAAAAACCGTGGTGTTCAGCGGTCACGGCGAGGAAACCACCATTGACAGAGAAATTCCAAACCTCAGCCGATTCGAGGTTTGAATCTCGAGTTATAGTGTTTCAATGCCAGAACAATTGATCACCGTTGCCTTAATTGCGCATGACGACAAAAAAGATGACCTCTGCCGATTTGTCCTCGAGCACAAAACCATCTTCTCGAGGTTTAGTTTGATCGGCACTGGAACAACGGGCGCTCGGGTTTCCAAAGAGACTGGGTTGCCAGTGACGCGCATGTTGTCTGGTCCCATCGGGGGCGATCAGCAAATTGGCGCGTTGGTTGCCGAGTCTAAAATCTTGGCGGTGTTTTTTTTCCGTGATCCATTGACCGCGCAACCGCACGAACCTGATGTCAGTGCCTTGCTGCGAATTTGTGATGTTCACAACGTGCCACTTGCCACCAACCTTGCCAGCGCTGTGGCGGTGCTCGAGTGGCTTTCACGTCATTCCTCAGATTGGGTCTAGAATCAAGCCATGAATCAAAAACTCGAGGATGCGGAAATTAAATCAAGGCTCGAATCTCTTTCAGGTTGGGCGCTCGAGAACGGGCAACTGGCGAAAAAGTTCAGTTTCTCGAGTTACGGTGCTGGAGTAGCGTTTGCGGTACAGGTGGCGCTGGTTGCCGAGAAAATGGATCATCACCCCGACAGCCTCGAGATTGCCTGGAAAACCGTGAGGGTGGCTTACGTCACGCACAGCGCGGGTGGTCTGACGGCGCTTGACTTTGAGGCGGCGAACCGAGTCGCGGGTTTATGAAGCAAGGCTTTTCGTACTGGTGTTTTGAAAACCTGATCGAAGCTCGAGATTTGTTCGAGGCTGCCGTCAAAATCGGTTTTTCAGCGGTTGAATTGCTGCCTGAGAGCTTGTTCTCGCTGGCTCGAGATTCTGGCTTGCAAATTTCAGCCATCAACGGTCACTCGAGCATTGAAAACGGTCTGAATCAACCCGAAAACCATGCCAGAATCGAACTCGAGATCATGGTAAATCTTAAACTTGCCCAAAAATGGGCTATCCCGAACCTGATTTGTTTTTCGGGCAACAAACGCGGTTTGGATTTTGAAACTGGCGTACAAATTACGGCTGAGGGTCTATCTCGAGTTGCCAGGCACGCCGAAAATGCTGGGGTCAATCTGATTCTCGAGCTTTTAAATTCCAAAGTCGATCACCCAGATTATCAGTGCGACCACACCGCATTCGGACTGAAAGTTTGCGAGATGCTCAACTCGAGCCGCGTCAAACTTCTGTACGACATTTATCACATGCAGATCATGGAGGGCGACATCATTCGCACCATTCAAAATCATCACTCGAGTTTCGCCCATTATCACACGGCGGGAAATCCAGGGCGAAATGAAATTGACTACACGCAAGAAATCAATTATTCAGCAATTGCCAAATCCATCTCGAAGACGGGTTTTGAAGGTTTTGTGACGCACGAGTTTGTACCCAAAAACGACCCCATGCGTTCGCTCGAGCAAGCCTTCAAAATATTTGCTTGAACTCGAGTTCGCACCCTGCTTTAAGATGGACTTGTGAATCAAGAATTTGACGTGTTGGTGATCGGGGCGGGTCCTGCGGGGGCAACGGCGGCGCTCAAAGCCAGTAGCTTGGGCGCTCGAGTGGCTTTGGTGGACAAACGGCGCACGGGTGGGACTTGCACCAACACGGGCTGCGTCCCAACCAGGGTGCTGGCAATCACGGCGCGGTTGCTGCGCGACATTCGCGGGGCTGGCGCTTACGGCATCAACGTTTCAGAGCCGCAACTCGAGTGGAAAACCACGGTGGCAAAAGTGCGCCAGGTGATTTCGGAAACTCAGAATGTCAAGCGTGTGCAGGACAAACTTCGTGATGTGGGCGGGCAGTTGTTTCTCGAGGGGGCAGCCAGTTTTCTTGACCCGCACCGCGTGAAATTGGCGGATTCTGGACGAGAGTTGAGCGCCAAGAACATCATTTTGTGCGTCGGTGGCAAGGCGCGACGCCCGCCAATTCCAGGGGTCGAATTTGCCATCACACCCGAAGAAATCGTTGACCTCGAGCGTCTGCCAAAATCGGTGGCAATCGTCGGCAGCGGTTACACTGGCGTTCAGGTCACCACCATCATGAACGCTTTTGGCGCAAATGTCACTCTGCTCGAGACTGCGCCCAATATTTTACCGCCAAGCGATGCGGACGTGGCGAGAGCACTCCGTGAGGGCTTCGAGCGTCAAGGGGTGCGGGTGGTCACCGGAATTTCTGGGATTGACGGTATCGACCTCGAGCCTGACGGACTGCGGCGCTTGACGTATTCGGTTCGCGGTGCGCAACATTCTATTAAGGTTGAAGCCGTGATTTTGGCGGTGGGCTGGCCAGCCGCGCTCGAGGGGCTGGATTTGGAACGGATTGGGCTTGAGGTTGAACGCGGATTTGTCAAAATCAACACATTCTTGCAAACCAATCTTGATCACATTTTTGTGGCAGGTGACGCCAACGGTCTTGACATGTTGGTTCAGGGTGCGAACTTTGAAGCCGAGGTTGCCGCCGAAAATGCGGTGCGCGGCACGAAAATCGAGTTTGACCGCCACTCTTTGCCCAGTGGCGGTTTTACCGATCCCGACCACGCCGGCGTCGGATTCACAGAGGCTCGAGCGCGTGATGAGGGAATTGATTGCGTGGTTGCGGTGTCACGTTACAGCGACCTCGAGCGGGCAATCATTGACTCGAGGACCGCAGGTTTCTTGAAATTGATAGCCGACAAATCTGGGCGCATCATTGGTGCAAATGGTACAGGCGAGAATGCGGTCGAGGTCATGCAAGCCGTCGCCACCGCGATGGCGGCGCAGGCGACTGCCGCCACCCTCGCCGCCGTGCGTTTTGCCTACCCGACCTACACGGCAATCATAGGCGAGGCTGCCCGTAAAATACTGACCAAACTCGAGGCTCGGGCGTAGATGGGTTTTGTGACGGTTGCAACGCTCGAGCAACTTTCTGACGGGGCGGTTTTGAAGGTTCAAGTCGCCGAACAAGAATTGCTGATTTATCGCGTTGGCACTGCGATTTTGGCGGTTTCGGCGCGGTGTACGCATTTGCAGGTGAGCCTCCCAGCCCATCAGGAAAATGGTGTTGTCACTTGCGCTTTTCACGGCGCACAATTCGAGTTGTTGAGTGGACAGTGCCGCTCTTATCCAAATTCGCCAAAGCTTTTAGATTCAAACCAGTCACACGATTTGCGGATTTACCCAGTGCGGATTCTCGAGAATCGTGTCCAAGTGGATTGTGATTGACTTCTTCAAAAGGTAAAATTGCTTGATGCGTCCGATTCAAGTGCTTCCAGCCGAAATTGTGCGCGAAATTGCGGCAGGCGAGGTCATCTCTCGCCCCGTTGATGCGGTCAAAGAATTGCTCGAGAACGCACTCGATGCTGGCGCAAACCGCATCGAACTTGAACTCGAGCGCGGCGGTTTGAGGTTGATTCGGGTGACCGACGATGGTTTGGGAATTGATGTTGACCAGATCACGCTTGCGCCAAAACGTTTTGCGACCTCAAAACTCGAGGCTGGCTCTGGACTTTCCAGCATTGAAAGTCTCGGTTTTCGCGGCGAAGCCTTGTGGAGCATCGCTTTTGCGGCTGGTTTGGTGTTGACTTCACGCCCGAAAGATCAGCTTGGCGGCGCAAAAGTCACCGCTTTTGGCGAGGAAGCCATATTGGAGCGTGTTGCCTGCGCGGCGGGCACGAGCGTTGAAGTGCGCGATCTGTTTCAGGACTATCCTGCACGTCTCGCTTCGCTCGAATCGCCCGCCCTCGAGGCGCGGCGGGTGATGGTCCTCTTGAACCGTTACGTGCTGCATTACCCGAATATTGCCTGGCGTGCCGTGATTGACGGTGAAGCGAAACTGATTCACACCCCAGGCAGTTTCCGCGAAGCGATCAGTACGGTTTACGGCGCGATGACCGCCAACAGAATGCTCGAGGTCCAGCTTCAAGACTGCGAGTATGTCGTGACGGGCGTGGTGTCACGTCCAGAAATGGCGCGACCGAGACGGGACCGAATGCACATCAGCGTCAATGGTCGCCCAAT
Source organism: Deinococcales bacterium (assembly GCA_025352125.1). Lineage (GTDB taxonomy): Bacteria > Deinococcota > Deinococci > Deinococcales > JAAFIG01 > JANXTZ01. Next base: position 38,384 of record JANXTZ010000043.1, on the reverse strand, counting down.
TGAACTCGAGGAGCTGGTTTCGCAGGCGGTGTCAAAAGCTTTTCAAGGTTTGCTGCCCAAAAATTACGCGCCAATTTGTGTGCTCGACATTTCGGTTCCACCACAAAAACTCAACGTCAACACGCACCCTTCAAAACTGCGGGTTGGTTTTCTCGAGCCTGATGTGGTCAAAGATTTGATTGAAACGGCGGTCTTGACGGCATTGCGGGCGCAACCACTGGTGAAATCTGCCCCAGAACCTCGGGTCGTCACGGGTCCAATACGGGCATTTGGAAACCATTTTCCGGCGCTTTTGTACATCGGTGCGTACCGCGACGCGTATTTGCTGGCAGAGGGCGACGGTGATCTTTGGTTGATCGACCAGCACGCCGCGCACGAGCGGATTTTGTTTGAAGAACTCGAGCGGGCTTTTGATGCGGGACAGAGCGTGGAATTGCCCGAACCAGAATTGATTCAACTTTCCCCGCTCGAGGTGTCGCATTTTGAAGCCAGAGCATCTGAACTCGAGGCTTGGGGCTTGAAACTCGAACCTTTTGGCGCAAGTCTCTACCGTGTGCGGGCGTTGCCCGCCGTGGTTCTGGGACTTCCGCTGCCCGACCTGGCGCGGGATATTGTTCACGAGGCGCTGGGCGCTTTTGAAGCCAAACGGGCGGTGCTGGCGAGGTTGGCGTGTCATCCTGCCATCAAAGCGGGACACAAACTGGCAGGCAATGCCGCGTCAGATTTGCTCGAGGCGCTCAGGGCTTGTGAAATCCCGTGGACGTGTCCGCACGGACGCCCCACCGCCCTGCGGCTGACCGAACGTGATCTGGCGCATCAGTTTGGTCGCCGCAGCGCCAGAGATTTGGCTCGGGTTGGCGATGAACGCTCCGCAATGTGAAACCATAACCTTGACTCTTGATGTTGCCAAAATGTTTAAAACAAACCTCGAGCCAGCAATCTGACCAAGGTTGAAGCCAATTCTTTTACAAATCGTTATTGTCAGTCAACCGTTTGTTTGAGCATCAAACAAAGCTGGTTTGACCCGAGAGGGGCGGCTGGTTTATTCCCGTTGTCTTTTGTTGCAACCAGGCTCGCAATCTCGCGCTTCAAACTTCGGTACACTCGAGGAATGAAAATACAATTTTTTGGTCATTCGTGCGTGATGTTCACCACCCTACAAGGTTCAATCTTGATCGATCCATTTTTGCAGGGCAACCCAGTGAATCTCGTGCCGCTCGAGGAGATCGACCCAGACGTGGTTGTCATCACCCACGGGCACGGCGACCATTTTGGAAACGCCCTCGAGCTTGAAGCCAAGGGCGCTCAGTTGATCTCGAGCGTCGAGGTGATCGGTTACGCGACCAAACACGGCGCAAAAAACGTGATCGGCATGAACATTGGCGGCACGTTTCAATCCAAGGTCGGCAAGGTCAAATTCACCCCAGCCTGGCATTCCTCCAGCCTGCCCGACGGCAGCTACGGTGGGATGCCGATGGGTGTGATTATCGAGTTGGACGGCAAAAAGATTTATCACTCTGGCGACACCGCGCTGTTTTCGGACATGGGTCTGATCGGCAGGGCGGGCATTGATCTGGCGTTTGTCTGTTGCGGTGATTTTTACACGATGGGTGTGGAGGATGCGCTCGAGGCGGTCAAACTGATTCGACCTGGGGCGCTGGTGCCGATTCATCACAGTACGTTTGCGGCAATCAATCAGGACGCTCAGGCATTTTGTGACCAAGCCGAGGCTTTGGGAATCAAAGGCTATCCATTGAAGCCTGGCGAAACCCTCGAGTTCTAGAGGATTTTGGTTCGAAATGTAAAAGTGGAATTGATTTGTGTCGATCACTCGGGTCAGCCTGAAATTCGTCATTTCTGCCGTTTGAGTCCGAATTGAATCCCAAGCCTCAGCCCAAGTTCAGCACCACCAAAACTGAACTTCAATTAACTTGAGATACTGAAGCTCGGGGTTCAAAATGCGTCTGGGTTTTTTGGGTTTGATCAAACGCACGATAAAAGAATGGCAGCAGGACAACGTGCCCACCCAGGCGGCGGCGCTGGCTTATTACACAATCTTTGCCCTGGCTCCGTTGTTATTGGTGGTTTTGGCGGTTGCAGGATTGTTCGTGCCAGCCGATGCGGCTCGAAATCGATTGCTCGCCGAGGCGACAGGTCTGATCGGCAAGGACGGTGCGGACTGGTTGCAGTTGACGCTCGAGCGGGCATCCATGAACAAGGGTTCAGGTATTTTGAGTGTGGTGCTCGGCACTGGAGGCTTGATTCTTGGCGCGAGTGGGGCGTTCGGGCAGTTGCAACAAGCCTTGAACAAAATCTGGGACGCCAAAGCGCCCGCCAACATTGGCGCTTTGGTTCGCGCTCGAGCCGTCTCGTTTGGCTTGGTGTTGGTGCTCGGGTTCTTGTTGCTGGTGTCCTTGTCGGTCAGTGCCGCGCTCAGTGGTCTGGGCGAAAGGCTCGGGTTGGGGACCGACACAAGCTGGTTGTGGGGATTTTTGTACGAAATTTTTTCGGCAATTCTGGTTGGATTTTTGTTTGCGCTGATTTACCGCTTTTTGCCCGACGCACCCGTCGGTTGGCGCGAGGCGATGATTGGTGGGTTGGTGACCTCGGTACTGTTCGGTGTTGGCAAAACCCTGATTGGCTTGTACCTGGGACGCAACGCGGGCGCTTCGGTGTTTGGCGCGGCGGGCACGCTGGCGGTGGTGCTGCTCTGGATTTATTATGCGGCGCAACTGGTGCTGTTTGGCGCAGAATTCACGCAGGTCTTGGCGAAAGAAAATTTGGTACCAGATAAAGTCGCCGCGTCTCCAGCACAATTGTCCTCAACCCCATCACAAAGTACCCAAGCTCCTTTACACGAGCAAACCACTGGTCAGGTGAGTGCCCAGACGTTTAAGTCTCAACTCGAGTCAAAGCCCAACATGAAGCTGTGGACGGGAATTGTCACCGTGGCAATGCTCGTTCTGGCATGGCGCAACGATGGCAAGATCAAAGCAAAAACCGCCAGTCCACCTGAGTCGCAGAGGGGTTCAAGATGAGTGGTGCCGGTACTCCAGCCTCGGCGCGTATCGGTTGGCTGGCTCGAGTACGGGGTTTGCTCAAACAGTTCTTTAATCCCGCCCGAGAACCCGTTCAAGCCCTGCCCAGCGCTCCCGAGATTCCGAGTAATTTGATCGATCCGCAGGTTCAATTGGAAGGTGAGGGCTTTGGCAAGTTGCTCGGGCGACGTTACGAGATCGTGTTCAACACGAAATTGCCAGCGACGGCTTTGATGTCAAAAGTCATGCAAAACCTTGATCAACTCAGCCCAGAGGAACTGGCGTCGTTTGAAAAAACCCAAGGCTCGAGCTGGAAACTCGGACTTGGCGATGAGTTTGAAATCGTCATCCTTGGACCCTGGAACGGACGGGTGCGTGTGATCGAGGTGGCTGAGGACGCCTTCAGTTTTGTCACCTTGCAGGGTCATCCCGAGGCGGGACGAATCCGCTTTGCGGTTCAGTCTGTCAAACCAGGTTTGTTGCGCTTCAACATCACCTCTTGGGCACGCTCGAGAGACGGTTTGGTGGACTTGACCTATGACAAGTTGAATCTCGGCAAGAGCCTTCAGACCACCGCCTGGCGCACCTTTCTCGAGCGGGTCGTGGAACTTGGCGACGGACGACAGCTAGGCGAGATCATCGTCCAAGAACAACAGCTCGAGGAAAACGACATTCAAAGGAAAGACCCATGACTGAGTTTGAACGTTTTAAGGCGCGACTTGAAAGCCTCGAGAAACTGGGATTAAACCTTGACCTGGAGCGCCGCAAGGATTTCACCGCAGCCAACGGTTGGAACCTTGACCATTACGAAGCCGAATTGCCCAGCGAATCCCCAGGTGAACCTCTGGATGGTGGCTCGTTTCGGGCGGCACAAACCGTCTTGCTGGATTACAAATTTCCACCGCCAAACCTGATCACGGGCATTTTTTTGCCTGACCAGCCGCTCGAGAAACGCGTGATGCTGCTCAGGGCGCATTTCTTGGGTTTTACATTTTATTTTGGAGTCAAGGTTTGCGGCGTCAGCGACGAGCTGCGGGCTGGCAAAAATGGTCAAGAACGGGTCTGGGGCTACCGATATGCCACCTTGGAGGGGCATTTTGAACGCGGTCAGATTGAATTTTTGATCGTCAAAAACCTTATCAGTGGCGGCGTGCAATTCAAAATTGATGCCTTCTCGCAAACTGGACTGATTCGCAACCTCATCTACCGAGTCGGATTCAGCCTCTTTGGACGCCGTTTGCAACGTCGTTTTGCCCGACAGTCGATGCTTCGAATGCAGACCTTGGTGGCGCAGGCTTTAAAAAGCGGTCAGGTTGTCGGCAGTTCACCCAAAATTTCGAGCGCCCAGGGCAACCCTGAAGTCCAAGACAAGCTCGAGGAGCTGACAGAAGCCAAAGGAGTGTGAAAAAGTGATGTCCAAAGCTACCGCGCAGCCCTTGACCAGCCTGGACCGCAGCATCGATTTGAACTATCCTTCCAACCGTTTCGCCCTTTTTGTTGCAGTGCTTGCCGCGTGTGTCGTGCTTTTCCTCGGAAGTTCCTGGCTTGTCGTGATCTCGAGTGCAGTCTGGGCATTCGCCACCTGGGCGCTCGGACGCGAACTTGACCCAGACCATCCGCTGACTGCCGCTATCGCCTCAGGGTGCGTGGTCTTGTTGCTGGGATTTGTGCCAACGTCTCGCGCCCTGGCGTTTGAGGCATTGTGCGCCACGGGCGTGCTGACGCTGACCGCTCGAGCCGCACTGGGTACCACGGGACGCGACCTGACCTGGTTCGATCAACTGACTGTTGCCCTGGCTCCCGTGCTGACGGACGCCCTGAGCGGTTTGCCGCTTCGAATGCTTGGCATCTCGAGTTTTGGCGCTTTGCTCACACGACAGGCGAAAGTCATTTTCCCAACTCGGTTTGGCACCGTCGCCCAGCACTGGATTTTGGGACTTGCGGCGTTCGGTGTGGCGTGGCTGGTGGTTCAGACACTTTTTGGCGTTAATTTTTTGCTGCCCTCGCAACTCATTTCGCTCTCGAGAGAATCGGTGATTGCAGCGGTCATCTTGGCGGTTTTGGGAGCGCTCGGATTGACGCGCCGATTGCCAAGTTCCAAAGCCGACAACGGCAAGGACTTGAGACTCGAGCACTTTGTCTGGCAAAGAATATCGGTGTTTGTCGGGGCAAGCGTGACCGCGCTTTTCACTCCGTGGTCATTGTGGTTTGCTTTGGGCATTGTCGGCTTGCTGGCAGCGGTTTTTGAGCGTCTGCCACACGATTCCTGAAAATCTTCAGTTTTCCCTCAGCTTCGCGTCAGCTTTGAAGATTATCTTTTGATCTGAAGTCGATTCAAACACCTGCGACCACAGCCTTAAGCAGGCAAAAGGAGAACGTCATGAGCATTCAAGAAACCATCAAGAACGCAGCCGAATCGGTCAAAGAGGGTTTGGAGAATCTGGGTGAGGCAGCCAAAGAAAAAGTAGATCACATCAAGGAAGACATGAAGGATGCCCGCCAAACCGCCGACGCTGCCAAAGACAAGGTCAACGCTGTGGTGCACGATGCCTCGGCGCAAGCCCACGAAGTCAATGCCAAGGCGAGCGATGACTTGATGACCAAGGCGACTGAGGGCATCAATGCTGGGGTTGAGCACATCAAGAGTGCCGTCGATGACGTGAAGGGCGATGTGAAACTCGAGGATGCCAAGCGCTAACATTTCAGTTTGAGAATCGTGTTCAGCCAAGCGATTACACCACATGTTTTAGATTGTTGGGATGTTCAGAATTCTGCCTCAAAAGGGGCAGAATTTGCCTATTGAATTGGTCAGCAAAAGGCAAAACGTTGAGCTGACCCAAACCCAGTACCATTTTCTCGGATTTTAAACCCAATCTCAAAAGCTGGAGGCATGTCATGGTCATCGCACAAGATCAATCCCAGTCGTTGGATTCAGGCTTCAAAAAACGCTTCTCACTTTTTGCACCCCATCTAAAATCGGTCAAGTTTTGTGCCTCTTGGTTGCCCGAGGCGCTCGAGATGCAAGCAGAAAACCACGGGTGGAGTGTTGAGATTGTCGTTCCAAACGGTCGGCATACGTATTACTTCAAATTGCCTTCACTTTCACCCTTTAACCAGGGACGCGAGGTCAGCGTTGCCGATCCCTTCGCCCGTTTGATTGAGGAGGGAGAACTCGACCAGGCGGTGATCGTGGTCGACAATGGTCAGGACGTCACGACGCAATACGTCTGGCAACACGACGATGTGCCGCTCCCGGGCGATGACGACCTGGTTATTTACGAGTGTCACGTCGGAGAGTTTGCCTTCCAAAATGATCAGATCGGCACCTTCAAAGGCGTGATGGACAACATTGGCTACCTCAAAGAACTGGGCGTCAGTGCCCTGGAACTCATGCCAATCATGACCTTCCCGATGGACAAGAGTTGGGGCTACAACGTGCGTCACCCGTTTGCGCCCGAACAGACTTACGGCACGCCACAAGACCTGAAAGCCTTGATTGACCAGTGCCACGCGCAGGGCATCCGTGTGATCCTGGATTTGGTTTTAAACCACCAGGAGAGCAATTCTCCGCTCAGCCAGATTGATTATTACTACTGGTTTCGTGATTCGCGCCCCGACGAGCAATCTTTTGGTCCAAAATTTGATTACGAACGCACCGACGACAGTCTGACCATTGACGGCGCTCTGGTGCGACCCGCCATGGACTACGCGCTCGAGGTGGCGCGGTACTGGGTTCAGGAATACCACATCGACGGCTATCGTCTGGATGCGACCGCCGTGATCGACAACTTTGAGCTGGTGCAAGCCATCAGGGACATTGGAAAGTCCAACAGTGGCGGCAAACCATTTTACGTGACCGCCGAACAACTGCCCGAAAACCCTGCCATCGCCACTCCAGAAGGACCGGCAGACGGAGCCTGGCACCGTCAATTTCGTGAGGCGGTGGTGGAAGCCCTGATCAGTCGGGGCGAAAACCTCGAGCCGCTCTTGGGTTCGATCCAGCCGCGCAACCACGGTTACTCGAGTCCATCACGAATGGTCAATTACATCGAATCGCACGATGAAACCACCTTTTTTGAGCGACTGGCTCAATCTGGCATGACCGGAAACGCCGCGTTTTGCAGTGCCAAACTCGCGGCGGTGCTGCTCTTGACCGCTGTGGGCAACCCCATGCTCTATCAGGGGCAAGAGTTTGGCGGTTGCCGTCCGCTCGACCTCGAGGTGCGACCGTTGCAATGGGAATTGTTGGACGCCGAGTTTGGCTTGAATTTAAAAACCCATTACGCCTTTTTGATCAGGGCACGGCACGAGTCACCGGCGTTAAAAGGCGAGGAACTCGAGGTTTTAAACGCCGATGATGGTTGGTTGGCGTACCGACGCGGTTACGGCGAGGCACAAGTGATCGTGGTGGCGAATCTGCGTGAGGATGATAGAAGCCTCGACCTGCCCCTTGCCGACGGGCATTGGCACGAAATACTGTTCGATTACAGCTTTGATGCACCCGCGAATGAAAGCGTTCCTGGTTTGAGTGCCAAAATTTACACTCAAGCCTAACTCTGGGGTCAATCTTGAGCGTGGCTGACGCTCGAGATTGAGCTTAAATCGTTTTTCCTTTTACTGGAGTCATAAAACATGACAAAACTTTCCAAATTTGACGCCATCATTATCGGTGCAGGACAGGCTGGAGTGCCGTTGTCCGAGGCTTTGGCAAAAGCGGGCTGGTCAGTTGCTCTGATCGAAGAAAAACATGTTGGTGGCACCTGCGTCAACGAGGGTTGCACCCCCACCAAAACCATGATCGCCAGCGCGCGGGTGGCACATCTTGGCGCTCGAGCCGCCGATTACGGGGTCAAAACAGGCAACATAACGGTTGACCTCGAGAAGATTCGCGCCCGCAAAACCAGGGTGGTTGAATCTTTTCGCCTTGGCAGCCAGCAGCGCCTCGAGCAAACCCCTAATTTAAGTCTGATCTTCGGACAGGCACAGTTTATAGCGCCCAAGACACTTGAGGTCCGAACTGATACCGATTTGCAACACTTGGAGGCGGAGCACATTTTTATTAACGCGGGAGCACGACCCGCACAACCCGATATTCCTGGACTCAAAGCCAGCCTGCCGCTCAATTCAACTTCGATCATGGAACTTGAATCAGTGCCAGAACACCTTTTGATTTTGGGCGGCGGTTACATTGCGCTTGAGTTCGGACAGATGTACGCCCGTTTCGGCAGCCGAGTCACCATTCTGGAACGCAGTGAGCGGTTTCTCGAGCGTGAAGACGAGGACATTGCCAAATCGATGTTTGATGTCATGACCGACAGTGGCGTCTCGATTCGCTTGGGCTGTGAGGTCAAGACTGTGGTTCGCGTTGAAGATCAAATCACACTCGAGTTGCAAACCGATAACGAAAGTGAAAAGTTAACTGGCTCTCACTTGCTGGTCGCCAGTGGTCGCACGCCAAATTCTGATTCGCTTGATCTTACGGCGGCTGGCATTCAGACCGACGCTCGAGGGTTTATTGCCGTCAATTCGCAGCTTCAATCAAATGTGCCAGGCGTTTACGCGCTGGGTGACATCAAAGGTGGTCCTGCGTTTACCCATGTTTCCTACGACGATTTTCGCATCGTGCGCGACCGCCTCCTTCACGGCTCAAGCCGCAGCACCAAAGATCGTCTGGCACTTTACACCGTTTTCACCGATCCTCAATTGGGTCGTGTTGGTCTGAGTGAACGTGAAGCCAAAGCCTTGGGACTCGAGCTTCGGGTGTACACCCTACCCATGTCCAGCGTGGCTCGAGCGATTGAAACCGACGAAACAAGGGGTCTGATCAAAGCTGTGGTTGATGCCAAGACCGATTTGATCCTTGGGGCGGCAGTTGTTGGCATTGAGGGCGGCGAGATCATCAGCGTTTTTCAAATGGCTATGATTGGGCATCTAACTGCCAGCACCTTGCGCGAAACCATGTTTTCGCATCCAACGCTCAGTGAAGCGCTCAATAACCTCTTTGCGAGCGAACCGACTACCTAAACTGGTGCAATCCCTTGCAACACCAAGAAATGACGCTCGATTTCTTGAACCTCGAGCATTGTTAAGTTGATTAAACCGGATTTTAAATCCAGATTTGGCAGCCCTATCAACGGTATTGAGCGCGTCGCAGCATGTAGAAACCAATTCCAATTAGGGCTATGTTGGCAATCCACGGTCCGAGAAAAGCCGGTAAAAAACCGTATCTGCCCAGCGTCTGCCCCAAGAAAAGTGCCAGATAATAACCAACGGCAATCAGCACGGCAATGCCAAAGGCGACCCCGTTTGACCGCAATCCGCCTGCCGCTATTGGAATGGTCAAGAGCAAAATTGCCAGGTTGGCAAACGGAACCGCCGTCTTGTAACCCAAAAGTGATGCGGTATCTCGAGCCGCTTGACCTTCGGATTTGCGCCATTCGTTGTAAACGGTGCTGATGCTTCTCGAGTCTTCAAAACCGCCTGTGTTGTTCTGTGCAATGATCGTGTCTCTGGTTTTGGCAAGCGAAAACGTGGTGGTCGCATTTGGATTTATAGACCGTTTTTGGTTTCTTGGAAACAGGGCAAAAAGTTGTTCTTTGCTGGGATTTGCGGGCAAGCTTGAAAGTTGAGCGAAATCGATCTGATATCCCTCAAAACCTTTCAACCTGATTTTGTTGCCTGCCAGCACCGCAGAATCGGCAAAGTAAACGTTTTGAATTTTCGGTTGAACTTCGTCCCAAAACTCGAGCCGTACCCCCAGCAATTCGCCCTTGGCAAAACCCCTGAAGAACAACTGGTAATTGCCAGCCTCAATGTGTTTGCCAGCCAAGTATGCCAACGCCTGCCCTCCGCCATCGAGAGAATCCCACCATGTGACCGCCACTTTTTCGTTTGCCCTTGGCGTGACAAATTCTGCCAAGAACAGTCCAAACAGAGCCAGAGCTGTCCCGAGCACCAACAAACTTCGGGTCAAACGAATTAAACTGATTCCGCCCGCGAAGCTTGCCAGCAGTTCGTTGTCTTTGGCAAGACGCCCGAACACCAGCAGCACGCTAAAAACGATTGCCAGTGGAAAAGCCCGCAAGGCGAATTCTGGAATCTGATAGATCAACCATTTGCCTGTGGCATCTGGAGGCAACGCGCCAAGATACTGCGCCCTGGCAATCAGGCTTTGGAACAAAAACAGTGCCACGTACAAACTGGTGCCGATCAGAAAATTCGGAACGACTTCACGAAAAACGTACCATTCGAGTCGTTTCACGCCAAAAACCTCTGCATTAAAATCATCTTGTGTATCTCAACGCAGTCTCAGACCGAAACTAAAACGGAATCCTGTGCTGGAGAACGTGGTTGGACTTGTAGGATTTTGCAGTGTGATATACGCGCCGAAAACAAAGCCAAAACTCGAGGTGTAAATGGTAATACTCGAGCCAAATTCGCCTTTTTGGGTGACGAAGTCATACGTCGCTAGCGGCGTTAGGCTAAAACTTGGCGTTTGAAATGGGTTGTCAAAATTGTCTTTGAGAACAATGCCGTCGTAAAAATCGAGGTCAAAACTGGCGCGGATGGCTTGGCTGGTAAACGGTTGTGTATTGCCGTCAGCAAACTTGCGCAGGTCAATCGCAAATGACAATCCAAGATTGGGGTTGCGAAAGTTAACACCTTGAAAGCCCAAGGTTGGCGCAGAACCGACAGGTGGCGTGAAGTTCAATCCGATGGTCAATGTGGTGGCTGGCGAAATCGCGTAACGGGCAAAGACGTTGGTGCCAAACGCTTCCAACCATGAAATCCCGCTCGAGATGGAACCCCAGTTTTGTGCCGCAATCCTGACCGCGTAACTGGCATTGAAGCTCGCATTTGCATTCACAACAAAGATGAAATTGTGGGTTTGAAACGGATAGGCGCGAAAATCTATTCCGGCGGCGGCAGCGAAACCAAAATCTGATATGGTCTTGCCCCAACTGAGCGTGGGGGCAGCCCGCAAAAAAACCTGGTTCTGAGCGTTGGTGATGTCCGTGATGGCTGGCGTCAACGCCTCTTGCCAGACGTGCCCGTACTCGAGTTTGGCGCGGTAATTAAAAATTCCAAAGTCGGTGTTTGAACTGCCTCCAAGCGCATATCCGATGCGTTCATCGCCGCTTGACCGGCTGGGTATTGGAGTTGCAATTCTGCGACCGGTGTCAAAATTAAAGGTGATTGTGAAACCTGTGTTTGGGTCGCGCTCGAGAAAAAAGCGAAAACTGTTGTAGGCTGCCGCAATATCGTCCTGACCGACAAAGTACCCCCAGCCCTCTTTGGTTCCGCGCAAGAACAGCGTGAGGTTGGTGGCGACGGTGCTCGAGAATAAATTGTTGCCAATCGCGGTCAACCTGCCCTCCTCAGCCGTCAAAATTCTCAAATTGCTGACGCCAAGGTTCAAACCCGCACCAAAACCGATGACAATCGGAATCTCGAGCGGAAAGTTTGGATCATAGACGTAGGATTGCAAACGAATGGGAATGCCAAAAATTTTGATCTCGGTGTCCAGCAAGGTGAACACGCCAGCATCATTGGAAATGGCTTGTCTGGCGGTGAAAGTCAGGTCCGAGTTGCTCGAGACGCGTCCGAGCGAACCTGTAACCGTTTGGGCGCTGGCTGAACCATTTTGGATGGTGGCATCGGTCGCGTTCACCACAATGGTCGAGCTGGCGTTGCGCAGACCCGTCACAATCAGGGTGTCGTTTTTCAGAACGGCGGTGGTCGTGGCGTAACGCTGCGTGACCTGCCCGCCTGTGCCGATTTTGTCAATCACTGCCTTACTCAAGGTCAAATCTTGTCCCTTGAGCACGCCGCGTTCGGCGCTGATGTTGTAGGTTCCACTCGGCAAGCCAGATTTTTTGTATGAGCCGTCAATGGTCAAAACCAAAGTCTCGAGCATGATGTTTTCTTCTCTGGCAACCACTTTTTGTACTGTGCCGCTCGCGCCACGGGCACGAATCTTGGCATTTTGGGCACTCAAGGTATTCGTTGCCTCCTCGAGCGTCAAAACGGGAGCTTCGAGCGCCCAGCCGTCCCGTTCAAAGCAGCCGTTGATGAATTTGGTGAAGCCATTTTCAGAATCCAGGCTTGCAGCGCGGACGACCCCGACGCCCTCGACGGTCAGTTGGTCGCCGTCAGGAATTTCTGGGCACAGGGCGTAGTCCTGTGCCCGCGCCAAGCTGGCGACAATGAGACAAGACATTATAAATACAGTTAGAAGTCTGGGACGAAGCACGCGCCACTTTACCTGTTTTTCTCGAGCAAGCCAAGGTATCTGGCTTTGACCGCCTCGGGAATGGAGTTTCCGGTTTTGGTGTTGGTCGCCTTGCCGCTGCCGTCAAACTTGATCCACAACATCGATCCCTCGAGTTTGGTTTTTCCTTTTTCTTGAAAAAGGTACTTGCCCGACAAGAACGCCTCGTGGTTTTTGCCGTCGATCACGGCGCTGTTGGCTTTGATGATGGGACTGCTGGCGGACACGCTGCCAGGAGACACGATAATGCCCGCTTTTGGATAGGCAACCGCATTGGCGCTCGAGAGTGATTTGACCTCGCTGGTCGAAACGTTTAACGGTCCAGACAACGCCATGCGGTCTGAAGCAAAGTTCCAATCGATTTTTGAAGCCGCAATGCTTTGGGACTGTGCCGTGATGATGGTCGCGTTGGTGGCATTCAAAAAAGCGCCGTCCTTGACCTTGATGTACGAACCCTTGATTGTGATGCCGTTGACGTTATCGATCACCGTGCCGCCCTGATTCATGGTCGTCACGCCGTTCGCATCGGTTTCCTGGTCGCCGTTGGCTTGAATCACCAGACCGCCCTGGGCAAGGGCAAAGCCAAGCAACAAACCCGAGATGGATAACAATCCTTTTTTCACGACGTTATCTTAAACGCCGTTCGGTGTGTACCGTGAGGATTTGATAAATTCGAGCGCAGGATTTTAAGCTCGAGCACTGATGATTTGGCTGCTTGGTAGCTTGACGATCTTGCCATTCTGGTCTGTGATTTCAAAGGCGTCACGCCACTTGTCACTCAAAAAATCGATGGTGTAGACCTGACTCGTTTGGGGCACAAACCCAGTCTCGAGCAGCAAGTTCTCAAGCTCACTGGCGCTTGCCCATCCAAAAATCTCGCCGACCTCGATGTCCCAGTTGGTGGAATAAAAGTATTTGGTGGCAAATTCGTAAAAATGACTTGCCTGCATGGTGTACAAATTTCCTTGCGACATGAACTCGAGTTTGAACGGTCTGAACTCGTCGCTGAAACGCCAGAAGGTTTCCTGAAGTTCGGGATTTTTAAACCGAACCTGAATCACTTGCGACTCGAGCTTGACCCCGTCACGAACAATCAAGCTGCCGCCAGGTTCGAGCAGGCTTTTTGCCAAGCCAAAAATTTGTTTTGCCGCCACCAACATCGGCGAAACGCCCGCCTGAGAAAAACGCTCGGGATGCTCGAGCGCGAAACTGGCAAATTCATGAAGGGCGCTGCACAAAATGACGCTCGAGAATTTTGGCTCGTTCAGTTTTTCTGGGTTTTTGCACAGTTCAAAAATATCTTGACGGTAAAACCGGACCGAATCCCCAAGTTGTCTGGCGGCAGTGCCAAGCAATTTGGCACTCAGGTCAATCCCGACCAGTTCAAGGTTTGGGTCATGGTTTTGCAACAACTCGAGCACCGCCCCAGAGCCACAACCCAGCTCGAGCACACGCTTTCCAGTGACAAACCCAAGAATTTTGGCTTTATCGGGTTTGCTCTTCGCCATTCCAGCCACGTATTCCGACAGCCCGATGGCATCGTGAACATCGGCGCGGGTGCTCATAAATCATCAAACTCGAGCACAAAACCGGCTTCGATCTCGGTTTGCATTTTCTCGAGCTGGGCGGGGGTTGGAATGCTCAAGGAGACAAATGACCAACGGGCAATGCCGTCGTTCTGGTCGGCAATTGCCTCGAGTTTGACCACGTGAAAGATCATGTTGCTGCCCAAAAGCCGCATCTCGCCTGGTTTGTTCCAAGCCGACAGCTCGCGCCTCAAAACACTGATTTCGCCGCGCACCACCCAGATTCGTCCAGTGCCGATCAGATCGTTCAGACCCGCTGGCGGTTTTCGACGGCGAAATTGATCGCTGACCGCCTGGTCTTTGGTGCGCTTGTCGCGGGTGATGCTCACAATGATGGCTTCCAGCAAAGGGATGCTGGTGTCAGCACCCTGAATGCGTGGAAAGATTAAGCTCATCATGATTGCTTCACTCCGTTCGATAGTACGACACCCTCGACCTGCAAGGTTGTTCATTTTCACACTTCATCTAAAAACCCTGATTCACTGGGCACTCTCAAGGTCTGGTCGCAGCACCACAGCCTCGCGGAGGTAAACGTGCTTGATGTCTTGTTGCTTTTTCTCGGTATTGATGTGCATCATGACCCGAATGGCGCGTTGTAGGCGTCCAGGCACCGGAATCTCGAGGGCGTTCAATAACGGCACAAATTTCATGTTCAAGCCGTTGCGGGCGGCTTCGGCGGGAAAGGCGGCATTCAGGTCTGGGGTGACGGTAAAAATGATGCTGCACAAACCCTCGAGTTCTGCCGCCAGGGGCGTGTGTGGATGCTGGCAGACTGAATTTTGGGCAAGCATTTGGATCAACAATTCTTTGGTGGCGTCAAAAATTGCCTCTGGCGTGTTCTCAAGGACTGTGGTTGCACCGCGAATGCCTCGCATCATCATGATGGTGCGAGTCTAACACCAGTTTCCCAAAAGACGCACCTGACTTGTTTAGACCGCTGACTCGAGCTTGAATTTTGGAATTCGTGACCGAATGAATTAGAATTTGAGGGCAATACCCAAACCAGCACCAAGTTTTCATTCAGGAGGAAGCCATGACCCTTGCCGCCGAACCAACCACGCCTGACACCCAGACCAGCAAACGGATTCACCATTGGATTGCTGGGAAACCGCACGCCTCAACCTCTGGACGAAGCGCCCCTGTCTGGAACCCAGCCACGGGCGAAATTCAAGCAAACGTCGATCTGGCAAGCGTTGAAGAGATCAATTATGCCATTGCCAGCGCCAAAATTGCCTCCGTTGGCTGGCGGGCAACGCCGCTTGCCCGCCGAAGTGAAATCATGTTCAAATTCCGAGAATTGCTCGATGCCAACCGCCAAGAACTGGCGCAAATCATCAGCCTCGAGCACGGCAAAGTTCCCAGCGACGCGCTTGGCGAGATTGCCCGAGGTCTGGAAAACGTAGAGTTTGCCTGCGGCGTGCCGCACCTCTTGAAAGGTGGTTTTTCCGAACAAGTCTCTCGAGGCGTCGATGTTTACAGCATCCGCCAGCCTTTGGGGGTGGTCGCCGGCATCACGCCGTTTAATTTTCCGGCAATGGTTCCGCTCTGGATGATCGCCAATGCCGTGGCTTGCGGCAATGCGTTCGTGCTAAAACCGTCCGAAAAGGACCCGAGCGCCAGTCTGTTCATTGCCGAACTCTTGCAGCGTGCCGGACTTCCAGACGGTGTTCTGACCGTGATTCACGGCGATAAACTGGCGGTCGATACGATCCTCGAGCATCCCGACATTGCCGCCGTCTCGTTTGTCGGCAGCACCCCGATAGCCAAATACATTTACGAGACTGGCACAAAAAACGGCAAGCGCGTTCAAGCCCTGGGCGGTGCGAAAAACCACATGCTGCTCTTGCCCGATGCGGATGTGGAAATGGCAGCCGATGCCGCCGTCAGTGCCGCCTACGGCTCGGCGGGCGAACGCTGCATGGCAATTTCTGTGGTGGTCGCGGTGGGCAACGTTGCCGACCCGATGATTGAAGCCCTGCGCTCGAGACTGCCCAAAATCAACGTTGGACCCGGGACCGACAAAGACGCCGAGATGGGACCCCTGATCACCCGCGAGCACCGCGACAAAGTTGCAGGCTATCTCGAGAGTGGCAAAGTTCAGGGTGCAACCTTGGTGGTCGATGGTCGTGACGCCGACATTGCCAAAAACAAGGGTTTTTTCTTGGGTGTCAGCCTGATGGATCACGTCACCGCAGACATGGATTCGTACAAAGACGAAATTTTCGGACCCGTCTTGCAGGTGGTTCGCGTGGACACCTACGAGGAGGGCTTGAAGCTCATCAACGACAACCAGTACGGCAACGGCACCGCCATCTTTACGCGGGACGGCGGTGCGGCAAGGCAATTTCAGTTCGATGTCAAAGTCGGCATGGTCGGCATCAACGTGCCAATTCCAGTGCCAGTTTCCTATTACAGTTTCGGCGGCTGGAAAGCCAGTCTGTTCGGCGACACGCACATGTACGGACCCGAAGGCATCCTGTTTTACACCAGGGGTAAAGTTGTCAGCTCCAGATGGCCCGACCCGAGCACTTCAAAAGTCGATTTGGGCTTTCCTCAAAACCGTTAACATCATAAAAAGCTCGAGCGATAATTTTTTGTCGCTTGAGCTTTGATTTGTTTGGGAAACAGTGTTTTCACGGTGTAACGTAAATGTTTCGCAAGTACGAAACAAAGGTTTTTCGACTCATGCCGCCCTCTCGTGTTGCCTGAATCACACCGTCCTTATCAATAAAAAACGTTGTTGGATAGGCGTTCACCTTGTACTTACCATTGACTGCCTCGCTCGTCTCGAGGTTATTTGTGCCGCTCGGAGCATCAACCAGTACATTCAGGTGCTCAAATTTATTGTCAATCACATATTGGGTGCTTTTTTCTGCAGTTTCGCCTGATCCCACCGCCAACATCAGAAATTTTTCTTTCAGTTGCCCAGCCACGTCATTCAGTGCAGGCATTTCGTCGCGGCACGGTCCACACCATGAACCCCAAAAATTGAGGACCACTGGTTTGCCGCGCAATTTTGCCAGTTGAACCGCGTTTTTAAGGCTAGGGCTGTACATCACAAAATCTGGTGCGGGTTGAAACAAAGTTTGGGCTGTCACAGCTTCCAACAAGAAAAAACCAACTATCAAAGATCGTCTTGTCACTTGAGATTTTGTCATGATTTCACCAAATTCTTAAAGAGGATACGCACGAATTGAAGCCGTTAATAAGCCAGCTTTGGCAGGAAGGATTGTCAATAACCCACCCCAAGATTCATTTTTTGGGCTGGTAAGTGTGTACGTCACGACCATGCCTGTCTTCAAAGCAATTTTTTCGCTTTGCTTCCAATTGGCTTGCTCGAGCTGGGTGTTGTAATGCTCAAATAAATCTAGAACGCTTAATTGGGTGTTCATAGTAATACTCGAGAAAATGTCGTCACCATAACCACTCGAGCCATTTGTGGGTTCTGCCAATTTTGGCAATAACAAATTTGGTAAGACAATGCCGCCTTGAGAGTACATACAGGCGTAACGGTCAATGCGTAAACGCACATCCTTGATGGCTGCATCAAGGCGGTAAATGGTCACAGCCACCGACCATTGATCTTGGCACAACAATGTGTTGAGGCTGTAGGGGCGACGTTCAACCAAAGTGCTTGAAAATAAAAAACCACCTCTAGCATCATTTTGCGAACCCTTGTCAGTAAAATCTTTTAACTTGGCACGGTAGTAATCAAGAATATCTTTGCCATCGCCACGAATATCCATGACCACTTCATAACTTTCGCCATTACTGACTGAAGTGCCAAGTACCCGAGCGCCATCTGGCACTGGAATCTCTAGTTTGATGCGATCACCTGGTAGTTTTCCGACCATCAATTCTGGTTCGTCGTAACCGTAACCAATGATTCTTCCAGCCAGTTCCTCGAGCAAGTCATAGCTGGTTTGGGTGGGTGCTGGCGTGATCGCTTGAGCAGCGGCAAATGGGGCGAGGGCGAAAAGTGCGGCGATGCAAAATACTTGTAACTTCATGATTGTCTCCTGATGTGATGCTCGAGCTTTGATGTTCTCAAACCTTTTCAACAACTTTGGAGTGTCTGAATTTCATTGGATTTGTAACCCAAACACTTTAAAATTATTTTTAATACTTTACATGCCCCGAATGAGTTTCATGGTCATTGACTCGGTTTAAAGTTTTGCGTATTTCACAAGTTCAATCCAAAACAAAGACCCTCAAGGATTGCTCGAGGGTCGAGACATCGCACAAAAATTTAGTGCTTGAGCAAAGCACCGAGAATACCGGTCAAAATTGCACCGGTGCTCGAGGCTCCGGCGTCACGTTGACCGTTGGCGTGGGTCATGTTCGCGCCCTGGTTGACCGCGCCGAGCAATGACCCGAGAATGTCGCCCATGCCGCCACCCTGGGTTTGTTGTCCACCGCCAAGCACGCTGCCCAGGATGCCACCCAAACCGCCTTGTGCTTGCTGATGTTGTTGTCCGCCGCCGAGCAAGCCGCCGACAATATTGCCGAGCGCCCCGCCTGCGCTGCCGCCGCCACCGCCCAGTAAGCCGCCCAAAACGTTGCCGAGTGCCCCGCCAGCGCCGCCGTTGCCCATCAGGCTGCCCAGAATGCCGCCAACATCCAAGCCGCCAGGGGCTTGTGCCTGCTGTCCGCCGCCGTTTAGCATTCCCAAAAGCGGTCCAAGTGCGCCAAGTGGACCCACCTGATCGACCCCTCTGGTGTCGTGGTTGGCAATGCCAGCACCCAACGCGCCAACAATTGGCGCGACATCGTGCTGAGTAAGTTGATTTGGATGCCCCTGAAATTGCTGTGCAGCCTGCGTGAAGGCATCGGAGTACGCCTTGGAGGTGAACCCGCTCGAGCTGCCCCCAATGGCTTGTGCCGCCGCTTGAAACTGCGCCCCGAGGTCGGCATTTGGATCGCTCGAGGTGGCTTGCTGGGCAGTTTGGAACTTGGCAACCATGTCCGTGCCGTGTGTGGGATGGGCTGGATCGGCGGCGTTCAGTTCGGTCTCTTGGGTTTGAAGTTGCGCCACCACATTGCCTAGCATTTCTTGGAGTGTCATGGAAAATCCTTTCGTCAAACCGCAACTGTCTTCTCGGAACTCGAGCAACCTCGAGACGATCAAAGGTCTACGGATACGAAATCCTAGCACCTAACGAATTGACAGGGAAGCCATTGTCCTTGAATGATTCTTGAATCTAGAGCGAGAGGGTTTAGCCCTCAATTCAGGTCAAAAATATTTGATTTGAGTCCAAACCACTTCACAAAGTGGTCTGGAAACTTGACAGGGTTTGAACCCTCGAGATAACCTCTTAACAACTGCTCAGCATAGCGATTTTCGTTACGACCTTTTGGTTTGTGACGCTCGGGTGAATCTCGAGGGGTTTTACGCCTGAATTGTGGCTCGAGGAGAACCTGAGGAGGTTTCGTATGAAGCGAAAGTTGTTAATGGGACTCGTGGGGCTGGGCATGGCTGCCGGTTTGGCTGGCGTCGTGGCACAAAGTGGGACGGGCAAATTGGTTTACAACTCGGATGCGTCCGATCCTGCGCCAAAAGCCTATGATCAAAAGATTGTGGCACAGTTTAAAGCCAAATACCCAGGCATCGAAATGACGCACAACACCGTCGATCACGAAAGCTTTAAACAAGCCATTCGCACCTATCTCGCCAGCGACACTCCACCAGATGTTCTGACCTGGTTCGCCGGCAACCGGATGCGTTTCTTCTCGAGCAAAGACTTGGCTGCTGACATTGGTTCTGTCTGGAAAGACAACGGCTGGGAAAAGACCTTTCCAAAGGGCTTCCAAGCGCTTTCTCAGGACAAAGGCAAGTACGTCTTCTTGCCAACCAGCTATTACTGGTGGGCGATGTATTACCGCAAGGACATCTTCCAAAAGTTGGGTTTGAAAGAAGCCAAAACCTGGCCCGAATTCTTGGGCTTATGTCGTTCGCTCAACAAGGCTGGAGTCACCCCAATCATGACCGGCTCGAAGTTCTTGTGGCCACTGGGCGGTTGGTTTGACTTCCTGGACATGCGCGTGAACGGACCACAATTTCACGTTGACTTGACCGACGGCAAAATTGCTTACACCGACAGCCGCGTGCGCAAAGTCTTTAGCTACTGGAAGCAACTCCTGGACAACAAGTGCTTCCTCGAGAACAGCGCCAGCTACGATTGGCAAGACGCCGCGCAACTGATGACCCAAGGCAAGGGCGCGATGTACCTGATGGGCGACTTCATCCGCGACCAATGGAAAGACGGACTCGAGGCAACCCAACTCGACTTCTTCCGCTTCCCAATCATCAACGCCAAAATGCCAATGGGCGAAGAAGCGCCAACCGACGGGTTTTTCGTGCCAACCAAAGCGCCAAACATTGCCAACGCAAAACTCTTCATGGGTTACCTGGGCAGCAAGGAAGCCATGGAACAGGGCGCAAAGGAACTTGGTCGTTTGGTTCCGCGCAGCGACATAGACAAAGGGCTTTATGCCTCCAAGCCACAAATTGCCAAAGCCCAAGCCACGATCATCGAACCAGCCGATTACATCGCGCAATTCTATGACCGCGACACCGACCCAGAAATGGCGAACATCGGCATGAAAGGCTTCCAGCAATTCATGCAAGACCCAAGCCAACTCTCGAGCATCTTAAAGAACCTCGAAGCCACCCGCGAACGCATTTACGGTAAAATCACGAAGTAAAGCACTGCGGGAATCCCGCTCGAGTTCAAACTCGAGCGGGATTTTGCTTTCAAACAGCACTGTATTTTAAACAGCACTGTATTTTCAAAAAGATTGTGAACCTAAATTCTGGTTATTTTAAGATGACGAGAGTAGAATCGAAAAGTACAAAAAGAGAATTGTTGTTTAGAATAACCTCGAGAAATTGCCGCACTGTTCATTGCACCGTGTTACTGCACTGACAAAACTCGAGTTAAAGGAGGTTTTATGGCTCTGGCAAGCAGGCGCACCCGAAGCGCAAACTATCAGACATTGGCGCTCAATCGCTTCCTCGTGATCTTCTCGTTTTTGGCGGTTCCATTGGGGCTTTACTTTGTTTGGGTCTTGTGGCCCACGTTGTACACTTTTTATTTGTCACTAACCAATTGGGATTCTTTTACGCCACCTGTTTTTGCAGGTTTTGAAAATTATAAAAACTTGTTTTCAGACCCAGAATTTCAACACGCCATCCTCAACAACGCCATCTGGATTTTGGTTTTTATCACCGTGCCCACCGCCGCAGGTTTGGCGCTGGCGACGGTTTTAAATAACAATTTGCGTTTTGACCGTTTTTTAAAGGTCGCGTACTTTTTACCAATGGTCATCGCCCCCGTGATCATCGCCCTGATCTGGTCTTGGATTTATCTTCCCCAGCAAGGTCTGTTAAACGCCTTTATCAACCTAGTGCTTCAATTGCTCAAAACCATTGGTTTCAACGTCGATCCCAAATCGGCATACAGCATTGGCTGGCTCGGCGATCCCAAACTGGCACTGGTCGCCGTGATGGCTCCAGCAGTATGGCGTCAAACGGGTTACGTCATGATCTTGTATTTGGCTGGTTTAAAGACGGTTGACTCCGAGGTGGTCGAAGCCGCCAAGGTGGATGGCGCGACCGGCTGGACCATGTTTCGCTACGTCATTTTCCCGATGCTCTCACCGGTCACCACCATTGTGGTTGTGGTTTCGATCATCGACTCGTTGCGTTCATTTGACATCGTTAACGTCATGACCAAAGGTGGTCCGGTCAGCTCCACCGAGGTGCTGGCAAATTACATGTACGTCAAATCCTTTGACGACAACCGACTCGGTTACGGCGCAGCCATTGCCGTGGTGTTGTTTGGATTTGCCTTAATTTTCGTCATGATGTACTTGCGCCAAGTCATGGCACAGGAAGACGAGGGAACAGCATGAGCCTAGCCCAACCCGCCCAAGTGAGCAAAGTCGTTCGGGAAAAGAAGATTCGCAAGGGTGTTCACCCCGCCATTATTTTTGTCGTCTGGTTTTTTGCGCTTTTGTGGCTCGTGCCAATCGTCGGCGCGTTCCTGACTGCTTTCAGAACTTTCGATGACCTCAATGAATTTGGTCTGTTCAGCATTCCACACGTCTTTACGCTGGATAATTTCACCAGGGCTTGGAACACCGCCAATCTTGGACAGTTCATGCTCAACAGTTTCATCATCACCATTCCCAGCCTGACTGCCTGCGTTCTCCTCTCGAGCATGT
Source organism: Deinococcales bacterium (assembly GCA_025352125.1). GTDB lineage: Bacteria > Deinococcota > Deinococci > Deinococcales > JAAFIG01 > JANXTZ01. The sequence continues at coordinate 16,263 of JANXTZ010000043.1, read as the reverse complement.
GCGCCTACGCCCTGGTGCGTTTTCGTTTTGGGCTGGCACGACCCTTGTACATGATGTTCGTGGCTGGTCTGATGCTTCCATTTCAAATGCTGCTGCTGCCCGTTTTCAAGCTCTCAAGCCAACTTCATATTTATAACACCTACTGGTCACTGATTTTGATTCACACCGCGTTCCAGCTCGGGTTTTGCAGTTTCGTGCTGCGCAATTTCATGCGCACCGTGCCGCCGAGCCTGTTTGAATCCGCCGTGATTGACGGCGCAACCGAATGGGTGATTTTCCGTCGCATTGCCTTCCCGCTCATGCTGCCCGGACTTGCCGCTCTTGCCACCCTCGAGTTCACCTGGATTTTCAACGATTTCCTTTGGGCGCTGGTGCTGATTCAAGATACGCACCTCAAGCCAGTCACCACAGGTCTGGCAAACTTACGTGGGCAATTTACCACCGATTATCCACTGATTGTCGCTGGAAGCCTTGTGGCAACCATTCCAACATTGATCGTGTTCTTTGGCTTGCAACGTTACTTCATTCAAGGTTTAACGGTTGGTGCAACCAAAGGTTAAATCTCAAACAGTAAAAAAGAATCTCGAGCCTTAAACATCCAAAGCTCGAGATTTTGGGTTAAAGGCGTTCACAAGCGATTTTGTCTTTATCACGGTCAAGTCGTTTGTTAGCGGCATACACGACTGGATTGATGGTGTAGTTCGTGACTGGGACTCCGGTTTTGTTTTTGTCTCGTGCGCCTTTCAAACCTACACCATGTGGGAAATCCAGATTCAGACGTTCACATTTTCCGTACACTTTTGGAGCTGCTACACTGATGGCACAAAATGAAATGACAGCGACGCACAGCGTGGTGACTCGTATGTTCATTATCTTAATTATACCACGGATTGTTAAAAAAACGGCGATGACCCATTTTGTCAGAAAGTGATGCTGTATTTCTTAAGCACGAAACATCTACTATTGCTTCGAGGTTGAGCCAACCAAACTCGAGATTCTTAAAACAAAAAAGCCTGTTCATGACAAGGTTTACTTTGGAGCGGGAGAAGAGGCTCGAACTCTCGACATTCAGCTTGGGAATTATCTTGTTTGAATCACACACAATCACGAATCGCAACTTTTTAGCGTGTATCAAACAACTTGAGCCACGTCTCAAAATTCTAAACAACAATCGATTATAAGTCAGTGGTGGTGAAAGTGGTGGTGAAAACTCGGCAAGATTTAAGCCTGGGCAATCACACGTTTTGCCCGTTTATCTTTTAAGCTAAATACCGCTTCGCGTTTTTCATCGTCAAACACTGTTCGGTACAGGTCTGCCGTGATGCTGGGACGGGCATGACCCGCAATAGCTGAAACAACCTCGAGCTTTTCACCATTTCTAAGCTGTGTTGAAATTGCGGTATGTCGTGCGGCATGACTCGAGAAGCGGCGCAAACCTGCATCTCTGCAAATATTGGTAATTGCACGATTCAAGTTATCAGGGTTATAGGGCGTACCAAGGGTTGTGGTGAAGATCAAGCCGTTCTCTGTCCAAGAATCCCCCAATTTCTTACGGTCTGATTCCTGGGCAGTTTTACGGGCTTTTAGAACCTCGAGCAAATCCTCCGAAGCAAACAATTTCCGTCGACTTCCCTTGGTTTTCAGTGTGGCGCTGATAATTGGACGCATCTTCTTGTCAACCATAGCCATTTTCACCTGCTGCTCTATCCGAATCTCACCCGTAGTAAAGTTGACGGAGCGCCAGCGTAAGCCAAGAGCCTCACCCCGACGCAGCCCAAGTGAAAACATGGTGTAAAGCGCTGGGTACAACGGGTGATTTAACGCAGCGTCAAGGAAAGCAAACATTTCCCCTTCTGAAAGAGCCTTGTCCGCCCCAGTTGCTCGAGCTTGTAATTCCTGGGTATTTGCCCTGACTCGAATCCCACGGGCAGGGTTGACGGCAATAAGCTCTTGTTCAATCGCTTCCTCAAAGGCAGCCTTCAAATACTGAAAGACCTTTGAGCGAGTCCGTGCTGACAAGGTAACTTTCGCTTTCTCTTCTTTATGGACGGTTTTTTTATTCGTCACCGACACTTTTTTACTCGGTTCTGCGCGGTGAACCTTAGCGAGTTTCGTATCCAACTCTTTCAGATGAGCGCGTTTAATGGCTTGCAAGCGCATTTTCTTTAACTCCTGTGGAACGTGTCGCCCAAGAAGACCCTCGTAATCACGGTAAGAACCTTCTGAAATATGAGGTTTTTTTGACTCGAGCCATTGATCCAACCAAGCCCCAAGGGTGTGCTTTTCTGGCGCGGTGATTGTTCCTTGACGATGGGCAACCAGCAGTGCATCACGCTTGGCTTTCACTTCATCTTTTGTTTTACCATACACTGTGGTTCGTGCCCGTTTGCCTGTCCGGGGATTGTATCCAAGGCTCACATGGGAATAAAACCCGCCACGGACATGTTCACGGATCACAGAACCCTCGTTTGTTCCTCGCCTTGTCGCTGCCATTCTCATGCCTCCATGCGTTGATACTCGAGTAAGTCAGAGATCGAAAACGTCTTGCCAGTGATGCGCTCGAGGGTATCCAACGTCCAACGCAAAACGTCAACATCCAAGGTTCGAGGCATCTCACGCGCCCACCGATATGCCGTGTTTGGAGCGGCATGACCTTTTAATTCTTTGTTGAGACGATAGGCGGATATACCTTCCCGTTTCATTAATTCTGGCAACTTCCATAAAATCATTGGTTCACTCACCTCTCAAGAGTAGCTTTTACTACCTTGAGAATAATACTATCAAATGCTTGACATAGTATCAAGTGCTTGGTAGTATTTAGGAACTCAAGACCATCACCCCGCGAAGAGAAATGGTCTCGAGAATCCCAAAAGATGTGAGGATCACATGCAGAATATCACGCTCACCCGCCAGCAAATCGAAAGCCTTCTCAGCACCATCGAAATCGCAGCCGAAAACAACGGTGTGTACACCAAAACCCAACTCGAGAATAAAACAATTCTCAAAGAAGCCTTGAAGGAGGTGGGGGCATGACCCGCCACCCTCGAGAGGGTGGGCATGATCTGCCCACCCCAGAAGCTCGAGAAGTACCTGTCTGTGACGGGTGCGACGCAACCGAAAACGTTCTCGAGCATCCAGAATTCCACGATGAAGTGCTCTGTCCAAAATGTGCGCGAGTTCGCGGCTTATGGCAGGGTGCAGAAGACCATGCTCAAGAATTGGTTAAAACAACTCTTCAAGCCTGGTCCGCCCACTGGCAAGCCGCAGGCATCGACGCCGCAAGCTTGCAAGACATCCTCGAGGCGGCACTCCAAAAAGTGATCGAAGACCATCGCGCGGCACTCGAGACGGGACCAGCATGATTCAGAAGCCGTTCCCAACGTTACCGCCCGTTACCCAAGCACTGGTAACGCCCTTAACATCGTCACCCACGCGCAATACCCTCGAGCGTTACCGCGTTACCGTACAAGTCCAGGCTCAAGAAAAAAATCAGGAAACCCCCGAAAGTCCAAACTCAAAAGCCTCAAAAGACTTTAAATTCCACAATCCGCACACCATGACCACACCCGACCTCGAAAAAGGTCTTGCCGCCGCCCGAGTTGACTGGCATCGGAATTTGCCAACCGACTACCGCGTCGCGCTCGGAAACTGGATTCTCGAGGTTGAGGGCATCCTGTCTGTGATTGCTGGTCTCGAGTGACCCGTCAGGAGTGGGCGAGAGCGCCACCGAAAACGGTCAAAGTCGAAAGTTGATTTCGTGTCGGTTTAACCGACACCAAGTCCTCGAGCAGCACAGGAGGACATTGAACCTCGAGCGTCAAATCCCTTTCCTCTAATGCCTTCGATTCAATCGAGGGCACACCAAGCTTTAACAAGAAAGGGTGTCCATGTTTTGGACACCCTTCTACTTAATCAACCATTCAAGATTTTTTTTGTGCTCGAGCCGCCAGGAACTCTCGGGCTTTTTGAACCTGTTCGGGCGTGGCGGGTCGAAGCACCCGAGTCCGGTCAACCATTCGGTCAAATTCTTCTTCGGTGACGTGTGGCGCTTCTTCAATCTCGAGTTTTGGCGTGTCCATCATCACATTTTAGCACGGCGAAAACCCAAACCCGAGAAACATTTGATGCACCCAGCCCATTTCATGCAGTACCCCACTGCATGAAATCCCAGCCCGTCATACACGCACCCTCTCGATTTGATGCAGTCAAAAACCACAGTCCAGACCCTCGAGCTTCACAAAGTCAAATCCAAAACTTGGGCGGCTTGCACCAACAAAGAAAACAATTTTAAGGCTTTCTTCGTGCCGCGCCCATCCTCATCGACCAGCACAAAACGCCGTGCCAACTCGGGCGGGTTTGGTGTCGGCGGGTTTCTCGGATCACTCGAGACTCGAAACGCCGCCAGCCAAACGATGAAATCATCCCAGCCGCCAAGACCGTTAACAACGTCGTTCAAGCGTGGGTCGTCTGGCATCACAGGTTCTTTTCTGGCTTGCTCGAGCGCCGCCGCCAAACTCGGGTTTTCACGCTGGACACGCTCGAAATCAACCGCGTGAAGGTCAAATAAGTCATCAGGTTCACGAGCTTTCAAAACCCGAGGCGAAAACGCGGTCAGGCTCGAGAGTCTTTCGAGTTTTTTAACCAAGTCGCGAGCTTGAAGCTGTGTGATTTTTCCATTCACGGGCAAACCTTCAAGCACGGTTTCAAGTTGGTCGCTCGAAATTCGGTCTTGCAGCAACGCCGAAGAAAAAACAGTTCGGGCGGCAACCCCAAGCCGACCTTGCTCGATTAACTCGAGTGCGGGACACGTTTTCAGGGCTTGGACATACTTCATCCATTTTCGGGCATTCGCGTAGGTCATGCTGCCGTCCAGGTCGCTGTCAACCCAGGCGCGAAGCCTCAACGGGTCATGCCCGAACAACTCGTTTGCCCCAAGAATCGCGCTGCCAACACGCTTGACTGTCTCGAGCAGGTTTTCCTCGAGCTTGAAAATCGCGTCTTGAATCGTACTCCGAAATTCTGCCAGGCGCTCGGAGTCGCCTGAAACGATTGTCACCACAGGGGTTTTCATCCCTCGAGCTTGACGATCTCGGCGGTCAAAAGTCAGGCGCGAACGCTGTCAACAACGCGAGCGGAATTTTGCTTTTATCCCCACAACCAACACCAGCCCGTGAAGCCACTTTTCGCGCCAGGTGTGTGGGCAATCCCATCAGTCGGGCGGCATGTTCGGTTTTGGCGAAACCACTAAACCCAACCGGCGCGAGAAGGCGATAACACCAATCCGCCGCGGACCAGAAGCCCCACTGTGGCAGTGGCACTCGGTCAATTTTCAGGAGCGCATGACGGGCATCGGCAGGGTCTTCCTCGAGAATTTTCGCGTGAAACAGTTCGCCGTTGAGGGCGTGAACGACAACGCCTTGACGGGGACGCGCCAGGAAGTCAATGCCCGCGTTTTTCAAGTAGGCGTAAATCTTGCCTGGCGGCACGCAAAGCCCGTTATTCGGATCGGTTTCGAGTTCGGTGATTGCTCTCGAGTCGCGCCTCAAAAGCGCGTTCAACAAGTGCGCTTTGGAGACTGGATTCTCCCAAAACAATTGCGCCTCACGCGGCACGGCATCACAAGCTTTCTTCCACGCCCTACGATCCCCACCCTCAACAAACACGGGAGGTGTTGGACGCAAAGACCGAACGTAACCCACACTGTCATCAAACCCGACACCCTCCACTTGAAACACGCGAAGTTCCCGCATCAAATCAGGAAATCGCTGTGGGTTCAACCACTCCCCAAACGGATCAAGCTCAGTTAAATCGAGGGCAGTCCAGTGCACTCGAGCAACGAACACAAACCAGCAGGCAGAAACCTACGAGCCAAAATTAAAGGTCGAGTGTAAATCGTGATTCAAATTCTAATTTTCTTCTTGGACTTTCGCAGGCAACGCTTCAAAATCAATTTTTGCCCTCATTGGCGCAAAAATCTCACTCTGAATTCGAGCCTCAAACACCTCGAGTTTTGCCGTGTCATCCACAACATCCCAAAGAATGCCGCGTAACAACTTCACATACTCCGAAAATGCATCCACAGCATCAGCCTGAGCCGTTTTAACAGCGATGTCCGCCTGAATTTTTGCCGCCGACAATACAAAACCCGCGCTGTCCTGAATACGAGCCAACCAGGAATCAAGCGAAACTTGCAACCCTCGAGCCTCAGAAATTAAAGCCCGTGCGGATTGAAAATCTTCAGGCGTTGAGGGTCTTAACCCGCGCATGTGCTCGAGAAGTCCATCAAGGTCTTTTGAGGCACGCTCACGGGTGCCAGATTGCTCGAGCAAGAACCACAATGCAGCTTTTAAAGTTGCCACTTCACGATCCGTACTTTTAAGGTTTCCAGACGCTTCGACTTCAGAAATCAAGTCGTGAATGCTTTTTATTCCTGATTTTGAGTACAACCCATGAACGGCAGGGCGCCCCGTTGGAAGTGCCAGCCCAGCATTCTCTCGAGCCGCAAAACCTGCCCCATGCCGAGGGCAAACACTGAACCCGACTCGGGCAGGAGCACCGCACTGAAACCCATTCTTTTTGACGCGCTGACAACGGGCGCAAACCCCACCGTTTGGCAGGGTCATTGTCGGCTCGAGGGCTACGGGGCTATCATTCATGGTTTAGACCGACCGAGCTTTCCCCAAACCTGAGAAGGCGCTTGTGCCCAACTCGCGCCCAATGAATGATAGCGCGTCCCGTGCTCGACTTTCGGCACCGTCCCCATCAAAAACTGCCAGGACAACCACATCGCCAGGCGATGAGGGCAAATTCGTGACAATGTGCCACGGCGCAATGTCGATAGCAGGCGTCTCACACACAACTTTAATTCTGACTTGCGTCTCGAGGCAGAGTAAAAACCGATTTTCAGAATCCCAAGCCCAGGTCACGCCAAACCCCCATCAGTTGAGAACGCCTCGAGTGTGCTCATTTGCAGAGTGATACTGGCTGCCAACGAGTCATTTTGAGCGATAAGAGCCGCCGATTGCAACAATCGGTCAGCGACCTCCAAACAAACATTGATGTTACCGGTTTTGAGTGCGTCATCCTCGAGCGTCGAAAACACTTTCAAAGTCAAAGCATTCGCAATCTTCAGGGTTTCACAAGCTTTTTGGTACGTTTCACGCTCGAGTTTTAACAAACGGTTTACGGCTTTTTTGAAGGCGCTACGGTTCTTGGCTTTCCTGCTTTCATGTGGTTGAAGTGCGGTCGGTGTCACCCACCTGATTTTAAACAGCGCCTTTCTTTTGAATTGACGGGTGACACCAGACCGAAAAGAACGCGTGACCCGAGGTCAATCCTCGAGCAGCGATTCGAGCAATGGGACGTACAGCGGTCGCAAATGGTTCGGGCATTTTGCTATCGTTTGTTGCAGCACGGTTCTCAGAACACGTTCGAGCCGAGTGGTTTCTCGAGCGACCTTGACGGCGTGTTCCATCACGTTTGACGGTATTTCAAGCCCAGCGCGAGTGAAAGCTTCCGACCACGAAAAGCCATTCGCTCGTGAGTGCCGCAAGCTCTCAAGGGATTGAAGCCAGTCGGCGAAAAACTCAACACCCACAAAACCCAAGCCCTTCGAGAGGGCGAGGGCTTCAAGGCATTCTCGAGCCTCACGGTAATTTTTGAAACCGTATGCGTGGGTCAACAACGTCACGGGAACATTTTTCCGTTCTGTGACGGGAATAACCTGCGAAAAATTACCCCGTGATTCTCGAGAATTCGCGTGCAAAAACAGGGCGTCACGCCCACCAGGGAGGCTGTCAATCACCAACTCGAGCAGTGAAACGCGAGCTTGAAGCTCTGAAAATTCTGACATCAAAATTCCCCGCTTTCAGGATCGGGCAAACCCAAATCACTCGGGTTGAAACTCAAATTTGGCTCGATTTCCCTGAGAATCGCGACAATCGGGGCAATACCCTGCCGTAAAATACTTAAGTCGGCTCTCGCTTGGAGCAAAATCAACAGAGGGTCAACCTCTTCGCTCGAGCGAAAAGCCGTCAAGCTCGCATCAGACAGCAAGGATTTAACCGGCTTGTCAGCGTCTCGAGCTTTTTTGACCGCCAGTGCCAACGGTAAAACAATTTTGCGATCACCCAACAAACCGCGAGAAATCGTAAATCCCAGACTCTCGAGCTTGGCAGAAATCTCTCGTGCCTGACGGGGGCTGAGTTCCAAAAGTTGCGCGAATTGACTATTGTTCAAACTGTTCACTTCTCGAACTTGTGCTTTGTGGCGGTCAGAGTTCCGCCGTGCAGCGGAAGGGTTCGGCTACGATTTTCGCGCATGGTGCGTGAAGCCTCACCGCTCAAAGTTGCACCGTGTTTGAATGGACATCTCCAAACTTGAAGCGGCAGCAAAACAAATCCAACTCGAACGCGACGTGAGCGCAGCGCGTATCACAGCAAACGCGGCACTTTTGGCTTCAAAAGAAACCAACAAAAAACTTGACCAGGTTTTTCGCGCGGGTGTGGCTTCAACAATGGCAAAAGCCCAGGGCGGCGACCCTGGCGAACTCTCGAGATTAAGAAGTCAAATCAGGAATCTCGAGGCAAAACTTAGCGCACTCGAGCAAGGTCAAACACGCCATACGACGCGCTTGGACAAGCATTTGACCCGCAGTAAGGCACACGGCGCGAGAATCGGACACCTCGAATCACAAGTTCTCGAGCCAATGGCAAAAGCCGCCGAAGCCAAAGAACGCAAGGTTCAAGCCGCGCAAGAGAAGCGCCTCGAGCGTTTTGCACTTGAAAGCGAACGGGAGGCCATTCTCGCCAAGTGCGAGGGTTTAACCGATGCGGGTGCAGTGGCGCGAGCGGAAGTCTATCTTCAATACGGGCAACTTGAGGAAGCTCGAAATGTTGTCACCCAAGCGGAAAGCATTGCCCGAGAACTCGATGAAATCCGAGCCGAAAAAACTGTTCGGGGTGTTTAATTTTCAACCCTAAAGCACCAGGAGATTCGGGAGTGTGCAAGCTCGAAATCTTGGATCATACCTTCAGGACGAGGGCGCGAACTCGAGCGCATAAGGTCAAGGATCGTTGTTGCTGTGGGGCGCATTTGTTCCATCAGAGCATTCTGGTATTTTTCGGCAGCGGTCATGATTTAAACCTTTCAGAAACTCGAGAAACAAAAGCTCGAGTTGTGCATTGGAGTGCTTAGTAAGCCACTGATTGAGTTCGGTCAGTTGCTCGAGATTCAGATTGTCCAAGCTTTTAAGGCGTGTGGTACGCCCGATCAGACCCGCAACCCATTGGCGGGTGATGTTCGAGCGAACCACGCGGATGAGGGTGACGGAGTTCAAGCGAACCCAGACCAGGCTCGAGGGCTTCAATTCAAACCTCGAGCTTGGTTCACCATGCCTGTTAAAAGCTCGAGGGCGGCAGTTCGGGAACAATCCCAGGTCTTGGGATTCTCGAGGGCCGCAATCAGTGCTGCAACAAGCCTACGGTCTGCTGACTCCCAAACTCGAGCGGCGAGGAGAGTACGGGCAGACTCGAGGAGTTCGGAAAATTCTAACGGTTTTCCAGAAATGGCACTGCCAGAAACCGGCAGAAGGGTAGATGGGGGGCTTTTGGCGGTTAATGGCGGTGCGGTTTTTGAAGTTCTTAAAATATTTTCGGTCACTTCTGGTTTTAAAGGTGTTTGAACATTTTCCAGCAATTTTCCAGAAGTGGCACTGTCAGAAACCGACAGAAGGGATGTTTGATCAAGTTGAATACTTTCAGTTTTGGCTTGGGGGTCACTGCCATTAACTGACAGTGACCTCAAACGAGAAAGCCATTTATCCATTTTCCCCGCCTTTTTTTGACTTTTTCAATCCTGGATTAAGCCGAATAACCTGAGCCGAACGACCTTCGGTTTCTTCGGTTTCAATTCGCAGCCAATTTCTATCCTCGAGTTCGGCGAATGCAGCATTAAATGCTGCGGACGAGTTAAGACCCGACCATTCTTTGCGCCCAATTTCGCGCACTCGCATACCGTCGAGCACGTCACCCTTTTCAATTCTTCGTGCCAATTCACGGCTCGGTGTCACGGTTTTTGCGAGTGCAATAATTTTTCTGTGGTGCTGTTCGAGATTTTTACACCAAAGTCCCGCTTGCAACGCGGCTGATTCGGTGATGTCGCCGCTTGGACTCGTGCCAGAAACCACGTCGATCACGTGAAAAATCAAAGCCAGCGCAGCGAATAACCTACCCATTTTCCCCAGGAATTCATCTTCGGGTTGACCGAAATCGTCCCTCTTCGTTTTCTTCATTGTTGCAATCTGGTACTCCTTAAAAACTTCGTAAGCGGCTTGGGACATGGCAAAAAAAGGAATCGGGTCTTCGTCGTCTTGCTGAGCTTTTGCGCCGTAATCGCGGAAATCCCGCTCTGTCAATCCGTCAATTTTCTTTAAAAGGTCGGAATAATTTCGTAGAGATTCCCGATTCGGCGGCGAATCTGTAAATTTCCATTCGCCAAAATCATCTGCCCAAATCGCAAGCTGAAAACGCGGTAAAAATCCATCCGACGCGCCACTGCGGTAAGCTTCGCGGACGTAGCCCAAAAGCTTCGCGGGTTGAATGCCACCCAAAATGCTGAGACAACCAGCCTCAACTCGTGTGCTTGGCGAGGTGCGACGATCTTGCGAGATTCGCGCATTGCCATTCCAAAGTTCGAGGTACAGCGCGGGGCTGTAGTGTTCTTTTTCAAGCTTGGCGAGAAAGCCTGTTAGTTCGTCACGCACCTGAAGTAAGCCCCTGGGGGCTTTTGCAAGCTCATCGCAAAGTGATGGATCAGTTGCATCATTGATTATATATCGTTTCGTTGTGGCGGTTTTCTCGAGATTGGCTTGCAGTTCTTGGAATGCGGCTTCGTTTGGACTCGACGCTTCTGGTTTGTTTTTAAAATCCGTTTGCAATTTCGATTTAATTGCACTCAATTTAATTTCGAGAATCCCACGCGCATGAACGTTTTCTTGCGCCACTTTTGTGCAGGCGCTTTCGAGGTCATAAATTGGCTTCAATGCAGCTTCCAGAATTGGGCTTTTGCCAATGCTCGAGGGCGCAATCAATGCACACCATAAATTCGCAAACGGCTTCCACGGGTCTAGCATTTTCGGGCGCACGGCGCAAGACCGTCCAATCAATGCTCCGACAACTGTGATTACTGCCGCAGCAGGATACGCCAAGGGTGCGTTAAGCCTGATGGCGATATCGACACAAAATTCTCGAATCGCAGCGGGAATCAACTCCGGATCGAGACTTTCGACAGATGGCAAAGCGTCATCGAACAGCACGGGCGCTTGCCACGCCGCAGGCTGATCAGTTTCACTTTTTTGCGTTTTTATGCCGCTCGGGGCAGAAGGTTGACCATCCTCGAGCGATGTGCCCGGTTTTGTGTCAGTGACATTTTCGACATCGTAAGCCTGTGGCTCGTGCGGCAAGATTTTAAGCAGAGTTTTTTTGAAAATGGCGTTGTTCGCCCAGCTTTTCAATCCCTCGGGGATATTTTCGTCCGTGCGAATTTCGCCGCCTTGTTGCCAAATCGCAAATTCTTGGCGCTTAAATTCCTCGAGCACATCTTCGCCGCTTCGAGGTATCATGATTTACCTCGTGCAGCACGTGCTTCCTCGAGTTCTGAGGTTGTCCACACCAACCCACACGGTTCGCAACCGTAAGCCAGTCTGGAGAATTCCTTACCGTCGTTGTCGGTATCCCATATTTCGAGTTTTGAAGTATATCGTTTTTCGCAAGCGCAAACTCGAGGTGTAGCGCCATTGAAGGCGTCAATGCAGTGCTCGAGGGTGACACCCGCCGCGATGCGTTCGAGTTGCGCCCTGTACGGTGTGAGTGCATCAGCAAGCCACACGGCGAAGGCGTTCAAAGTCTCGAGCTTCGCACCGTCAAGACCAACCTGAACACCACCCACGCGCCGCCAGGTTGTCACCCAGTCGCGTAATTCTTTGGGCATGTCCGGCGTCGGTTTAATCTCGAGTTTCGGCTGTGGTTTGCCGTGTGTTCTGGTTCGATTTTGCTCGAGTCCAGCATCACGGAGCAGCTTTTCGGCTGCCTGCTTTTTGGTCATGCCCACAATGTCAACCAAAAAACTGAAAGCGTCGTGTCCAACGTTGTTCACGAAGTCGTGAAGATGCCAAACGCCATCAGGGAATCGTTTCAAACTCGCATTAAAATCTCGAGAGTCCGAAACCCAGACTCGTTTGACACGTCCTGCACGTCCTGAGACTGCTCGAGACTCGGGATAATACTGCTCGAGCAACGCGGGAAGGTCTGCGAGTTGGATTGCTCGAAAAAGGGTATCTTCCCCCCGAAGTGCTATACTTTTGCCAGTCCCAGAACCGCCTTCGCCAAGGCGGTTCATTTTTCAACCTCGGACATTTCTCGAGCGAGAAAATCATCAACCTCAGAAATTGGAATGCAAATGCGCCGACCATAAAGCACGTGCCTGATGCGCTTTTGCTTTACCATTGTTCTCGCGCGATTGATGCCAATGCCAACAGCAAGCGCAAATTGCTCTGTGTTGAGCACTTTACGCTCGATTGTTGGTGCTGTAAGTCCGACTGTAGCCAAATGTCGTTTTTGTTGTGCTATCATTTCCATAAGTGTGCCTCCGTGACTCACAATCAGATTAATATCCGAGTGCGGTGAGGAAACAAATTGATAGGAAGTGTCGTTTTTGTTGAATCAAGGACAGGTTCTAAAACTTTTCGAGCCTCCAAATACCCGTCCCGAGGTGCGCCAAAACATTGTTAAATACGTTCAATCCTTGCAAGTGCTTCAAGATCAAGGCGTCCGAAAAACTGCCGCACAACTTGCGACAATTGCAAAAGTTAACCCTAGGACATTCCAACGGCTTTTAGAAGAAGCTGATTGGGACGAAAGCGAAACCTGGGACGAATACGCAAGGATGCTTAAACTGAAAGACGTGAAACGTCCGCAAGCAACGGTTCACATACACCAGCAACAAATCAAATCTCGAGCAAAACATGGAAATCGAGTTCTCAACATTGCGATCCTGTGGTTTAAGACCAGCACAATAATTTTGAAATGTTCTCTCGAGCCAATTGACGACCTAATTCACTGGATAAAAAAACTTGGATTCAAATACTCCAATGTGAAAGGAGTCATCCAACAGCGTTCAGAAGCACAATTTCAGCAAATTATTCGATATGGCATCATTGATGTTCAAGCACATTCGGATAGGGCATGGAGTCGTCACACACTACTTTGTGTAATAGCCAATGCCAGCAAAAATATAGAGATTTCAGTTAAACCAAAGGAAGTCCGTGTTAAACGACAATACACAAGATTTGTAAACGCTGCCGAGCAACTTGAACTCGATCTCGAGAATGCCGCGCGGGTGAATCCTGCTTTGGCGCAGGCGGTGAGGGAGGCGATTGCGAGAGAGGCGGTTGAACCACCCTCGAGCGTTGCTGCACCCGAGTTGTTGCACGTTGTGGACGCGCTGGGCGGCTTTGACATGTTCGTGGATTGGGTGCTTGATTTCAAGATCAGTTCGGATCAAACCTTGCCCGTGAGCGTCGGATTCCCGCTTGCCGCTGAAGATTACGGTTTGGTGGATGAGTTCGGGCGTGGCACGAAGAAAGCCGTGCGGGTGGCGACGTACTTACTCGAGATTGCTCGAATTTTGGGCGTGTATTTGTAACACTCAGAAAACAAAATTTAGACTGGTAAAACACCACCACAAAAAGTAATTTTTTTCGAGTGGTGGTGAAAGTGTGTGGTGAAAGCCCAAAAAAGAAAGGACACACCAAGCATAAAGTGTGTCCTACACGTGGAGCGGGAGAAGAGGCTCGAACTCTCGACATTCAGCTTGGGAAGCTGACGCTCTACCGACTGAGCTACTCCCGCATTCCCCTCGAGTTTAGCGATATAAACGGTTTCTTGCAAGTCTAAAAAAAGAAACTCGAGCTTAAGCTCGAGATTCTTGGTGGGCAGGGATGGATTCGAACCATCGTACGCTATGCGAACGGATTTACAGTCCGTCTCCTTTAACCACTCGGACACCTACCCAAGGTGTTACTTCTGTCAATGCTCAAACTTTTGGAGCCACCCATCGGAATCGAACCGACAACCTTCCGATTACAAATCGGGTGCTCTACCGGATTGAGCTAGAGTGGCGTGAAATTCTCGAGCAAAAACTCGCTCGAGTTGAAACTGTAACACTGAGGGCAAACCGTGTCAAGCGTTTGATTGACGTGATTCAAAATCATTGATACACTCGGACGCGCTCGAGTTTCGGGTATTCCTGGAGAGGTGTCTGAGCGGTTTAAGGAGCACGCCTGGAAAGTGTGTGTATGGGTAACTGTACCGAGAGTTCGAATCTCTCCCTCTCCGCCAAAAATGTTGTACAGAACGGTATTTTAAAATCAGACCCTCGAGACAATTTATGCTCGAGGGTCTGATTTTTGGACTTCGTGGGAGATGCGTGGGAGATAGAAAAAATTAGGCAAGAAACTGTACTCCGAATCTCGAGACGTGATGTTAAGAGAAGAAAATGGGTAAGCAGTTGTGTAAATACAAGAAAGATGATAAATTCTAATCATGCTCTCGAAGGTGAACCAGAAAATGTCAATCCTTAAAAGACGGTATGATATCCGTGCGTTATCACATGGGGTTTGTCTTGTTCTCTCACTTGGAAAATTCAACCTGTATATTCCACCCAAATCAACGCCCAAAGGTGTAAAAAAATTCTTGCGGGAATTCATGAAATCAAAGCAATGTCATAAGTTAATTGTTGGTGTAGTTTCGCCGCAATTGCGTTTAGGTTTCACGGAAGAAGAATTAAAATCTGAAGACGTATCTGAAGACTTTTTAATCGAGTTACAAGAAAAAGCAAATAAGCTTTCATTGGAGTGCGCTCAACAAATTGCTGGGAGTATTACTTCCTGTTTGGTATCAACTACTAACAAACTTCATGAAACTATATTAGAAATTTTTCTTGAGCTTCAATTAGTTCTGAAAAATTACATTTCTTACACAGAAAAATCTAAAAACTGTACCAAGCAGCGAATAAATGCCCCTCCGCTCGAGTGTCACCCACAAATACAAACAACTTGCGCTCCCAACGTTTGAGAACACGGCAATCGCCTTGTGTTCTCACCTCGAGTATTGATTGCTCGAGCGTAACCCGTTGGGAGTTTTACCTTGAATACTATTTTGAACCCGCAAACAGCGACGGTTAAAGCATTTTTTGGTGTGTCTGACGTTGCGACACGTTGGGGAGTGCATCAAAACTTTGTGTACAACCTCATCAAATCCAATGAACTTCCATGCCTTCGCATTGGCAACCCTGGCACGAAACGCCCTGTTATCAGAATCCCTCTTGATTCACTCGAGGCATGGGAAGCAAAACAACTCGAGGGCGGTGCAAAGTAAATGCCGCGCCCTGGACAAGCGCGGCACTCGAGAACTGAGTTCATTGTATCACTCGAGTTCAGTGTGCTGAATAGCGGTGCAGCATGACCAAAATTCTAAACGCGGCACTCTCTCACCTCGAGCAAGCACAGCCTTGGTCTGTTCTTCCCGTTGGTAACGATAAGAAACCTCTCGGGTCTTGGAAAACTTGGCAAGAAAAGCCGATGAGCACCAACAAAGCAAGAGTGCTCTTTACAAACGAAAAAGTGAAAGGTCTTGCCGTGGTGTGCGGTACTGTCTCAAACCTGACCGTACTTGATTTCGAGCAAGACAGCCTCGAGTGCCCAGAAGTTCAAGCCATTCTCGAGCTTACCAAGACCGTTCCTCGAGCACGAAGCGGCGGCGGTGGTGTGCATCTGTTCTTTGCCTCGAGTGGTGAGCGCAATAAACCCCTCGAGCTTGACGGGGTGCATGTCGGTGATGTTCGCGGCGAGGGTGGTTACATTGTCCTGCCCCCAAGTGCTCACCCGAGCGGGAACACCTACCAATGGGAGTTAGAACCCTCTGGGGAACTCGAGCCGATTTCTGAGGCATTACAGGCGATGCTCGAGCGATTCACCACGAAAGCACCAACACCCGCCAAGACTGCGAACACTGGCAAGCCCACACCTCAAGTTTTGAATAAGGCAGCCTCGAGCACGGAAGCACCGCGAAAGTATGCCTTGGCAGCGCTCGAGGGTGAATGCAAAGCAGTTGAATCTTGCGCCCCAGGCTCGAGAAGGGGGAACAATCAACTGAACGAAAGCGCGTTTGCTCTTGGGCAATTTGTCGGGGCTGGCGTTCTGAGTGA
>JANXTZ010000041.1 GCA_025352125.1 Deinococcales bacterium | reverse complement strand
GAATTTGGTCATGAGGTCGTCGATAATGACGAAAGCTGTTACGATAAAATGGTCGTCCATGAGTGATCTCCTTTGAGTGCGTTGGGTAGACACATTCTGAAGAGTTATTCATGGGCGATCAACTGGCAATCAGGGTAGCTTACATCTGGACAAACGGCTTTTGCGAGCTTTTTTCACATTGTGAACGCAAAATCCAGTCCAAACAAGCTTGCAGCCCTCGGGTCACCGTGTCCGAGCCACGTCAAGATTTGAACCCCTGTGTGTTTCGACCAATGGTTTCGACCAATGCCCGTCGAATTTAGAGCGTGAGTAAAGTATGTTTCATCTCAAATTGGGTCAAGTCTAAGACTTTAAAACCCAGGCTCGAGAAAAACCCTGGCGCAAGATTTTCGGGAACCACCTGGACGATACGGCATTCTGTGCCCTCAAATTTTTGTGTCAGACCACCCAGCAAACGCCGCCCGTAACCTTGACGCCTGAAGGCACCGCGCACAACAATAGCGAACAAGAAAAAACCCGAGCCAGTCACCGACACCAAAGCAAAGGCTTTATCCTCGAGCTGGAAGGACTGAGCGCTTTGTCCAGCGAAGTTTTCTGGCATCAATTGCCAGGGCAGATCAGTTTCGCCCTCACATGCCGCCACCCGCGAAAACTCGAGCGCGTCAATTTCGGTCAAATCCTCGAGTTGACCAATCATTGCGGATCGTTGATAACCAACAAGACGCCGCGTGATTTCAAAGCCCAGCGATTGGTACAATCCCAGCGCTCGGGTATTTTGTTCAATGACTTCAAGTTTCATGTCAATGTCACCACGATTTCGAGCCGCGCCCAATGCCTCAATCAGCATCAAACGTCCCAAACCCTGCCCTCGAGCCTCAATCACAACGCCCATTGCCGCAACGCGACTGTGCCTGCCGCGCCTTGCCACCAAGATAATGCCTTGCGGTAAATCATTTTTTGAGTACACAACACTGGCGGCGGCATCCAGATGCTCCGCCCGAAACCGCGAATTGACAGCCTGCGCCGTGAACTGCACGGGCAGTACATAACCCTCAAAACAACTGTTCAGAATAAACGCGATCTCGTTGGCATTAAACCCGAGTAACGAACGAACGCTCAATCCAGTCATGGCTGATTTTAACGCCTAGCCCTCATCCAAGCCGTTTGGCAGACTTGACGGGTCTGGTAGACTGCTGCCACCGCGACGGCATCGGTCGCAGCAAATTGATGCGCACGCCGTACCAGTTACACCCCAGTCGCTCGAGGGGGAATCTCGAGCAGCCATTTTTGAGTTTTGTCTCAAACGCACCAAAGGAGTTTTATGAATCTGTTATTTAAGGCTCGAGCATTCACAGAGAACGGTTTTAGCGCATGAGCCAACATTTGGATGTGATTCCACTCGGCGGACTCGGGGAAATTGGCAAGAACATGATGTGTTTTCGGTTTGAAGACGAAATTATTGTGGTGGACGGCGGTCTGGCGTTTCCAGATTCCAACCAGCCTGGCATTGACCTGATCATTCCAAAAATTGATTATCTGCTCGAGAATGCGCATCTGATCAAAGCTTTCATCATCACCCACGGTCACGAAGACCACATTGGCGGGTTGCCTTATGTTTTGCCGCGCCTGCCCAAAGTGCCGCTGTACGGCGCAAAACTGACCTTGGGCTTGCTGCGCGAGAAATTTTCCGAGTTCGGGATTCCCAGCTCCGACGTGGACATGCGCGAGATTTCGACGGACGCCCGCATCAAAATTGGCGAGCATTTTACCGTGGACATGTTCTTGATGACGCACAGCATCCCAGACAATTCTGGCTTGATCATTCACACCCCCATCGGGCGCGTGATTCACACCGGCGATTTCAAACTCGATCAGAACCCTGCCGACGGCAAGACCAGCCACCTCGAGAAAATCTCGCAGGCGGGCGCTGACGGCGTGCTGCTGCTGATTTCGGATTCGACCAATGCCGAACGGGTTGGTTTGACGCCTTCCGAAGCCGACATTGCCATCGAAATTGACAAGCTGATCTCCCAAGCCAAGGGACGGGTTTTTGTCACGACCTTTGCCAGCCACATTCACCGCGTGCAAAACATCATCTCGAGCGGCGAGAAGAACGGACGGCGCGTGGTCATGGAGGGACGCAGTATGCTCAAATACGCGCAACTCGCCCAGGAACTCGGCTACCTCGAGTTGAAAGACCGCCTGATCAGCACCGACGAGTTGGTGGACTTGCAGGACTCGCAAGCCTTGTTTATCTGCACAGGCAGTCAGGGGCAGCCGATGAGCGTGCTCTCGAGGTTGGCGTTCGGCAACCACGCGAAATTGCACATCAAGCCAGGGGACACGATCATTCTCTCCTCGAGTCCGATTCCAGGCAACGAGGAGGCGGTCAATGCTGTCATCAACAGATTGTACGAGTTGGGCGCTATTGTTTTTTACCCGCCGACCTACAAGGTTCACGCCTCCGGTCACGGTTCGCAGGAAGAATTGAAAATGATTCTGAACCTCGCCAAACCCAAATTCTTCCTGCCATTTCACGGCGAGGCGCGTCAGCAGACCAATCACAAACGCCTTGCCGAAAGCATTCCCGTGCCGCCAAAACGCACCATCATTGCCAAGAACGGTGATGTGCTACGTGTCACCCAAGACGATTTTGTACTCGCAGGCAAAGTCACGGCGGGTGCGGTTTACGTCGATGGTCTGGGCGTTGGCGACGTGACCGACGACATCCTCGAGGATCGCCAGAGCATGGCGGGTGACGGCGTGCTGGTGGTGATTGGGGTCATGCACCCGACGCCACACATCGAGATCAGCTCGAGGGGCTTTGTCACGCACAACAACGACTTGTTTGACGCCATCAAAGAAGATGCCCTGACCAGTCTGGAGCGTGCGTCACGGGAAAAGCGTTCGCTCGAGAATGCTCGCGATGACATTTACTTTGCGGTGCGGCGTTTTGTGCGCAAAGCCACGGGGCGCAATCCGGTGATTATTCCGGTGGTTGTCGAGTAATGCGCTTGATCCCAGATGGTACGCGTTTTACCTTGCCACCCGAATGGGAGTGGCGCGAAACCCTGCGTTCCAAGCTCGAGGGGGTTCTGGGCGCTTGGGGTTACGAAGCCGTGCAGACGCCCTCGCTCGAGGTTTATGACCCCGCGCATCCCCAAGCCGACAAGAGCTTTAAATTGGTGGATCGTGATGGCACGGTGCTGGCACTGCGCGGCGAGTACACCACCGCCATCTCGAGTTTGGTGCGGGCGAACTTTCCCGAGGGTCCATTTCCGCTTCGCCTGCGCTATGCGGGACAGCTTTGGACCCGCGCTCGAGATGCCGAGTTGGGGCGTCAACGCGAGTTTACCCAGGTTGGTGCAGAGCTTCTGGGCGTCAGCACCCCGCTCGCCGACAGTGAGGTCGTGACCTTGGCGCTCGAATGTTTACAAGCCGTCGGATTCTCGAGCGTCGCGGTTGAACTCGGGCATCCTGGATTTGTGCGGGCGGTGCTGATGGAGACCAAACTCGAGCCTGAGGGCATTGAAAAGTTACGCGCCTTGATTCACCGCAAGAACGCCCCAGAACTGGCAATGGAACTAGATAATCACAATGTCACTGGTAAAACCCGAGCATCGGTGATGGCACTCATTGACCTGTACGGCAGCCAAGACGTGCTGCTCGAGGCAGAGCAGTACGCTTTGAATGATGCCGCCAAATTGGCGCTCGAGGAGCTTGTCGCAGTTGCCGAGCAACTGCCGCAAAAAGGCGTTTTGTTCGATGTCGGTATCGCCAGAAGGCTCGATTATTACTCTGGCATGATTTTTCAGGCGTACACGCCCGATTTTGGTCAACCCCTGGTCGGCGGCGGACGTTACGACGGTGCGCCAATCGCAAGCCTGCCCGCCTGCGGTTTTGCGCTGGGTTTGGAACGCATCATGACGGCACTCGGCGGCTTGGAACCGATCAAACCACCACAAGCCGTTGCCGATTCGAGGAGTGCAAAAAAACTTCGTGCCAAAGGTTGGCGGGTCGAGAATGCCTGGACGCTCGAGCCTTCAGAACTCGAGGCTTATGCCAAAAAACGCGGCATTGCTTACCTGGTCACGGGCGATCAAGTCTTAAACCTTCAAACCCGAGCCAGCCAGAACCTGGGCACTTTCTTGGAGAACCTGTGAAACTCGAGCAGAGACTGACCATCGCCCTGCCGAGCGGCGAACGCAGCAAACATTATGCCCTGCGACTCTTGCGCCGTGCCGGACTCGAGATTCCAGATTTTCAAGGTTCGCGCAGTCTCAGCCACGAATTTGGCAATTTGCGCATCTTGGAGGTCAAAGACCCAGATGTGCCAGCCTACGTCGATTTGGGTGTTGCCGACTGCGGGATTGTCGGCAAGGACTGGATTCTCGAGTCTGGACGCGACGTTTACGAGCCAATCGATTTGGGCGGCGAGCCTTACCGCCTGAGCCTGATTGGCATTCAAAACTCGGGCAGCCGCATCGAACGTGTCGCCAGCAAGTACGCCCGCAGCGCCCGAAAAATGCTGAATGAGCGCGGCATTCCAGCCGACGTGATTCAACTGAGCGGCAAGCTCGAGCTGGCGGCATTGACGGGCTTGGTCGATGCAATTGTGGACGTGGTGCAAACGGGACGCACTTTAAAAGAGAACAACCTTCACGAACTCGAGGTTTTTGCGCAACTCTCTTACCGATTGATCGTCAACCGAGCCGCCCTAAAACTTAAATCCAGCACGCTAAGGGAATTGATTCACCGTTTGCAGCACCTCGAGACCGAGACAGGAATAGAAAAATAACAATGTCATCTACACTTTAAAAGCGTACCCAACACTCTCATGCGGTTTGTAGGGTAAACTCTTGAGAATTTGAAGCCTTCAAGCTTCTTTGGTCGGGCAACGCGCCAACACATCTGGCGTCTCGAGGGGGATGGGATTGAGTAAGTTCGCAGGTTTCTTGCGTTTGATGCGATTCAAAGATTATGCGGGTTCGGTCGTGTTCACCACGTGCTTGGGCGCTGTGGCTGGCGCTCGAGAATCGGTTTTTGACTGGCGCATCATGCTCCTGGTGCTTGCCAACTGGCTGAGCGTCGGTTTTGCTTTTGCCTTCAACGATGTTGAAGATGCCCCCGACGATGCCCACACGCCCGAGAAAGCCATGCGCAACCCGATCACCAACGGGATGCTCTCCAAAACCGAAGGCAATCTGATTTCGTTTGGTGTTGCTGGACTCTCGATTTTGCTTTACATCCCGCTCGGCTTGTACCCAACCATTTTTGGGATTCTGTGCCTGATTTTTGGGCATCTGTACTCCTGGCGACCACTTCGTTTAAAAAGTGTGCCGATTGTCGATGTCATCTCACACGGTTTGATGCTGGCAGGACTGCAATTTCTGGCAGCATACTTCAGTTACAACCAGAGCCTCAATGACCTCTGGCTCGCGCCGTTCATCAGCATGGTCGCCGCCAGTTCTTACGGGCAACTTTTTAACGAGGTCCGCGATCTCGAGGGTGACATCAAAGCGGGTGTGACCCACACCGCCAGTCTTCTGGGCGAACATCTCACCCATCAAATCATGATGGTGCTGGTGAGTTTGAGCGTTCTGGCTGGTATTTACGCCATCACCATCAACAGGCTTGTGCCAGTTTGGGTGGCAATTTTTGCACTGACCCTTGTTGCCACCATCTTCATTCCTGCCGTCATCAAAGGCATTCGCAGTGGATCAAAGGTGAATGCCAATGAGCCGGTCATCAACGCCATTCCGTACATCGGTTTTGCCATGATGGCGGTCTGGTTTGTTGGACCGTGGGCGGCAAAAGCAATGGGCTTGAATCTTTAGAAACCAGATGGCAAAAACTGTCAGGCTCGAGTCATAAAAACCCGAGCCTGACAACGTAAAACTCAATGCTTGAAGTGTCTCGAGCCTGTAAACACCATTGCGATGCCCAGTTCGTTGGCGGCGGCGATCACGTCGGGGTCGCGTTTTGCGCCGCCAGGTTGAATGATGGCTTTGACGCCTGCGGCTGCCGCAACCCGCACGACATCATCAAACGGAAAAAATGCCTCGCTCGAGAGGACGGCACCGTTGGCGCGGTCGGCGGCGTTGGAGATTGCTCGTTCCGCTGCCCAGATTCTCGAGACTGCACCCGCGCCCAACCCAACGGTCACACCGTCTTTTGCCAGCACCACGTTGTTGCTGCGGGCGTGCTTGCCGACATACCAGGCAAACTCGAGGTCGAGCCATTGTTGGGTGGTCGGTTGAACCTCAGTCACGACCTCTGGGCACAGGTCAGACCAGACCCTGGCATCGCGGTCTTGCGCCAAAAATCCGCCCGAGATCGGTTTTAACTCGAGGTTGCCAAATTTGGCACTTCCTGCCTCGAGCACCCGCAAATCGGGTTTTTTGGTTTTGAACCACTCGAGCGCGTCGGCTTGGATACTAGGCGCAATCAAAACCTCCAGGAACGTGCCTTTGGTGGACATGGCAACCTCGAGCGTCACGGGTTGATTCAGTGCCACCACGCCACCATACACCGAGAGCGTGTCGGCATCTCGTGCGCGTTCCCAGGCGGTTTTGGCGTTGTCAGAAAGAGCCACACCGCAAGGGTTGGCGTGCTTGACGGCGACGCAGGCTGGGAATGAAAATTCGGAAACCAGCAACCAGGCGGCGTCGGCATCGGCGTAATTGTTAAAGCCCATTTCCTTGCCAGCCAAGACTTTGGCATCCAGCACCGCGCCGCTCGAGTTGCCTTGACGGTACAGCGCGGCTTGTTGATGCGGATTTTCGCCGTAACGAAGGGTTTTGATGCGGCTCAACTCGAGAGGTTTTTCGATTGGCAACAGTTCATCGTCACCCAAATATTGGGTGATCGCGGCATCATAACTGGCGGTGTGCGAGAAGGCTTTGAACGCCAGCTGTTGGCGAAATGTCTGGTCATCGGAATTTATTTTCTCGAGCACCAGACTGTAGTCGCTTGGGTAAACCACAACCCAGACACTGGGGAAGTTCTTGGCGGCAGCCCGAATCATGGTTGGACCACCGATGTCAATGTTCTCGAGCGCGTCTGATAACGTTACATCGGCTTTTGTAACAGTGGCGCGGAATGGGTACAAATTGACGCAGACCAAATCTATCGGTTTGATGTTTTGCGCCTCGAGTTCGGCAAGATGTTCATCCGTGCGTTTTGCCAGAATGCCGCCGTGGACGTTCGGGTGCAAGGTTTTGACGCGCCCCTCGAGAATTTCTGGAAAACCGGTGACCTCCGAAATGTACTTGACCTGCAAGCCAGCCGCTTGCAGGGTTTTGAAGGTGCCGCCCGTGCTGACCAGCTCAAAACCTTGGGCAATCAAGCCTACAGCGAAGGCTTCAAGACCAGTTTTGTCTGACACGCTTAACAATGCTCGTTTCATGGTTCTCCTGGGTTCACTCGAGGTGCGGTGTGTGGTGCTCGAGATGTCGGAC
This sequence comes from Deinococcales bacterium, assembly GCA_025352125.1. Lineage (GTDB taxonomy): Bacteria > Deinococcota > Deinococci > Deinococcales > JAAFIG01 > JANXTZ01. Next base: position 96,192 of record JANXTZ010000041.1, on the reverse strand, counting down.
CCAGGCGAGCGATCAAGTGGTGCGTTGAAATTTCCCCACGGTTTCCCGTGTTTATCGCCAGTCACCTCAACAGTTCCAGTGTACTCGAGATTGAATGACTTGAGTAGTGGCAAGGTTTGCCTCGTCCTGCGGGCTTTGGGGTTGGCTCGAGCTTCCGAGGTGAAACCGATTTCAGGTGAAAGTCGTTCAAATATCCCTCTTGACGTTTGAGAATCCGCAGAGTAAAGTTTTTGTAACCGGTTACAACAACACGATTTCAGATAGAAAGGTTTCGCATGGCGAAAGTCACGATCCAGGAAGTTGCACGCGCTGCGGGTGTCTCAAAAGGCACTGTCTCGAGGGTTTTGAACGCCCGAGATGGGGTCAACACTGAAACCCGCACGAGCGTTCTGGACGTGATGACGCAACTTGGTTACGTGCCAGACCCAGGTGCAAGAAATCTGGCGCGGCGCGGCAAGCACGTGATCGGCTTGTCGCTGGACGGTGACGAGCGGCGCGGCAACACCTATTACGGCATTTTGCGAGACGCGCTCGAGTCGCGCTTCTCAAGCGAGGGGTACAGCACCAGAATTTTTTCGGGTTACGACCCAGCCATGCTGGAGGCTGAATCTGACGGTGTGATTCTGCTCGGTGTGCATCTGGACGATTCGCGCCCGAATCAACTCGAGGCGAGAGGCGTGCCATTTGTCATGGTTGGGCACAGTTTGGAGCACGCCGAAAGAGCGCCGTGGGTGGACGTGGACAACATTTCTGGCTTGTTCGAGGCGGTGCGTCACCTGACCAAACTGGGGCACAAGAGCATTGCGCACCTGACTGGCGCTTCGACGGGTCAAGCCTCGCGGCAACGCCTTGAGGGCTACCGCAAAGGGATGCTCGAGGCTGCATTGCCTGTGAACAACTTACTTGTTTGGGACGGCGAATTTACCGAGGTCGGAGGTTACCGCGCCGTCAGGCGTGCGCTGGCTGCCAAACTCGAGTTCAGTGCCATCGCCGCCGCCAGCGACGAAATGGCGTTTGGCGCGATCATGGCGCTCGAGGATGAAGGCTTCAGGATTCCCTGGGACGTTTCCGTAACCGGTTTCGATGACCTGCCGAGTGCGGCTGCCTTTAAGCCAGCCCTCAGCACCGTGCGCCAAGATATCAACACCATTGGCACCCGCGCCGCCGAAATGCTTTTACAGAACATGGCAGGCAAAAAAGTCTCGAGTGCGCTCGTGCCAGTCAAACTGATCGTCCGTGCCTCGAGTGGCGCGAAAACTTAAAACACAATTCTCTTCAAGCGGTTCTAATCGGTTTTTCGGCAATTCGCCCACATTCAATGGAGGAATGAACATGAAGCAGAAATACGCTCTACTGGCAGCATTTGGTTTACTGGTGGCAGGCGCAGGCTCGAGTTTGGTGTCTGGTCAAACGGGTACAACCATCGTCATCGGTGGTCGTGATGGTGTGACCGACACGGGTTTGGTCAACGACCTGATCAACAAATTCCTCAAACCGGCACTGGCAAAAGACGGCATTGATGTCAAGTACACCCCGATTGGCGATTACGATAAGGCAATTGTCAACCAGCTCTCGGCGGGCACAGCACCAGACGTGTTTTACCTGCCAGACAACACCGCCAAGGGACTCGTCTCGAGTGGCAAGATTCTGCCCCTGAACGGTTTGGTCAGCGGCACCGACTTTATCTCGAGCCTCAATCAAACCTACACCTTTGGTGGCAAACTGTACGGCATCGTCAAGGATTTCAACACGCTCGCCACGTATTACAACAAAGATTTGTTCGATCAAGCCAAGGTCGCCTATCCGAACGACAAAGACGATTGGAACACCTTCTCGGACAAGCTCGCCAAGGTGCAAAAGGCGCTCGGGACAGGTTATTACGGCACGTGCTTCCCAGCCGATTACGCCCGTTTTGCCGCATTCGCTTACGGCACGGGTTGGAAGCCAACCAAGAAAGTCACCGACCCAAGCTTTGTGCGGGCATTCCAGTTCTACACCGATTTGGTCAAATCCAAAGTTGCCGTTCAACCCTCGACCATCTCGGCGGGTTGGGGCGGGGACTGCATCAAGTCTGGCAAAGTCGCCACCGCCTTCGAGGGCGCATGGGCACTCGGTTTCTTGCGCGACAACGCACCAAATCTTCAATACGGCACAAGCTTAATTCCGCTCGACCCAACCACCAAACGGCGCGGTAATCTCTTGTTCAGCGTCGCCTGGGCGATCAACAAGGGCACGAAAAATACCGATGCCGCCGTCAAGGTGCTCAACCTTTTGACCTCCAAAGCCGCCCAGGAATACGTGCTCGAGAATGGCTTGGCACTGCCAAGCCGCAAGTCACTGCAAGCCAACGCGTACTTTAAGAAGTCAGGAGCCGAACCGCAAGCCAACAACACGGTTTTTCGCGGGGCATCTTCGGGCAACGTGGTCGCGTTCAACCAACCACCAGTCTTTACCGATGCCGTCAACGAGGCGCTCAAATCCGTCATGGACGGAACCTCAACCGTGGATGAGGCTTTGAAACGCGCCCAGGGCAAGATTGACCAAATCAAGTAAGGTCTAAGCACTCGAGGCTGAAGCGGTTTCAGCCTCGAGCACAACCAGCAACTCGAGCGTAACTGTACTTTTGCGCTCGAATGGGTCTTTATCGTCTCGAGCGGCTTTCATGGCGCAGATTGAGGGGAGATCATGGCACAGGCAAGCTCCCAAAACAAGCAACCCAAAACATTTTGGAATGAAAAAAACCGTGAGGCGCTGGCGGCTTACGGTTTTCTGGCGCCATTCGTTTTTACGATAGTCATATTTTTTGGTTATGCGTTTGTCCGAACCATTTATTACAGTTTTACCGATTATGACTTGTTTAAAACGCCCAATTTTGTTGGTTTGGACAATTACAAGAACATTTTAACCGAACAACTTTTTAACATTGCACTGGCAAATACTTTATTGTTCTCACTTATTGTCACAACACTGCAAACCATTGGTGCTCTGGTGCTGGCGGTGGTGTTAAATCAAAAACTTCGCGGTATGCTGTTCTTTCGCACCGCGTACTACATGCCCTCAATCACCTCGAGTGTTGTGATTACCCTCATTTTTATCTGGTTGTTCAGACCGACCGGTATTTTTTCGTTTGTGCTGAACTGGTTTGGCAATCACTCGAGCCTGATCTTGACGTTCTTGGTTGTTGGCGCACTGTTGCAGGCGGCACAAGTCATGTATGACCGATCAAAAGGTTATCCCGCCACAGCATTTGATCCAGCTTTCTTGTTCACTTCAGTCTTGGTTGGACTGGTGATTACCTTCATTTTAAACGCCTTAAACATTGTCAGGGTCGGTGATCTTCCAGCGCAGCCTTTAAACTGGATTGCCACCCGAGAAAAATTCTTGGGCATCATTCCGTACCCGTTGCTGGTGATCATCATTCAAAACACCTTCACCACCATTCCGACACTCATGCTGTTCTTCCTGGCAGGTTTGCAGGGCGTTTCCAAAAGCTTGTATGAAGCCTCGAGCATCGACGGCGCGACCCCGCAAGAGCAACTGCGTTACATCACCATTCCGGCGCTGCGCCCAGTCACGTTTTATGTTGTGACCGTCGGCGTGATTGGCACGCTGCAAATGTTTGATCAGGTGTCAATTTTTGAGGGCGCAAACGCGCCGCTCGAGTCCACGATCACGCTGGCATTTTACGTGTTCAAAAAAGCTTTTGATCCAAGCGGGCTGCCCAAAATTGGGCTTGCCACGGCTGGCGCAATCTTTTTGGCGGTCATCACCACGGTCATGGTCATGATTCAACGACGCTTTGTGGTTTCGGATACGGGGAGTTGATATGCAAGCCTCAACCGCAGTAAATTTGAAACCCAACCTGAAAGCAGACCCCAACTGGCTGGCACGCCGACGTTGGGCGCGAGCCGGCTGGGTTTACTTCATGTTGATTCTGTTCTCGTTTGTTTTTATCGGACCGCTTTTGATGGGCACCATCTCGAGTTTGAAAACCAATCCTGATGAGTATCCACCACGGATATTTTTTGAACAACTGCGCCCCGCAAACTGGGTTTCGGCGTTTCAACTGGGTACGGCTGGCGGTGGCGACGGTTTCCTGGGTGGTTTCAGACCAGGTGCAAAAATCAATTTCGACGTTTCCTACCTTGTGCCTCAAGGCATTACGCCCACAGCCCCAGAGGTCAGCGTTCCCAAGCGCCGCGCTGGCGCTGGCGCGGGTGCATTTGCCGCCACCGATTACGCCGCCGATTACGCCGTCCTCGAGCCGCTCAAACAAACCGCACTTGTGCCTGCCAACATGCCAGACGGCAAACCAGGGCAGAAGGTGACCTATCAGATCACGGTCAATTACCCGCAAAACGCCAAAAACCTGAACGATCCCACAAAACCCGCTCCGATCATGGACCGTGTGCCGCTCGACATCAACAGTCCCAATGAGCACGTTTACACCAGTGCCACCCTCGACCCGACGCGGCTCGAGCGAATCTTTGCGCCAATAGCCAGCCGCCCGTACCCCTACCCTCGGGTGCAGTCATATGACAACCTTGCACCTGGCGTGATTGGCTACGTGTTTCGCAATTACACCAGGGTTTTCAAGGAAACCCGTTCGATCACCACGGGTCAAAGCCTGTTTTTCAACTGGGTCATCAACTCGTTCTTGTTTGTGATTTTGCGCATCGCCAGCACCATCGTTCTGGCGTCCATGGCGGGTTACGCGATGGCGCGTCTGAACTTTCCGTTCAAAAACGCGTTTTTCGTGTTCGTCATTTTCACCATGACCGTGCCAGGACAGGTCACGTTTATCAGCAATTACCTGGTCTTGAAAGATGGCATCTGGGGGCTTTCAAAACTCTGGGGACAACAGAGTCTGCTTAACTCCATTGTCGGTCTTTGGTTGATCGGTCTGGTCGGTGCGGGCGCGGTGTTCTTGATGAAACAATTTTTTGAAACCCTGCCCCGCGAACTCGAGGAGAGCGCCAAAATTGATGGCGCGTCCACAACCCAGACCTTCTGGCGCGTGATCATGCCCCTGGCTGGACCGGCGCTCGGCGCACTGGTCATCACCACTGCCCAAGGCGCTTGGAACGAGTATTTCTGGGCGTTGGTGGTGCTCGCCAACCCTCAAGACATTTACACCCTGCCGATTGGCTTAAACTCGTTCAACCGTTTTTACGGCTCGACCGGCGATTACGGCTTGATTTTGGCGGGTGCGGTGTTTTCGGCGTTGCCGGTGATTATTTTGTTCATCGTCTTTCAACGGTATTTTGTCGAGGGCGTGGCATTCAGTGGTAGTAAAGAGTGAAAGCAGTTGGCAAAAATCTTTGACTTTAGTCGCTTTTTTGCTATCTATAAATTTACAACTTGGCTTTGTAGGCGTGAACCTTGTGTTCACCCTCGAGAACGGTAAGTTTTGCGGTGCTCACAGTATAATTTCTTCAAGATTCATTTACGTATATAATCTTTAAGTGCATTCAATTCAAGGAGCAACCCCGTGCGACTCAAAGAAAACACCATGTACCTCGTCGCAGACGATCATGCCCAAATTGCGGGACTCGAGCATGGGCTTTACGACCGTGACACGCGTTTTGTGTCGCACCTCGAGTGGCGAATTTCGGGTTTCGCCCCGACCGTGTTGAGCACGCACTCGAGTTTGCCTTTCGAGTTCAGGCAGTTTGCATCAGAACCCAAACTTGGTCCAACCCAGCGTCTCGGAATGGACCGCGTTGGTTGGTTGTCGGGCGCAAGTTATGTTGAAACCCTCAAGCTGCAATCGTTTCAGGACGATTTCAACCATGTCGTCCCAGCCCAAGCCGAATACCTCGAGCTGATCTTGGATGCCGATTTTAGTGACATGTTCGAGGTGCGCGGCTTGCCAAAAATAGCCAAAGACGTGAAATGTGTGGTGCTCGAGAATGGTTTGAAGTACAGCTATCACGGTACGGACGGCGTGGACAGGTCGGTCACGTTTGAGATCAGCCCGATGGGGGAGATGCTCGAGATTGAATTGGATGTGACCGAGGCGACCAAAACCTGGCAAGCCGAGCAGCCGCTGGGAGAAAGCTTTAATCCTACTCTGTCGAGTCAGGCGCACTTGATTCGTTGGAAATTGGGTGCCGTACCGCTCGAGATCAGTTTGAAAATAACGCCGACCAAATCGGATGTGATGGCAAAAAGTTCGAGCCGGTCCGAACTCGAGTTGGATTACATGTCTTGGAATTCCAAAATTAAAGTAGAAAATCAATTGATTCAACGCGTTTTCAATCAATCGGCTCGAGATTTACGTTCGCTGCTTTTTGATATTGACGGCACGCCGTTTCCGGCGGCTGGCATTCCCTGGTACGTGACGCCGTTTGGACGCGATTCGATCATCGTTGGTTTGTTCACCGTGGCGTTTTACCCACAAATTGCCAGGGGAACGCTCGAGTATCTGGCATCACAACAGGGGCGGGTTTTAAACCCCGTAAACCTCGAAGCCCCAGGCAAGATTCTGCACGAACAACGCGACGGTGAAGCCTCCAGAACGGGTCGCACGCCGTTCAAAACCTATTTCGGCACCGTCGATGCCACGCCGCTCTGGATTTGCTTGCTGTCAGATTATCTGGACTGGAGCGCCGATCTGGAAACAATCAAAAAACTCGAGCCGAACTTGCGGGCAGCCCTGGCTTGGATGGGGTCTTTGGATGCAGACCCAGATCAGGACGGTTTTATCGAGTACATTCCGCACCAGGGCGGCATTGGCAACCAGGTCTGGAAAGATTCTGGCGACAGCACGTTTGACGAGCACGGCAAGAACCTCGAAGCGCCGATAGCCGTCGTGGAAGTCCAGGCTTACGCCTACCGCGCTCGACTCAGTGCGGCTCGGGTCTTCAGGGCGCTCAAGTTCGAGTCTGAGGCGGCTGCACAAGAAGCGATTGCGGCTGATTTGAAATTAAAATTTCATCAAGCCTTTTGGCTGGAAGATTTGCAAACCTATGCCCATGCGCTGGGTGCCAACAAACGCCCTGCCAAAGTCAAAGTTTCCAACGCAGGTCACGCGCTCTGGGCTGGAATTGTTCCCGAGGAAATCGCGCCGAAACTTGTGCAAACCCTGTTCTCGAGCGACATGTTCAGCGGTTGGGGGATTCGCACCCTCGCGCTCGAGATGCCACGTTACAATCCCGTCTCGTATCACAATGGCAGCGTCTGGGCGCACGACAATGCCATCACTGCGCTCGGACTTGCCAGATACGGTTTTTGGACTGAACTCAAGCACCTCGTGTCGGCGCAACTCGAGGCGGCAGCCTTGGAAGCCGATGCGCGTTTACCAGAATTGTTCGCTGGTTTTAACCGTGCCGATACGAATGTGATCGTGCCTTATCCTGCGGCGTGTCATCCTCAAGCCTGGGATGCCGCCGCGCCGCTCGCCTTTCTGAGGGCAATCTCGAGTTCGGATGGTCCTGGCGAATTGGGTTCTGGAAAAGCCATTCCCTCGGGTTTTGGCAAGGTGTCGGCAAACGCCGTTTTTCACGACAAACCATTTGATTTGCTCTGAATTGCCCAAAAATGGCTTGGGTGTCGGGTCTTGTTCGGCATCCTCTCGTAAACGCTTACGAAAAGCGCTAGACTGGCACAAACCATGAACAAATCGTCTTTCAATACCCAACTTGAACGTTTTGACTCGAGCATTCCCAAGGACTTGCCAGACCGAAGTTTGTTCATGGCTCGGCTCGAGCGTTATCTGCCAGACCTGATTGAAGGTTTAACATCAGTTTACTTGAACCTTGAGCCGATGCTCGAGAAGTTGCTGCAAATCATGATCGCGGCGCACCTGGAACGGTCAATTGAACTCAAAACCCTTGACCTGAAACGCAACCTCTCTCCAGACTGGTTCGAGCAACCCGACATGATCGCCTATGTCGCCTATACCGAGCGTTTCGCTGGAAATTTAAAAGGGGTGCTCAGTAAAGTCGATTACCTCAAGAATCTCGGCGTGAAATACTTGCACCTGATGCCCTTCTTGCAACCCCGACCCGCGCCGCACGATGGCGGGTACGCGGTGGCTGATTTTCGCAAAATCCGTGAAGACCTCGGGACGTTTGCCGACCTCGAGCACTTGACGGGTGTGCTGCGCCAAAAAGGCATCAGCCTGTGCTGCGATCTGGTGCTCAATCACGTCGCCCAAGAACACGAATGGGCGCTGAAAGCGCAGCAGGGCGACGCGAAGTACCAAGATTATTTTCACACCTTTTCAGACCGCACCATGCCCGATCAGTACGAGAAAAACCTGCCCGAAGTCTTCCCCGATTTTAAACCGGGCAATTTTACCTGGAACGAAGCCTCCAAACGCTGGATTTGGACGACCTTCAACGCCTGGCAGTGGGATTTAAACTGGGCAAATCCAGACGTGTTCCTCGAGTTCGCGGACGTGATTTTATGGCTTGCCAACAAAGGCATCGAAATTTTCAGGCTCGACGCGATAGCTTTTATCTGGAAGCGTTTGGGTACAGATTGCCAAAACCTGCCCGAAGTTCACGCCATCACCCAGGCGCTTCGTGCCGTGGCAAGGATTGTTGCGCCAGCCATCATTTTCAAAGCCGAAGCAATCGTTGCGCCCGACAAACTGATTGCTTACCTCGGGCAACGCGAACATGCCGGCAAAGTCTCTGATACCGCGTATCACAACAGTTTGATGGTGCAAATCTGGTCGAGTCTCGCCTCTCGAGACACCGGACTCATGACCCACGCGCTTCGGCAATTCCCGCACAAGCCCAGCAACACCGCCTGGAACACTTACCTGCGCTGCCACGATGACATCGGCTGGGCAATCACCGACGATGACGCTCGAGCCGTTGGAGTCGATGGTTTTGGGCACCGCAGGTTCTTGTCCGATTTTTACTCTGGCGAATTTCCTGGCACGCACGCGGTCGGTGCGGTCTTTCAAGAGAACAAAAAAACTGGTGATCGACGAATTTCGGGCAGCGCCGCCAGCCTCGCTGGACTCGAGCAAGCCCTGGTTAACGGGGACAAGCAACTCGAGCACCTCAGTCTCGAGCGTCTGTTGATGGCTCATGCGCTGGTGCTCGGTTACGGCGGTGTGCCGCTCTTGTACATGGGCGACGAACTTGCAGTGTTAAACGATTACACTTATCTCGAGAATCCTGAGATGGCGATGGACAACCGTTGGATTCACCGCCCTGCCATGCCGTGGGACAAAGCCGAGAACGCCATTGCCAACCCAAACTCGCTCGAGGGTAAGATGTATCACGGACTCAAACACTTGATTCAAACCCGTGTCAGTACCCCGCATCTTCACGCCGCCGTCGAAACGTTGGTGCTCGAGTCTCAAAATTCGCCTGTGTTTATTTACAACCGTGCCCATCCGCTCGGCAACTTTGTGGGCATCTACAATTTTTGTGAAACCGCGCAAACCTATCCTGTTTGGCAATTGCGAGAACTCGGGATTCACGCACCGTTTGACCGTATTTCAAACACCAAGCTCGAGATTTGGGATGGTGTGGTTTGGCTTGCGCCTTATGCCAGATTGTGGATTACACAAGCTTGATTTCGGGTTCTCGAGCAATATTGCTGACTTCCTCACCAAGTCGTAAAAAATGTTTGAGATTGAGGGTAAATAACGTGTCGGCTTGAATCTTCAAAGCACATTCCGCGATCAAAGCATCAAAAATTACGCCACCTGACAAGACGCGACTGGACATTTTCTCGAGCACCCGAATGTAATCTGAAGCATCCAAAGCAATGACTTCGACGCCCTTGAAATTGTTTTCAATTAGCTCTCGTGCTTTTGCAGGTGGAATTAAGATTCTTCCAGTTAACACGTTGTAAACCTCAGCCACACTATGAGCACTGATACACGCAGATTTCTCGAGTTTGGCTTGCGAAAAAGCAGTTTTAGCCCTCAAATGATTTTCGCGGTGTGAGAGAATTGAAGCGATAAGGACGCTGGTATCAAAGAGTTTCAAGGGTTTGAAACCAACATATCAGTGCGGTCAGATCGAGCGTCGTCAATTAACTTTTCGATGGACACTTCGATTGGATCGTATCCCGTCCAAACATAAACACCATCGCTGAGTTCAATCTCACCTTTTACTGTGGGTCGAAGTGTAATTTCGCCGTCAATAAATTGCATCTCGAGCGATTGTTCTGGTTTAAATCCAAGTTTTTCACGGATTGGTTTGGGAATGAGTACCCGACCAAATTTATCAATATGAACAATCTGCGTCATTTGGCAATAATACTTAATTTTGGCAAAATTTGAAAGTGCGTTCATTACCCTCGTTCATACGCCAAATAGCCTGTTCCCCAACCCTCGAGCCTCATGTCATACTCTCAATTTCGGGGGTGAAGCTTGAGATTATTTCTCGAGATTGCACGGCGGTCTTTCAGGCGGCATTTGACGTACCGTGCAGCAACTGTCGCGGGTTTAACCACCAACATTTTTTTCGGGTTGCTTCGTGCCAGCGTGCTTTTGGCGCTCTTAAACGCTCAACGTGTGAACGGTTGGGACTCGAACGATGCCGTGACGTATGTGGTGTTGACCCAAGCGATCATGATGTTTGTCAGTATTTTTGGTTGGACGGATTTGATGAACGCCGTGTACCGAGGTGAAATTGCCACGGATTTGCTGCGCCCCATGGGTCTGTTCGGTTTTTGGTTTGCCCAAGATGTCGGACGTGCCTTGGCAGCCTTGCTCTTGCGCGGCGTCACAATTTTGGTCATCTCGAGTTTGCTTTTTCACATCAAGATTCCCTCGAGTGTTGCGCAATTTCTTGCGTTGCTGCTTTCAATGCTGCTGGCGCTCACGATCAGTTTTGCGATTCGTTTCATCTACAACCTGTCTGCCTTCTGGTCGCCCGACGCTCGAGGTTTTGCCAGGTTCGTATCGGTGATTGGCACGTTTGCCAGCGGTTTTTTGATGCCGCTCAGGTTTTTTCCAGATTGGATGCAACAAATCTTAAACTTCACGCCGTTTCCGCACATCATGAACACCATCATCGAGATTTATGTCGGCTCAATTTCGGGCAATCAAGTGCTCGAGGCGTTGCTGGTTCAAACCCTCTGGGCGGCGTTGCTGGTGGTCTTGGCGCAAATCATTCTCTCGAGAGCTTCCAAACGCCTGGTGATCCTCGGTGGTTAGTTTCAGACATCACCTCGAGTTGTACTCTCGCCTGTTGGGCGCTCAGTTGCGTTCTCAAATGCAGTACCGCCTGGGTTTTGTGCTCGACCTGATCAGCACGATGTTGTTCACAGCCACCGAATTTGGCGCGTTTGTGCTGGTCTTCCAGCGCTTTCCCAGCATCGGCGGCTGGAAACTCGAGGAGGTGGCATTCTTGTACGGCATGGTCGAGATTTCGTTTGGTCTTATGGACATGGTCTTTGCTGGTTTTGACCCGCCTGCTTTTGCACAGTACATTCGCAAGGGCACGCTCGACCAGTTTTTGTTGCGCCCCTCGAGTTTGCTGATTCAAGTGTTCGGCTCGGATTTCACCTTGCGCCGCATCGGTCGGATTGCGCTTGCCATCGGAATTTTGGTGTACGCGTTTAATACCAATCATGTCGTTTGGAACCTCGAGAAATGGCTGTTCTTGCCCTTGGTTGTTTTGGGCATGATCTTGTTTTTCGGCGGCTTGTTCATGATCGGCGCGACCATCACGTTTTGGACGGTGGAGAGCAGCGAAACCATGAATATTTTCACTTACGGCGGCGGATATTTGATGTCTTACCCAATGAACATTTACAGCGATTGGTTGCGAAAAATTTTTACTTTTGTCGTGCCCGCCATTTTCCTCAATTACTATCCAGCGCTGTTCTTCCTTTCAAAACCCGACCCGTTTGGAATGCCGTATTTTGTGCATTTTCTCGCGCCATTTGTGGGAATCGCGGTGTTTTGGTTTGCCGTGCAATACTGGAAATTTGGCTTGACGCATTATCAAAGCACTGGAAATTGAGGCTGTCGTGATTCAAGTCCAGAACCTTTCCAAGCATTTTTCGGTTCGCAACCCGCAAAAAGGAAATTTTTCACTCCTGAAAAACTTTGTCTCCCGCGACTCGAGAATTCTAAAAGCCGTCGATGACGTTTCATTCAAAGTCAATCGCGGCGAGATCGTCGGTTATCTTGGACCGAACGGCGCGGGCAAAAGCACGACCATCAAAATGCTGACGGGTTTGCTGGTCCCCACGTCAGGTCATCTCGAGGTCAACGGTTTTGTACCCTGGAAATCGCGTCAAGCTTACGTCTCGAGAATCGGTGCGGTTTTTGGACAACGCAGCACGCTGTGGTGGGATTTGCCCGTGATCGAATCGCTGGAATTGTTGCAATTTATCTATAAAATCCCCAGCGCCACCTTTAAGCAAAACCTCGAGCATTTCACCAAAATTCTTGGGCTTGACGAATTTTTAAACAGTCCAGCCCGTTCGCTGTCCTTGGGTCAACGAATGCGAGCCGATTTGTGCGCGGCGTTGCTGCACAACCCAGATTTGTTGTTTCTCGACGAACCGACCATCGGCTTGGACGTGGTTGCCAAGGAACGAATCCGCGAATTTATTTTGCACATCAACGCCACCCAAGAAACCACCGTTGTCCTGACCACGCACGATCTGGCAGACGTGCAAAAACTCTGCAAACGCGCCATGATTATCGACCACGGCAAACTGCTGTTTGACGGTGCACTCGAGACACTGCAAACCCGTTTTGGAGGTTTGCGGCAACTCGTGGTGGATTTTGCCCTACCGTATGCCGATCTTGAGGTTGAGGGCGCGAATCTGGTTTCTCGAGATGGAAACCGTGCCGTGTACGCTTTCAGCCGTGAACAACTCAGCGCCTCGGAATTGATTCGCAGACTTTCTGAACGCTTCAGCATTCAAGATATTTCCGTGCTCGAGCCTGATATTGAAGCCACGATTCGGTTGATTTACGAACAGAATTTGCTGGGAGCAACATGAATATTCGTCATGCTCGAATTGAAGATTTTGAGGCTCTCGTGCAACTGATGAAACAATTTGCAACCACACTCGAAGATGGGCTTAAAGGTCGTTTTCAAGCTGTGCTCGAGCATCCAGATCATGTTGTTTTGATGGCTGAAGTTACTGGTGAAGTTGTCGGCTATGCCACCGCACAAGGCTACGGTAAAAGGTTGCGCTCGGGTGAAGAAAGTATGCGTTTGAATGACCTGCTGGTGTCTTCTCAACATCGTCAACACGGCATCGGGCGAGCATTGCTCGAGACAATCAAACTCTGGTGCAACGCTCGAGGGGCGCGTTATCTCGAGTGGCAATCGAGTTCGGGTGGCGTTGGATTTTATGAAAAGCTCGGGTTGAAACCTCAAGCGCCGCAACTTGAGTATCCGTTTTTTGAAATTGATTTCCAAGACATTCTCGAGCTTCCATAAACTGTTGATTCGCCAAAATTTTGTGCCTCGAGAACACCTCCTAAAAACGTATTGACACACCTCGCTTATGCTGTTACACTCCTGTTCGCGCTCAAAAGCGTGACCTCTTACGGAGGGTTGGCCGAGTGGTTGATGGCTGCAGTCTTGAAAACTGCCATAGGTGAAAGCCTATCGAGAGTTCGAATCCCTCACCCTCCGCCAAAGTTTTTGTTCTAAGCTAGAATCGTAAGAAGCCCGGAGGGATGGGTGAGCGGCTGAAACCAACGGTTTGCTAAACCGTCGTAGGGGGTAACCTTTACCGAGAGTTCGAATCTCTCTCCCTCCGCCAGAACGTCAGGAAGTGCAGTTCGTTAGGATGTACCTGTAGCTCAGCTGGATAGAGCGTCTGACTACGGATCAGAAGGCCAGGGGTTCGAATCCCTTCAGGTACACCAGAGAAAAAGAACCCCGAATTGGGGTTCTTTTCGTTATTGCTTTAGTTTCAAAAGTTAAGGTAAATCTGGTGGAGGATTGTTGCTGTAATCAGGGTATTTTGTCGCCAGAATGCCCGTATCCGTCTCAAAAGTGATCCAACAAGCCGAAAATTTTGCAACTTTGGATAAAACCTCGAAAGTTGTTTGTGCTTTTGGAGCGAACTTACTTGCTTTAACCAATCCAGTTGATTGCGCGATGAGCACTTTACGATCTTTGTCTTGAAAATACTCTGCGGTAACTTGCAGATTCTCGAGCAAAGTATTGCTGACGTTTTGAATCGTTCCATAGCTGTGTGCATATCCAACCGAATTCGGAGGATCACAGTTCCAACGCAAAACTTCAATCGTGGATTCATTTGTTTGAGCTGTTCCGACTCCGAACAAAACGATTCCAGCAATAATACTTTTTTTCATAAAACCCCTTGCAGAAGATGATTTAGCCAATTTGACCGACTTTTTCAGTAAAGTTTTAAATCTTTCCAATTCTCGAGATTGCCTCTTCAATCTGCTCGAGGCTACATGCATAACTCAGCCTCACCCGTCCTGGCGCGTGAAAGTCCGTGCCTGGAACAACTGCAACCCGTGCCTGCTCGAGAATGATTTTGGCGGCTTCGGTTTCGTCCTTATGGATTCTGGTGGTGTCTGCCAGCACGTAAAACGCCCCTTCGGGCGTTGGGGTTGGCAGCCCAATGCGGTTTAAGCCGCTCACAATTGCATCACGACGACCTCGAAACGCTTCTCGAGCCATGTTGATGTATTCACTGGTGTCGTTCACGGCGGCGATGGTTGCCCACTGCGAGATGCTGTTGGCATTGCTGGTGCTCTGCCCCTGAATCGCATCCATCGCCTTGATGACATGCGCTGGTCCTGCGGCAAAACCGATGCGCCATCCGGTCATGCTGTAGGCTTTGCTCGCGCCGTTGATCGTCATGACTCGATCTGTGTTGAATTTTGCGGCGCTGACGGGCAGTTTTCCCGTGTACGTGATGTGCTCGTACATTTCGTCGCTCATCACCCAAAGGTCGTGCTTTTCGGCAATTGCCATCAGACCTTCAATGGTTTCGTCGCTGTAAACCACACCGCTCGGGTTGCTCGGGCTGTTCAAAATGATCATTTTGGTCTTGGCTGTGACTGCCGCCTCGAGCGCGTCAAGCTCGAGTGCGTAACCATCCTCGGCTCGAGTTTGCACGAACACGGGAACGCCACCGAAAAGCCGCACCTGTTCTGGGTACGTGACCCAGAACGGCGCGGGAATAATGACCTCATCGCCTGGGTTTAAAAGCGCCCAACACGCGTTGAACAGCGCCTGCTTGCCGCCAGTTGTGACTTGAATTTGCGCGGCGGCGTACTCGAGCTTGTTCTCGCGTTTGAATTTTGCCGCAATTGCCTCACGAAGCTCGAACACACCCAAAGTTGGCGTGTATTTGGTTTTGCCAGCGTCTATGGCAGCTTTTGCCGCCAGTTTGATGTGTTCTGGCGTGTCGAAATCGGGTTCGCCCGCCGCCATCGAAATCACGTCGATGCCTTGGCGTTTGAGTTCCATCGCTCGGGCGGTCACCGCGACGGTGCTGGAGGGTTTGAGTTGAGAGCTGGCGTTGGAAAGACCTTTCACCGCTCGAGTATACCCAAATGGTCAACGGCAAAAATACTTCAAACGGTTTGTTTGTCGCTCGAGAATTCAATTTGCGTCAGTGGGTCAATAATTTCTTTTGCCAGCGTCTCGAGGGCGGTTTGGACTTCCCCTCGAGATGACCCGTTCAGGATGATGTGAACGAGTGCTGCAAGTCTTGGTGCTCGAGTTTTCAGGTCGTTCAGAATGTGTTTGGGTTTGAGTTCCCACCACCTGTTTTTGCGGTAAATGGCTTTCAAGATAAAAACCAAAGCTTGGGGCACAAAGTACGGGTACGATTCCATTTCTAAAACACTTCTGGTTTCAAACACGCATTCCATCGTGTTGAACCGGTCAAACTCGAGTTCGTTCTGACTCAATTTCCTGGGCGGTTGCCCCAGAACCGCTCGAGCCAATTCTTGCAACATCCGTAATTCTGGATGCTCGAGAATGGGAATGCCCGTTGCAAGCATGTGCAATGCGGCAGAAACGCTTTCAATATGCGATTGAAGATATTCAAACGGGTTGAAAAACACTTCAACAGGCACTGTCTCGAGCATCCAACACAAACGCCAGCGCTGGTTGCCGTCGGTCATCACATAAAAATCCAAATCTGAAAATTTGTCGCTCGTGCCTTGCGCCACCGAACCCGCCAGTACAAAGCCAATGACGTCTGGTTGCTCGAGAATTCTGTCGACCGCAAGTTGTGCGACGGGTCGAAAATCTGTTGGGATGCGTTTGAGAATGTTGTTTGGAATCATGATCGGTTTCTTTCGGGTTTTGCAACTAAACAGTGCGTTTCTCGTTCGACTTTTTTGCTCATTTCTGCTAGCCTGTGGATTGCAAGTGCTGTCATTCTACACAGCATCTTGCTACTCGAGATTGCTGTCAGGGATGCACATTGCGGATTTCCGAAAGGACGTGATGTATGACTGTCAGTACCGCCACCCTCGAGAGACAAAGTACCTTCACCCTGAAAGGCGTTGAAGGCGATGTCCTGACCTTCAGCCAGGACAAACACAGCGACTTGAAAGTGCGTCTGCTGCCGCAAAAACAGGCGGACGGCAAACTGATGTTGTTTGAACCTTGGCAAAAAGACCCGACTGGGAAATTGTCGCGCCTGCACACCGAACGCGGCTATGAATGGGTCTTCGAGCCGCCGCTTTTGATGCAGTATCACCTGTCCGAAGACGGTTATCCAACGGACGCAAACGAATTGATTCGGCGTTTCTTTGAGATCATGCACGACTCAGAATTTAAGAATTACCCTCGAGAAATCTTTCGTTAAGCCCGCCCGCGCTCAATGGCGCTCGAGAACCAATCTGGAATTTCATTTTTAAAGTACCGTTTTCCAAACTCGAGCGCCCAAGCGCTGTAATTCTTGTTTTCAATGGCTTGCCTCGCCTGCTCGGTAATTCGGTGCAGGCAGCGTAAATTGTGCAAACTGAGCAACCGTGGCGCGAGCATTTCTTTGGCATGAATCAAATGCGCGATGTACGCCCTCGAGTGATGCTGGCAAGCGTAACAATCGCAGTCGTCCTCCAAGGCTCGAGCGTCGGTTTTCATGCTGGCGTTGTTCAAATTGATCCGCCCCTCAAACGTGATGGCGTAACCAAACCGTGCCGTGCGGGTCGGGTACACGCAGTCGAACATGTCCACGCCCAAAGCGATGGCGGCAACCAAATCTTCTGGAAATCCCACGCCCATCAAATATCGCGGTTTGTTTTCTGGTAGCGCTCGGGTGGCAAAATCAATTGCAGGAAACATTTCAGTTTTGGGTTCGCCCACCGCCAGCCCACCTATCGCAAAACCAGGCGTGTTGAATGGCAGTGTGGCTTCCAAACTCAAATGCCGCAACGCCAGGTCAGTTCCGCCTTGCACAATCGCAAACAAAGCCTGATCGTCTCGGGTTTTGGCATTCAAACAACGCCCGAGCCAGCGCACGGTTCGCTCAAGCGAGGCTTTTCCGTACTCGAACGTGGCGGGGTACGGCGGACATTCGTCGAACGCCATGATGACATCCGCGCCAATGATCTCTTGCGCGAAGATGCTGCTTTCGGGCGTCATCTCGAGCGGATCACCGTTGATATGGTTTTTGAACGTCACGCCATGTTCGCTGATCGTGCGAATATCACCCAAACTCATGACCTGAAAGCCGCCCGAATCGGTTAGAAACGGGCTTGGGTACGCCGTAAATCCGGGTAAACCGCCAAATTGCCTCATCACCTCGAGTCCAGGTCGTAAAATCAAGTGGTAGGTGTTGCCCAGAATCATTTGCGATTTGATCTCGAGCAACTCATGCACCGACAAACCCTTGACACTGCCCTGCGTGCCGACAGGCATGAACATTGGCGTGGTCACCGTTCCGTGCGGTGTGGAAAAACTGGCGACTCGAGCGCGACCATCGGAAGTTTCAATTTCAAAGTCAAACACGAGGTGATATTAGCAATTGGCGGATAGCAATTAGCCAGTTCACCCTCGAGATGTTGATAATTCTTGGGATGGTTTCAAAAGCACCTCGAGCCACACATGTAATGCACCTAAGTTGGGGATGAGGGGGAAGCGGTGGCATATTTTTTTGTGGCTCGAGCAAAAGTGATTTGACGCTCGGGTTTTACAAGTTCGAGGTTTGCCAATTGCCACTCGCTGCCGTTAACCTAAACCCCTATGACTCGAGATCAAGCCTGGCAGATCGTTCAAGATTTCACCCCGTCCGAATCGTTGCGCAAGCACATGTTGGCGGTCGAGGCGGCAATGGTTTGGTACGCCGAGCATTACGATCAAGACCCAGAACTGTGGGCGATGACGGGTTTGTTGCATGATTTTGACTACGAATCACACCCAGATTTGGGACCCGACGGGCATCCATTTTGGGGCGTGAATTATTTACGTGAAAACACTGACCTGCCCGAAGAGGTGCTACAAGCCATTCTGGGACATTACAATCAATCCGGCACACCTCGAGTGACCCAAATGGCAAAAGCCCTGTTCGCGGTGGATGAACTCTGCGGTTTGATCACCGCCGCGTGTCTGGTGCGACCCGACAAAAGCATTGAGTTGCTCGAGACTTCAAGTGTTCTCAAAAAACTCAAGGACAAAGCCTTCGCCAGGGGCGTCAACCGCGATGACATCAAAATCGGCATTGCTGAACTCGAGATTGACCTCGAACAACACGTATCGAACACGATTGCGGCGATGCGGATGCGTTCAACTGCGCTGGGCTTGGGTTTGAAACCCATCTAACCGTCAAAAATGAGCCGCCAGACGCTTGACTTAGCTCCCACTCATCATGGTAAAGTTTATTTTGGACGAAGAGCCACAATATGGTGAACTCGAGAAAGGAGGTGTTACCCTCAATGAGTGTTAAGTATTGTGCCAACTTCAGCCATGACACGGTTTTAAGAAATACAGTGTTGCAAAACGCAGTAAAACGCGGAATTAAAGTAAAAAGCAGTTTGAAACAAGGTTTAGCCAGCAAAGCACGGGTCAGTCAGGGAGAGGAAACACGGCAACTCGCCCCCCAAAGCCCGAGCGACCAGGTTAAAAGTTGTGACAACGCAAAGTCTTTGACCGCAACTTTTCGTTATTTTTCAGGGGGTAGTTCTTAATGAAGCAAATCTCTGCTGCAATGTTTTTAACAGCCGCGTTGAGCTTGGGCGTATCCGCATTTGCCCAAACCACGCCAACCAACCCAACCGGACAGGTCGATCAACCGACCGGTCAAGCCGCCCCGCAAAAACCAGCCGACCTGAAAGACGTTCCAGCCGGTCACTGGGCGCAAGAAGCCATCAAGATTGCTGCCGACTGCGGCATCATTCGCGGTTACCCTGATGGAACCTTCCGTGGCAATCAACCGATCACCCGTTATGAAGCCGCCGCCATCGTTGCCCGTTTGATCGCAGCCGTGAAATCGGGCGCTTGCGGTATTGGCACTGCTGGAACCTCTGGTTTTAGCATCACCGAGGCGCAATACAACGACCTGATGAGCGCCGTCCAAGAACTGCAAGCCGACCTCGCCCAATTGGGTGTGCGCGTTGCAGAACTCGAGGACAACGCTGTAACCCAAGACGATCTTGCCCGTGTCGAAGAACTCGCCACGCAAGCCCGTGACATTGCCGAACAAGCCGCCACCACCGCCGACGATGCTGCTGCTGCCGCCGCCGACGCTGCCGATGCCGCCGCCGCTGCTCAAGATGCTGCCGATGCTGCACAAGCTGCCGCCGACGAAAATGCTGACGCCATCCAAGCCGCTCAAGATGCCGCCGATGCTGCACAAGCCGCCGCCGACGACGCTCAAGCTGCCGTCGATGCCCTTCAAGTGACCGATGGAACTGTTACGATTGATCTCGGAACACTTGCAACCACGGACGATGTTCAAGGTTTGCAAGACCAAATTGATGCACTACAAGCTGCAATCGATGAAATGCCAGCAACAGAAGCATTTGATCCAACCGAATTGCAAGGTCAAGTTGACGACCTTTCGGGCGCAGTTGACGATCTGCAATCACAAATTGACGATCTGAACGCTCAAATTGCCGACATGGGTGCTGGAACAGGTACGGATACTGGCGCAGAGCCATTCGATCCAACTGATCTGCAAGACCAAATCGACGATTTGCAAGCCCAAATCGCTGACACCCAAGACCAAATCAGTGCTCTCACTGACATGGTTACAGCTCAACAAGACACGCTCGACGGACTTGTTGACAGCACTGCTGGATTGCAAGACGACGTTGGCACATTGCAAGATGTGACCGCCGACCTGCAAGCCCAAATTGATGCGCTCGGTGGCGACACCCAGGGCGCTCAAGATTTGATGGACGCCATCGATGCAGCCAGCATCGCCGCCGACACCGCACTTGCCCAAAGCCGCGAATTGCAAGACAAGGTAGACGAACTCGACGGTCGCGTTACCGACCTCGAGTCAGGACTCGGCGAACTCGGCGCAACCGTCGAGAGCCAAGCCGACAGCATTGCCGCATTAAACGACCTGGTTGTGCTTCTCAACCAAGACGTGCTCAGCTTGCAAGACCGCGTGACCCAACTCGAGCGTCAAGTTGACGAGCTGACCAACACTCCACCACCCGAAAACAATTACGCCAGTGCCGATGATGTCACCGCATTGCAAGACGATCTGGACAGCCTGCGCGAATTCACCACGCTCTTGCGTCGTGACCAAACCGCACTTTCCGACACCGTTGGCGATCTGGAAGCTCGAGTTGGTGCTTTGGAAACCAAAGTGGACACTGGCTTGGCTGCACTTGACAAGCGTGTGACCACACTCGAGAACAATGGTTTCAAGATCACTGGCGAAATTGATTTTAATTATTACACCTCTCGAGTTTGGGACCCAGCCGTTAAAGGTATCGGGAACAATTTTGACATTGATCGTCTTGGAATCCCAACTCAGTTCTCAGGTGGTGCCGTCCGTGATGCGAAAATAGACAGCGATAGCCCAACTGATTACGGCGACTTCAATGCTTCAGGGAGCATGAGTGCACTTTCGACGCTCGATAACATTTACGATATCGATGGTGGCGGTGCTGCACTTACTGGTGAAAAGGTAGATGCAACCAACACTGCGCCGACAAGACCGTACTACGAAGGTGCAATCCAACCAAATATCACTTTGAAATTCTCTTTCAAAGCACCATTTGTCGAAGCTTCAAATGGTTATAACGCATTCAGCATGAACCTGAGCCTCAATCTGGCAGTTGGCTCACCATACACCAACGTCAATGGTTCTGTGGCTGGACATGGTGATACAGTAACAACTGGCTTTACGATCAAAGGATTGCAATCAACTTTCAAAATTGGTGGCGCTCCACTGTTCTTCAACTACGGTATCAACGCATCGTTCAAGTTCACCAACTACGGCTTCAACAACCCAGACGGACGCGGCGACGGTTTCGTTGCCTCACTTGACGGCTCGAGCTTGTTGCCACTCAACCCAACCTTGACGGTTGTTTACATGTCAAAAGGCGGCTTGAATGCCGATAACCTTTATGACCTTGGTCTTTACGGAACATTGTCATTGATCCCAGGTTTGACTGGCGGCGTGTACTGGGGTTACGAAGGTACAGACGTTCTTGCCAATCAAGCTTACCAAAACACTGCTTTTGGTCTGAACTTCGGCGGAAAAGTCTTTGGATTCCTCGACCTGAGCGGCGAGTACAACAACCAAAAAGCGACAGGGCAAGCCAATTCACAAGTGGCAACCTATGTCAAAGTTGGTTTGGCTCTTGACCCATTCTCGTTTGCTGCAAACTACCGCTACATTGACGGAAGCTTTACGCCAATTGGCAACAATGAAGATCCGTACAAGAAAAACCAAAAAGGCTTCGGCGTTAATCTTGATGCCAAAAACTTACTTGGATTCTTGACATTTGGTGCTTACTTCGATTCTGTCTCTCGAGTTGATCAAACCATTATTTTGGCAAACACAGGTGATTTCAGTAACTCACTCGCCACCAATGCCCGAACCAAATTTGGCGTCAGCCTCGGTTTGCGCTTGATTGGTTTCGACATCAAAGCCAGCCTTGATCGTATTAACGAAGTTGATAACACTGGCAACACCAACACGGGCGTTACCTATGACAAGACTGCCGTTGCTCTAACCCTTGCCCATGATGGCTCGAAGTCTGACGCCCTTATCGGTGGTTTGAACTTGGCACTTGGTTATAAAGTAACAACGACAAATTGGGTTGCAGCCACAACACTTTATGCTTACGCAGATACAGCCATTTCGTTGGGTTCAATCAGGATTGCACCTGCAGCCTGGTTCAACACCACAACAACCAATCCTGGTGCAAGCACCGTTACCGATCTTGGTGGCAAAATTGCAATTGACACCCCATTCTTGTTCGGTTCCAAACTGAGCCTTGCTGGTGCGCTCGATAACACCACACGTGCTCCAGGTCTGAACTCGAGCACCACATGGATCAAAGCTTCTTTGGGCTTTGATAGTTTCTTGTTCCCCAACTCGAGATTCAGTGTTGCGTTTGCAACCCGAACCGATGTTAATCGTGATGGTAGAAAGTTCGGTCCAAGCTTCGGAAGCCCAACAGGTACATGGGGCGACGTCACAGCCGCAGCCCAAAGTCAAACTGAAACTGGTTTGTACCTCGAGTTCGGTTACTACGGCTTGAGCTTTGCTTATGGTATCTTCCAATTGAACAACAACCTCACCAACGCAGTCCGTTACGGTCAAGCCTTTGCCATAGACTACGCGATCAAGTTCTAAATCTAAAAGCTGTTGTTATGAAGAAACCCCCGTTTTTACGGGGGTTCTTTTGTTTTAATTGCCTGAAATTTTTTAAGACATGTTCAAATGCAGTTTACAAACCTTAACGCAAAGGTTCTAAAATATAAGAAGTTAAACTTAGTGTAGTTTGTACTTCATTGCCAACCTGTTTAAGCGATTTTACGAGCAAATCTGAAGCTAGCGGCGGTGTTGGAACAGTGTAAACATTAACGACAACTAAAGTCTCGTTGCCGTTAAGTTCAAAAAAAACCCGATCTGTTTGCCCACCGACTTTAGTCCAAGATGAAGAAATCACCTTTCGATTTGGGCTTATCCCAGTCGGAATAAAACTACCAGTCCCACTTTCAAGAGAATTGCTTAAGGCAACACGCACCGAGTCTTCAGATGCCTTAAAACTAAAACGAGCATACTTCCCAGCACTGCTGGGGAGATTTGCAACCAGGTTTTCAGATGGCGCACAAGCAACGACCATACAAATACCACCGAATAAAAACCAATTTAACTTTTTCACAAATTAATCCTAACCTCGAAAAGTGAGTGCTTCTCGAGTTACACTGCCTTCATGCTCGTTCTCGGTATCGACACCAGTTGCGATGACACCGCCATCGGGGTGTCTCGAGATAACACAGTCATCTCCAACATCATTGCGTCTCAAGTTTCGCACGAGGCTTTCGGTGGTGTCATGCCCGAAATCGCGTCTCGAGAGCATTTAATGGCAATAGATCGGGTGCTCGAGTTGGCGCTTGAAGAGGCAAAAATTAATCTCGAGGATGTGAACGTGATCGCGGCAACGCGTGGTCCTGGTTTGGCAGGTTCGTTGTTGGTTGGTTTCACGTTTGCGCGGGCGCTGGCGTTTGCTTTGCAAAAACTGTTTTATGCCATGCACCATCTCGAGGGTCACATTCAGGCGTCGTTGGCGAGTGATCCAAACCTCGAGCCACCATTTTTGGCGCTGGTGGTTTCGGGTGGTCACACGCATTTGTTTGACGTGCCGAAGTTGGGTCAGTACGTGCTGGTTGGTGCGACCAAGGACGACGCTGCGGGTGAGGCTTTTGATAAGGTGGCGCGGCTGCTCGAGCTTGGTTTTCCTGGTGGTCCTGCCATTTCCAATGCGGCAAAATTGGGTGACGTTCGAGGCTATCCATTTTCTGTACCCATGCAGGGACAGAAGGGTTTTGATTTCTCGTATTCGGGCATCAAGAATGCGGCGCGTTTGGCGGTGGCAGCTCGAGCACGCGGCGAAATACAAGCCAGTGTGAATGATATCGCCGCCAGTTTTCAGCGTGTGGTCATTGAGAGTTTGGTGAACACCACAACTCGAGCCGCGAAACACCTGTGTCGGGATACAATTGTGGTTTCTGGTGGTGTCGCGGCAAATCAGGCTTTGCGTGAGCGTTTTGAAACGGTGGTGGCTCGAGAATCGTGGCGGGTCTTGTTCCCACCCCAAGGCTTGAACACCGACAACGGCGCGATGATTGCCCTGGCGGGCTTTGTTCGCGCCGCTCGTGGGGATGTTCCAGATTCTTTTGTGGCAGGTGTCGAACCGTATTGGGCGCTGGCTCGAGGTTAGGGTTTTGCGGGTGGTGGCGTCACTGGGTCGGTTGGCGGTGTGCTCGGGTCTGTCGGTGGAGGCGTGACCGGATCGGTGACTGGCGGTGCGACTGGTTCGGTGGGTGTCGTTGGCGCGGTCGGCGGATTGTTGGGATCGGTCGGTGCTGTCGGCGCGGACGGAGTTTCAGGTTTTGTTGGAGCGGTCGGAGCCGTAGGATTTTCTGGCGTCAAACTCTTTTCTGGCGCAATCTCGAAACTGTAGGTTGTTTTCATGATCTCAAGGTCAGAATCGTTCACGACTCCATCGCCGTTGAAATCGCCGTTCAAGTTGACGCTGGGTAAACCCTTCTTGCCGTAATTGCTGGCAAGAATTTCGAGGTCGTCCAAGTTGACTTTCTGGTCGCCGTTCAGGTCGCCCGTTTGCCCAAATTGGGTGCGAAGTGCGTTTGCCTCAGCTTCGCCCACGCCGCGCTTTCCCTCAATGCTCGGTTCGAGGGTCACGCCCAAGCGCAAGCCAGCCTCGACCAGCAAGCCAGCCTCGAGGTTCTCAGATTGGTCTGGGTTGACGGTGACGGTGGTGCGCGTGGTTTTGGCGTCTTCGCTGGTGGTTTGGATCGTGCGCGTGATGGCATCGGGGTTGATTGGCACGTCTTCGGCGGCGACATTCCAGGCAAATTGCAGGCTCGAGTCTTTGTTCTTCTCGAGTTTTAAGGTTGTGGCTGGAACGGCTCTCCAGGCGTTAAAGGCATTGTCCACCTGTTTGGCAAAATCGGCAGGTGTACCGTCGCTGGTCATCACCCAGTACGTGACGGGTGCACCAATGGCAAGGGAACTCAGAATAATGATGCCAGCGAGTCTCGAGATTTTCATTTTGCACCTGCTGTCAACGTCTCGAGTTGTTTTGTGAACGTTTCTGTGGTGGCTTCGGTGGGTTTGCCATCCGTGTCGATCATGACGGGTTTGTTGTCTAAGCCAACAATTTTTGCACCCTCAAGCACTTTGTACGCGCCCTGTCTGAAGCCAACAATTGGGCTGTCGTAACTTTTGGTGTACAAGAGCAAGAACAGGTCATCATTCTGGGCAAATCGTGGTGCGCCCTCAAGTTTGACTTTTTCAGAGTCAAACACGGCAAAGCTCGAGTCTTTGAACGTGTCCAAGCTGCCCTTGTAAAATTTGGCAATATTGAGCGAATACACCGTCCAGATTTTTCCAGATCGGGTTTCCAGGGATTTTTGTTTGATGCTGGCTCGGACAATCACATCGGCTTTTTCGACCTGTTGCTCCAGGCTTAATTTGGCGTATGTCGTGGCGAACGCCGTGCCGAAAATCAAGATGAGTGCAATTGTGGCAACTCGAGATTTCATTTTGTGCCCCCTGCCGGTGGTGTGATTGGTGGCGTTGAAGGCGGTGGTGTCGGAGTGGTTGGGGTCGTTGGAGCGACAGGTGCGGTTGGCGTTGTCGGAGTGACCGGTGCGGTTGGAGTGGTGATGGGTTTTGCAATCTCGAGCACACCAGTTGATAGCCTTTTGCCGCCAGCCCGCAAATCGTAACCGATGTTTCCAGCAAATTTATAATCTTTTGGAGCCTCAAGCGTCAGGTAAAAAACGGTCACTTCACGGTTGGTGGTAATGGCATCCAACAATGCCCCGTCAATCCGCAGCACATTGTCTTTGATGCTCGAGATAAAAATCGGTCTGCCGGTTGCACCCTCGAGTTTGACAAATTTCACATTGTTTGCCATTGCAACTCGAGCTTGAAAACTCTTGACTTTCTTGGCGTACTGCAAGACAAACGGAATCTTGATTTCACCACTCACTGCGGTGGGTGGCGCTTTCCAAACCAGTAAAGCTGGAGGAATTTTGGCAACGCTGACCTTAAAATCCTGGACTTTATTGGAAAGGTTCGCGTCGTTGACCTCAAGGGTAAATTCAAACGTTTTTTCTTCGGTGGGCGTTCCAGTAATTTGGCGTGAACCTTTGGGGATACTCAAGCCCGTCGGCAGTGCGCCGCGAACCACCCGCAGGCTGAACGGGCGGGTGCCAGACGTGACTTGAATGTCTTGAGAGAACGGCTCACCGACAAACATTGGGTTCAAATTCGTGGTTAAAAACCGCACGGTTTCGCCGGTGGCGGCATTGTTGTTGTTGCAAGCCACGAGGGCAACACCCGAAAACATCAGTAAAGACAAGCTTGTTCGCATCTAGCCTAGTTTAAGCCATAAGATGAGTTTGGCTCGAGACAAGCGTGTGAGAATTTAATTCTTCTCGTTGGATTCGACCAATTTTTTAAGGTCTTTCCAGCCGTAAGTCATTTCTTGAATTGTCACACCATCGACGCTGATGGCTTGGGTTCCCAAGTATTCCGCGCCCAGCGCGTTGTAAACTCGAGGTGTCGGGTTGCCAGATCGCAGGTGCACCAGCATTGAATTCATGCTCATGCTTTGCAGGGCGGCGGCAACCGATTGCAACAATCTTTTGCCCAAACCTTTGCCCTGATGTCCGTTCATGACATACAAGGAGTACAATTCGGCTTCGATGGATGGATGCCCGCCCCATTCGGGACCGCCGCTGGCATAACCAATGATCTCACCGTTCTCTTCGGCAATAAACGCGACCTCATCGCCGTAAGTCGAGGCATCGAGAATGTTATCCCAACGCTTGTCTTGACCAATGGCTAAAGATTCAAAGATATCGCTGGGGACGAACGCGCCGTACTGTTCGCGCCAACACAATTGATAGACGCGGGCGATACCAGGAATGTCTTGTTTTGTTGCCTTACGGATTTGCATGTTTGGTTATAAAACCTCTTTGAAATCAATTTGTAAAACTGTGCAGTAAACAGACTCTTACGCTCGAGTTTAACCGTTATCGTACTTCACACGCAAATCACCAGCATTGGCGTTGGCTCAATTCTAAAAGGATTTTTCATTTCTTGGGGTTCAATCGCCGCATGGTAACAAAACCATTGGTAAAAACTTTTAAGTCAGTACGCTTTCAGCCACCCGAACCCTGAACTGTTCGAGTTGACCCTCTTCCCAAGCCGCGCCACGCGTCAATTCGACCGCCATCAGTCTCGCCACCTCGGGCGCGGCTTCGAGTGCGGCTCGGGCGTTTAAGGTCAGGCTGCGGGTGCGTCTTGACAAAACATCCTCGAGGGTGCGAGCCATTTCACGGCGCACCGCCCAGACGACTTCGGCTTTGATGTATGGCAAATTGGCATGAATTGGGGCTGCCAGCGCGGGGTTCTCGCTTGCCAGGGCACGCACTTGATCGGCTTCCAGACCGTACATGCTGAGCGCCTCGGCGGATGATCCTGGTTCAAAACTCGGGGCATCTTTAAATTCTGGTGCGGCATGAAGGCGCATGTCAGGCGTTGGCGATTCTTTGACCTCGAGATTCGCCACCACACTGGCACGGTTGATGACATCCTCGCCCATTTTGCGGTAGGTCGTCCACTTGCCGCCCACAATCGTCAACAAGCCCGTGCGTGAAACCAAAATCGTGTGATCCCGTGAAAGCTGTGCTGTAGAATCTGCACCTTCGGCTTTGACCAGCGGACGCAAACCGGCGTAAACAGCCAGCACCTCCTCGCGTTTCGGCGTTCGATTCAAATAACGCCCCGCGTGCTCGAGCAAAAACGCGATTTCTTCCTCGAGCGGCTTGGGTTCGTACTCGGCGGTTGGCACAGCCGTATCGGTTGTGCCAACAATGGCTTTTCCGTGCCACGGCACGACAAACAAGACGCGTCCGTCATCGGTGCGCGGAACCATGAGTGCGGTCGTGCCTGGTAAGAATTCCCTAGGAAGCACCAAATGAACACCTTGCGACGGCGAAACCGCATTCTTGGCGTCTGGATCATCCATTTTGCGTACATTGTCTGCCCAGATGCCTGTGGCATTAATCACCGCTTTGCCGTGAACTTCAATCTCCGTGTCAGATTCGAGGTCACGCACGACCACGCCCGTCACACGGTCTGAAGTGTGCAGCAGTCGTTCGACGTTGACATAATTGGCAATTGTTGCGCCCTTGTCGGCGGCAGTTTGCGCCAACGTCACGGCAAGGCGCGTATCATCAAATTGTCCGTCAAAATAGACCACACCACCCTGCAAACCGTCAGTATGAATGGTCGGGATGCGTTCAATCGCGGAGGCTCGAGAGATCAGTTTGGAGCTGCCCAAATTGAGTTTGCCAGCCAAGACATCGTAAAGCTTTAAACCGATGCCGTAATATGGTCCAGCCCACCAGTCGTAAGCGGGAACAACAAACTCGAGGTCACGCACCAAATGCGGGGCGTTGCGCCGCATTCGACCACGTTCGCGCAGCGCGTCGCGCACCAGACCGATGTTGCCCTGCGCCAGGTAACGCACGCCACCGTGTACCAATTTGGTACTGCGCGAGCTTGTGCCTTTGGCAAAATCGTGTCCCTCGAGCAGCGCGACCTTGAAGCCTCGCGCCGCAGCTTCGACGGCTGCGCCCAAACCGGTTGCGCCGCCGCCAATAATCACGAAATCAAAAGGCTCGGATTTGCTCTGCTCCAGCCTCGCAATGCTGTTCTCCCTGTTCATTTTTAGAATAATACACCAAACCACTTGGGCACATGGTTCTGTTCAAACCCGAGTTCAAAACAAAAGTTTCACCACAGGTACGGCTTCAAAATTCGACCGTACAAATCGTACTGGTCGTCAAAAACTTCACTGGCTTCAAGCGACCACAAGTACATCAGCATGACCCGAAAGCGTGCGAACATGGCAAAATCCTGATATGAAAATTCAAGATCACGGTGTTTTCTGTAACCATTCATAAAAGTCTCGAGCTTCTGGTGGCGGTCCTCAATCGAACCTCTGAACTCGAGCATTGCCCGTGCGACATCGTTGGCGAACCAATGCCAAACGGGTTCGTCAAAGTCGATCAACCAGACTTGATGCCCGTCCCAAAATGCATTTCCAGGACGGAAATCGCCGTGATTGAGTCCAAAATCTCGAGTTTCAATTTGGGTTGTTAGCCAAGCCGATATCATGTCGTACTCGAGTTGAATCCCAGGTTCAGTGGCTAGAATGTTCTTTTTGACGTTCTGCCAGAACGTTGAATACTTGTAAAACTCGAGGTTGGTTGTGTCCAGCGTTGTCGCCGCCGCGTGAAGTTGTCCCAAAGATTCGCCGTAAGCTTCCAGAATCCTTGGATTCTCGAGCAATTCAAGATTTAACTCTCGTCCTGGGACGCCGCGCAAGACTTGCACCAACCGAAGTTCATCATTTACCGTTAGCGATTCAATCAGGTTTTCTTGGTTTGAGGGCAAAATTTCGCAGACTGGCACGCCAGAATCAAACGCATGACGCAAAAACCGTGCCGCACTGCCCCAAATGCGTTCACCAAAAATATGGGGTTTGGACAACCGCGCATAAAAAATCTGACCAGCCGCTGCAAAATGCCAAACGCTGTGCGCCCGATCAGACATCAACTCGAAGTCTTGCGCTTTGAGCTTCCACTGGTTGAAAAGAATTTGCTCGAGGTCCATCACGACTTACTTTTCTTCAGGAGGCTTGACGGCAATAAACAGCCTGTAGAGTGACAAATCATAGATAATTTTAAGCGTTCCACCCAGAATGAACGGAATTGCGTTCAAGCCAATCAAACCAGAAATCAGAGGTCCCAAACTCGAGCCAATGAGTTTGGCATTGTTGCTAAAACCACTGGCGGCGCTGCGTTCGTCGGCGTCCACAATTGCCATCGTGTAACTCATGCGGGCGGGAACATCCATCTGCGAGGTCAAAAAACGCGCCAGCAAAATTGCCACGCTCGTTTCGAGGGTCGGCATGAGTGGGAACAAAATCAGCAAAATATTGGCTGGAATGTGCGACCAGACCATCGTGTTAACCAGTCCAAAACGTTTCGCCACCCGAACACTCGCCAGCGCCGAAACTCCAGAAAAAATATTGACAAAAAAGAAAATCCCGCCCAACGCTCCCACATCGGCGTTAAACCGTCGGTGCAACCAGTACGCGATCAAACTTTGCACCACCAAACCCGATCCGAACGAATCCAGCGCAAACAAACTCGAGAGTCTGAGCACTGCCGCTCGAGAACGGTGCAAACCGACAGTTTTTTGCTGACCAGTTCGTTTTGGAGCCTCAATTTTTGGCGTCAACTTTGAGAATAAAATTGCCAACACGACGCCCAACGCGGCATACACCAAAATAATCGCACGGTACGACTCGAGGTTGGTGCTGCCAGAAACTTGCAAACTTCTTGCAAACCAACCCGCCGCCAGAGCGCCGAACGCATTGCACAAACTTCCAGTCACCTGATACCAGGCAAAAACCTTGGTTCGGTCTTCACTCGAGACTTCCTGGGCGATGGCGGCTTGCTCGAGCGACAAGAACGGACCGACCTCCGCCCCGCTTGGACTGATTGTGCCCACAATCGCCGCCAAGACCAGCAGGACACTGGAAGTCGTTAACGCGAATACAAGCCCCGCCATGACCACCAAGGCGCAACTCAGCACCAACAAGCGCTTGCGCCCAACCCGATCAGCGACACTCGAGACACCCAAACTGAGAAGCGCATCGCCAACCAAGGTCAAGGTGAACAACAACCCAATGCCTTTATCGCCAAAACCTCGAGCCGCCAAAAACAGCGCAATGATGACCGCCAGTGAGCCATACGCAAAGGTTCGCACGCCACGGGTGACGAACAAGATTTTGATGTCGGAGGAATAGGTCACTCGAGAGACTCCGAATCTTTGACACTCGAGCATATTTTCCTTTGTGTGGAAATACACCAATTGTACTTTCCACCCTCATCCCCAACCCTCTTGACCATAAAACGCACCTTCAGGCATGGTCGCCTTCTCCCGCTTGCGGGAGAAGGGAGTTTAAGTGATTCTTCGAGAAGTGGAAAGTTCTTACTTTTACAAACCCAATTCATGCCTCGAGCCAACCTTTGGCACGTCCCACAGCCCGATCCCAACCATGAATTAGCTTTTCGCGCTGATCGGGATTCATGCTGGGTTCAAAACGGCGCTCGAGCGCCCAATTTTGACGGATTCCCTCGAGGGTGAACACGCCAAGCGCCAAACCAGCCAGGTACGCCGCGCCCAACGCCGTGGTTTCGGTCACAGCAGGTCGAACCACGGGAACATTCAGAATGTCGGCTTGAAACTGCATCAACAAATTGTTTTGTGTCGCGCCGCCGTCAACCCGAAGTTCTTTTAACTGAATGCCAGAATCTTTTTGCATTGCCCTCAGCAAATCCCGGGTTTGATAGGCAATCGACTCGAGCGCCGCCCGTGCAATGTGTGCCTTTCCCGAACCCCTGGTCAACCCCAGAATCGTTCCTCGAGCATACGCATCCCAGTGCGGCGCACCCAAACCCGCGAACGCTGGCACGATGTAGACCCCAGCGTTGTCATTCACGCTCGAGGCGAGCAATTCCACTTCGGCGGCAGAACTGAAAAACTGCATCTCATCCCGTAACCATTGCACTATCGCCCCAGCGATAAACACGCTTCCTTCGAGCGCAAAAGTTGTTTTCTCGAGTTTCCAGGCGGGTGTGGTGAGCAGTTTATTGTGGCTTGGAATCAATTTCTCGCCAGTGTTCATCAGCATGAAACAACCCGTGCCGTAAGTATTTTTTGCCATTCCAGGCTCTAAGCAGGCTTGCCCAAACAATGCGGCGTGTTGATCGCCCGCCACGCCCAAAATCGGTAAGCCGCCCAGCATTTCAGCATTTCCAAAACTGCCGCTCGAGGCTCGGACTTCGGGCAGCAACACACGCGGAATCTTCAGAATCTCGAGGATTTCAGAATCCCACTCGAGCGTGTGAATGTTCAGCAGTAACGTTCTGGCGGCATTCGTGACATCGGTCGCATGAACTTTGCCGCCCGTCAGATTCCAGATCAACCACGAATCCACCGTGCCAAAAGCCAGTTCTCCAGCCTCGGCTCGGCTGCGAAGTCCAGGAATATGCTCGAGCAACCACGCCAGTTTTGTTCCAGAAAAGTACGGGTCAACCAGCAAACCCGTTTTTTCAATCAGGGTTTTCTCAAAACCACGCGCTTTCAATTCATCACAAAACCCAGCCGTGCGCCGATCCTGCCAGACAATGGCGTTGTGCACTGGTTTGCCACTGGTACGCTCCCAGAGCACCACCGTTTCCCGTTGGTTGGTGATGCCAATCCCCAGCACCTCACCAGGTGATTGCTCGAGCGCCTGCCGAGCCACCGTGATTTGGGATTCCAGAATTTCGAGCGGATCGTGTTCGACCCAACCAGGTTGCGGGTAAAACTGTTTGAATTCGCGCTGGGCGCTGGCAACGGGACGACCCGTTAAGCCAAAAACAATGGCGCGGCTCGAGGTTGTGCCTTGGTCTAGGGCAAGAATATAAGACATGAAATCCCCTATTCAATTCAAAAATTTGGTTAACACATCGTAATATGTTTCGGCTTGCTCGAGCCACGGAACATGCCCGCAATCGTTGATAAACTCGAGTTTGGCGTGCGGAACTTCTTCGCGGATGAGGTACGCTTGAGTGATTGATCCAAAGTCTTGAAAGCCGTACAAGACCAGTAAATCTGCGCTGATGTTGGACAGCATTTTGTCATGCCCCAAGCTTGAATACGATTGCCATGTCACGCGGTTCACCACTGGATTAAAATCGTCTGCGTTAAAACCCGCGTTGAATTTCGCTCGAGCATAGTTGGAGAAAATAGCGTTTCGCGCCCAAAATCGGGTCGTGCTTTCAAGGTGCAATGCCCGAAATTGCTCGAGATTTCCCGATTCAAACGCTTTTTGCTGCTGTTCTCGCAGTGCCGCAAAGTCCGATATGTCCTCGCTCGAGAACGCCCGCTTCACGTTTGAACCCGCCACCGCCCGCATTAGAGGATTGATTGGACCAGACGCAATCGCAGCCACTTTTCCAGTTCGGGTTGGATGAACTGCGGCGTACAACATTGCCAAGTTTGCGCCCCAAGAATGCCCGAGCAAATTAAGTTTCTCGAGTTTTAAATGCTGCCGTAACGCCTCGAGATCATCCACAAACTTCATGGCGTTTAAGGTCACAGTATTTTGAAGCTCGAGTTTGGATTTTCCCGTGCCTCGCTGGTCAAATGCCACGCAGGTAAAACCTGTCGTCAAATTCTGGTGTGCATCCCGCAAGTAATCACACGGGTCGCCAGGACCACCCGACAACAGCACCAACACCTCGCCCGAACCACACACCGAAAAACCAAGCTCGAGGTCAGCCACCTTCAGACGATGTTCCTCCCAGAGATTTTCAGGCATTGATAAACCGTATCATGCAAGGCGTGAAGCTTGCAGATCAAATCAAAACCAAACTCGAGGAATTGGCAAACCAAAAGCCAAAAATAGGGCTGGTGGCTGTGCTGCTGGCGGTTTCTGGTGGACGAGATTCGATGGCTCTGCTTTATTTGATGCTCGAGGTTGGCATTCCGTTTTCAGTCGCGCACTTGGATCACGGAATTCGAGAAGACTCGAGTCTCGATGCGGATTTCGTTTGTGAGACATGCCTAAAGCTCGAGGTACAGCTTTTTTCTGAACGCGTGAACATCCTAGAAATTGCGGTCAAACGTGGTTGGAGTCTCGAGGAAGCCGCACGAAAAATTAGATACGAATTCTTGACGCGGATTGCCAAGGAAACAAACTCGAGCGCCATTCTGACAGCGCACCATCTCGAGGACAACGCCGAAACGGTTTTGATGCAACTCCTACGCGGCACGGCTCGAGCGACAGGAATTCCCCTGCGACGCGGTTTGATTTTGCGCCCATTGCTCGAGATTTCAAAATTTGAGCTTGAGCAATATCTGCTTGAACGCGGTCTTACCTGGCGCGAAGACTCGAGCAACACCGACCCGACGTACACCCGCAATTGGATTCGTCTCGAGGTCATGCCCAAACTTCTCGAGCGCTTTCCCAAAACCGCCGAATCACTCGCACGGTACGGCACTTTGGCTCGAGACGAAGATGCGTTTCTCGAGGAAATGACCGCAAAAATTCCAACCTGGGCGAATCTGGCGCTCGAACCAAAAGTTTTGCAACGCCGTCAAATTCGGCGTCAACTCGAGAATGCTGGTTTAAACGCTGCTTTCGCGCACTTGGAAGAGATTCGCAGCAAACTCGAGAATCCTGTTGTGACTCGAGTTTCACTCCCAAAAGATCATGTTGGCGTTGTGCAAAACGGCAAACTTGAAGTTTTAAAAGTTGCGAATTCAGACGTGCGTACCGATCTCGTGACAAGGGTGAACCTTGTGTTCACCCCTACAGAACCTCGCAACCTGGATTTCTCGAGGTTCCCAAACGCCATACAGCGAACCCGAGCCGCAGGAGATAAGATTCAACTTTCTGGCGGAACCCGAAAACTTTCGGACGTTTTGATCGACAAAAAAATTCCCCGAGAAACCCGTGACAGCATTTCCGTTGTCGCGCAAGGTTCACAAGTGCTTTATGTTGGACTCGAGCCGCCCATTCTTGACGTGCGAATTGGTGTGACTCGAGATATTGAAATTGACGCCATGAAACACGCGCTCGGGCTTGCGCAGGAAGCCTTTGAAGCGGGTGAAGTTCCAGTTGGTGCGGTCATCTTGTATCGAGGAGAGGTCGTCGGCGTTGGACGCAATCGTAGCTTCGCGCTTTCCGACATGACCCGACATGCCGAACTTGAAGTCATCAGAAACGCAAGCCAAAAACTCGAGACGCCGTACTTAACCGAATGCACTTTGGTCGTGACGCTCGAGCCGTGCCTGATGTGTTTGGGCGCAATTCTCGAGGCGCGGGTGAAACGCGTGGTGTTTGGGGCAAACTCGAGTAAAAACGGCGCAATGGGTGGTGTAATGGATGCCACCCGAGCCGCTTGGTCACACCGAATTGAGGTCAGAACTGGAGTGCTCGAGAAACAATCCAGTGCTTTGGTCTCTAGGTTTTTTACCCAAACTCGAGCTTCAAAAAAAGTTTAACTCGCTTGGTTCAAAAGCCACAATTTGGCAGTTTCGAGATTATCAAAAAAGCGAATCAATTTGTGGTTTCGGTGCTCGAAAGCCAGTTCGCCAAAACGTTCGCCGTACACCTCGAGATTGTTCACCACAATTGCCAGGAGAATTTGATAGTTGGTGAATTTCTGAAAAAGTTCTCCGGCAATTCCTGAACGCAGATCAAAGAATTCTGGTGAAAGTTCGGTTTCGGTTAGCAACAAACCACTTGCACCATAAACCGCGCCCAACGCATCGGACACATCACGAATTGACAGGATGCGGAGATTCACTTCGGAAGCAATCACAACTCGAGCTTCAAGGTTCACAAACCGATTCTAAATCAGTTTCTCGAGATTTCGATTGAATCTCGAGCATCAAAAAGACGGGAAGAGGTTTTCTTCCCGTCCTTGCCAATTGCTTTTCCTTACACGTTCTTTTCGATTGGCACACCAACAATATTGCCCCACTCCGTCCAGCTTCCATCGTAATTGCGCACGTTCTCAAACCCGAGCAAGTATTTCAGCACAAACCAGGTGTGGCTCGAGCGTTCGGCAATGCGGCAGTAGGCGATCACGTCTTTGTCTGGCGTGACGTTTTTTCCAGCGTACAACGCGGTCAGTTCGTCAAAGCTTTTGAACGTGCCGTCTTCGTTGGCGGCTTGTGACCACGGGATGCTCTGAGCGCCTGGAATGTGTCCGCCGCGCAGTGCGCCTTCTTGTGGGTAGTTGGGCATGTGGGTGACTTTGCCGCTGAATTCGTCGGGGCTGCGCACGTCCACCAGCGCGCCCGTGCCTCGGTTGACATCGACCAGGTGCTTTAATACATCCAGCGAGAAGGCGCGGATGCTGGCATCGCGGTACGGGACAACGTATTTGCCTGTGGGATAAGTCACCACTTCGGTGGTGGTTGGTTTGCCGTCCGCCATCCATTTGGCACGTCCGCCGTTCATGACGCGAGCGTCCTTGTGTCCGTTGTACTTGAAGAACCAGAAGGCGTAGCACGCCCACCAGTTGTTCTTGTCGCCGTAGAAAATCACGGTGTCGTCGTTGCTGATGCCGAGGCTCGAGACGAGGGCGGCGAAGGCTTTTTCGTCGATAAAGTCGCGGATGTCGTCGCGTTGCAAATTGGTGTGCCAGTCCATTTTGACCGCGCCTGGAATGTGGGCTTGCTCAAAAAGCAAGAAATCCTCGTTGACTTCGATCAGTTTGATGTTTGCATTGTTGTGATGCTCGAGTACCCAATCGGTGCTGACCAGAACTTCGGGATGAACGTATGACATGTTATTTCCTCCGTGTGACTTGCGCGTGTGACTCGAGAGTCTCGAGGTTGAGTGGTTGTTGCCAGTTTCAAAGTCAATGTTATCATGCTTCATTTGGGACGTTTCGAGCGTCGTGTAAATTACAAATTTGATAAACTATTATCGAATGCTGCGCTCGGGTTAAGATGCGCGGTGTGCGCGTCAGTGACCGAATCGAACAAGAACTCGAAGACCATCTTGGGGCGTTAACCCGTTTGGGTGGCGGTTTTCACTCGAGGGTCTACCTGTCTGTATCTCGGGATTCAGTGGTCAAGGTCTACCGAAAAAGCACGGGAATGCACAAACTCGAGGCGGCACACATGGCACGGGCGGGGCTCGGCGCGTTTGTGCTCGGCACGTTTGAACTCGAGGGTTGGGATGTGCTGGTCATGCGGCGGTTTCACGGTGCACCGTTGCAATCCGTTGACGTGGTTGCCGCGCTACCAAACCTTGGGAAATTCTTGCGCGAATTGCATGGTCACATGGCGAACCCGATCAATCAATCCGCGATTCAAACCCGTCTCGAGCGGTTTCATGGCACTTTGGACACTGTGGCTGAGCGATCTCAACTCGAGCCACTTTTTCAGACCGTTCACAATGCGCTCGAGAATTCGGTTTTTGATGGTGTCGCCGGTTTATGTCACCTTGACTTGTGGCACGCCAATGTCTTGTTCGCTGCACCAGACAACGTTCTAATTGTGGATTGGGCAAAAAGCACCTGGGACGATCCTGCCAGAGATTACGCGCTTTTGATGACTGGAACTTTTGACACGCTAAAGCCCGAAATTGCGGTCAAATACGCCCTCGAGCTGGCAACCGCCGAGTCTGAAAGTGTGGCTTCCAGACTTCCAGCCCAAGTTGCCCTGACCACGTTGCACGATCTCTACTGGTTTCTCGAGCGTGATGAAGCTGCCTATCACAGTAATTTTGAAGAGAAATTGAAACGGGCGTTGTTGATGCTCGAGATGGTTTGAATTCTCAACATCATTCTCAAGTTTTCTCAAAAAATGCTGTCCTGTAGGGATAAACCTCGTGTTCACCCTTTTGCTGGAAATCAAAAAGCCTTGACATCGCAGTCTGTCGTTTCGTCTTGGTTTTCGTGTTAGCCTCATGTCATGAGCCTGACCGTCATCAACCATCCCCTCGTCCAACACAAACTCGCGCTCGTTCGTGATGAACGCACGGGCAGCAAGGATTTTCGTGAACTCGTGACCGAAATCACCATGCTCATGGCGTTTGAAGCCATGCGCGATTTGGAACTCGAGGATGTGGAAATCACCACGCCAGTTCAGGGCGCGACCGTCAAAATGCTATCGGGCAAGAAACTGGCGTTGGTTGGCATTCTTCGGGCGGGTTTGATTATGGTGGACGGCATTTTAAAGCTCGTACCTGCCGCCAAGGTCGGGCATATCGGCACGTACCGCGATCCTGTGACCAAACAACCGGTGCGCTATTACGCCAAGCTCCCGAGCGACATTTCGGAACGTCGCGTGTTCATTGTTGACCCGATGCTTGCCACGGGCGGCAGCGCGGTGGACGCCATTGCGGAACTGAAAAAGGCAGGTGCGTCAAACATCAAACTCCTTAATATCATTGCCGCACCAGAGGGGGTGGCTCGAGTTCAACAGGCACATCCAGATGTCGAGATTGTGGTGGCGGCGCTCGACTCGCACCTGAATGACCACGCGTACATCGTGCCTGGGCTTGGCGATGCGGGCGACCGGATTTACGGAACCAAATAAAGCGCACCGTGAGAACTTCCCTCATGATCTCGAGTAGAATTACGGCGTGACTGAGTTCTTAAAAATGCTGGGCGTGTCTGGGGCGCTCGAGGTTGGGTTGTTGCCCGTGACGTCGATTTTTTTGACGGCAATTTTGGTGACTTGGTTTTTTGTGCCCAGGGTGCGAGATTATGCGGTGGAAAAAAGTTTGGGCGATAAACCCAACGAACGGCGTTTGAACAAGGAAATTCTGCCGAACTTGGGTGGCTTGAGTGTGTTTGCAGGTGTGATTGCGGCGCTTATTGTGGCAATCGCGCTCAAGCCCCTGATTTTGGCAACGGTCAACGTTCAAGTCCTGGCGATCATTTTGGGCGGGGCAATTCTGGTGTTGATCGGTTTTATCGACGATCAATTCGAGTTGCCGAGCGTCTTCAGGCTTGGGGTTCAATTTTTGTGCGCGGGGTTGTTGGTCGTCAACGGCATCCGCATCGATATTTCTTTTTTGCCAGTCTGGGCGGACATGGCACTGACTTTGTTCTGGGTGGTTGGCATCACCAACGCAGTCAATCTTTTAGATGGTATCGATGGCAATGTTGGCGGTTTGGGCTTTATCAGTTCTATTTGCCTGCTTGCCCTCAGCGCCCAATTTTCTTCTCGAGCCGCCGCGACCCTGATTCTGGCGGCACTTGCTGGTGCGTGTCTGGGATTTTTGCGTCACAACTTTAACCCTTCCAGAATCATTCTCGGCGATGCCGGTGCGACTTTTATTGGTTACACGCTGGCAGCCGTGTCCGTTTTGGGCACGGTGAAAATTGCGGCGTTTGCCAGTTTGCTTGCGCCCGTGGTTATTTTGCTCGTTCCAATTATCGACACGACCCAAGTGGTGGTAAAACGCCTGATGCGCGGGGTGCGTCCTGACACTCCAGGCAAAGACCATTTGCATCATTTGCTCTTGAAACGTGGTTTTGACCAGCGCCGCAGCGTGCTGATTTTGTGGGGCGCGACGCTGGCGTTAAATGTGCTGGGTATGATTTTGCAACACGCTCGAGCCGTGTTGATCATCACCACCGTTGTTGGTGTGGTTGTGATGCTGGCGTTTGTCGCGCAGGTGCGGCTTCGTGAAGTCAAGCTCGAGGCAAAAAAAGCGCTCGCCAACCCAAATTCTTAAACTCGAGCGTTGAGGGAGTGTGAAGTTATTAGCCAGTTAAAACGTGTGGTGGTGGCGTTTGGAACGCGTCCTGAGGCAATCAAGATGGCTCCGGTGATATTGGAGTTGCGTGAAAATCCCTTGCTCGAGGTGAAAGTCCTGAGCACGGGGCAGCAACGTCAGCAGGTTGAAGATGGTCTTAAAATTTTTGGCATCGTGCCCGACGATGATTTGCAGGTCATGACCGAGCGGCAAACCCTGCCAGGTTTGATGGGCAAAATTGTTCCCGCCGCAGCCGATAAATTACGCGAATTGAAGGCAGATTACGTGCTGGTTCACGGCGATACGCTGACCTCTTTTGCGGTGGCACTGGCAGCATTCTTCGAGCAGATTCCTGTCGCGCACGTCGAGGCGGGACTTCGTTCGGGCAGTCTACGCGAACCCTTTCCAGAGGAAGCCAACCGCAAACTGACCAGCGTCATCACCGATCTGGATTTGCCGCCAACCAGGGGATCAGCCGAGAATTTGTACCGAGACGGAAAATCAAGTTCGAGCGTGGTTGTGACGGGTCAAACCGAAGTTGATGCGGTGTTGTACGCCAGCACTCGAGGTGTTGCACCCGAACTCCCAGCAGGGAAACGCATCGTGACCGTGACCATGCACCGCCGCGAGAACCTGCCCGTGATGCGCGAACTCGCTGCCGCTTTGGCTCGAGTTGCGAACCTGCACTTAGACACGCATTTTGTGATTCCGGTGCATCTCAACCCTGCCGTGCGCGAGGCGATTTACCCCGAACTCGAGAACATCCCGAATTTCAGTTTGCTCGAGCCGCTCGAGTTTGGCGCGATGGCGGCGCTGATGGCTCGCTCGAGTTTGCTGGTCACGGATTCTGGTGGGGTGCAGGAGAGCGGCGCGACGCTTGGCGTGCCTGTGGTGGTGCTTCGTAACGTCACCGAGCGCCCAGAGGGTTTGGTGGCCGGCGTCCTGAAACTGGCTGGAACAACAGGTGAGGGCGTGTTCAATACGGTCAATGAACTGCTCTCGAGCGATGAGGCGTTAAACGCAATGCGCGGCAAACCCAACCCTTACGGCGATGGGTACGCCTCGAAACGCGTGGCGGAGGCGGTGGCGTGGAAACTTGGTTTGAATAACCGACCAAACGATTGGCAGTAAAACTCGAGATTCAAAGTCATACTCAATTTCGAGATTTATTCTAATTTTAATTTGTCATAAAAAAAATCTCGAGAGACGATCAAATGTCTCTCGAGATTGCTGTTCACATGTTGATGTGGATATCAAAAGGTTACGGTAGTACGTCAACATCCAAAGTGGTTGATGTGGTCGTCGTGGTTGAGTCGGTTAAATCAACACTAACGGTGTTAGGAGTTCCAGCGGGGGTGGCGACAGTGAAAGTGTGGGTGGCAGCAATGGGCGTTGTTGTCAATGTGACGCCAGTGAACGAATCAGCAGCAGTTCCATCGCCCCAGTCAACTGTAATGTCTGTAACGGATGTACCGGCGGCTGCCCTGTAAGTGACGTTCAGCGGGTAATTGACGCCAACTTTGGCGGTTGTACTGTTGGCGCTGATATCCACAACGGGGTTGATATCGCATGAAATGCTGAGCAAACAGACGGAAGTTGTGCTGGTCAGCAAGTTCCAAACTCGAGTTGTTGTGAACGCCACACTGGCAACGTCGGCGTCGGCGCCAGCCAAGTACACGTCATCAGCGCTGATTGTCGTTGCTCGAGCGTTGGCATTTGTGGTTGTGTCACCAAGACCACGGGTGACTCGGGTGTTGGTATCATCTGCGATCACAAAGTCTGCTTTGAATTTGTAGGCAGCGCTGACGTTTGCATTTGGAAGTTTGTAGGCAATGGTGATGGTGCCTGTACCGCCTGCAACGAAGACCCGACCATTGGTGCTGTTGCGAGCTACGAAGCCGTATTGCAAGATGGTGTCGCCTGCGGCGATGGTCTTGGGAATAAGGTTATTTGCTTCGGTGGTGACTTGAGCTATTTCATCCAGGGTAAATCCCTGAAAGTCTGCTTTGGTAATGTCAATGGTTGGGTTCAGAATTCCTGCGTCGGTTTTATGGATTGGCAGCAGGCTTTGGGCGTTGCTGGTGGGTGCTCCCCCACTAAAATTGATCATGTTTTCGATGGCTGTTCCACCGATGCCAGAACCAACTTTGTTGTAAGCGTGCAAGGTTAAATTGCTGAAAGGGATATTTGCGGTCACTGGGAAAGTCGCGCTAAGGTAACGGTCGCCGCTGGTTGCGTAAACAAAATCCACAAAAGTTGGTGTGCCAAACGTTACGGCAGTATCTGCCACGGCAGCACGGGGTGAAAAATGGACGCTCGAGCTTCCAGCGTCAGAACCAATACCCAGTGAAACCGTGCCAATAATGTTGCTCGAGGCGGCGGCGTTGGTGTTGATGCTTGGCGTTTGCGAGCACGAAATAGTCAGGAAAAGTGGCAGAATCCAGAAGGCATTTTTGAGATTCATATCTCAAGCTCCTTTGGATCGAGGCTAACGGAATCGTCCAACAAAGAGGGGAATGGTTGTACCAAACCGATGGAAAGCCCGATGCCGGCGGTCAAGGCGTTGTATCTTTCGTGAACCTCGAGTTTGGGGGTTTGATAGGGTTTTTGCTCGGAGAGCGGCGTTTGGAGGTTTGAATCAATTGTATTGATGCTCATGGTAACTCCTTCATAAATTTTGAACTCTGGCGATTTCCATTTTTCGTTTTGACGGCTGGTTTTTAAGTCTTCCATCATCAAATTGTACACAGTTCTAATTATAACGGGACGAGCTGAAAATCGACTGAATTTTTGTTCTGTGGGCGGCATTGTTGAACAAGTCTAAACTTGGTCTAAAATGTACTGATTTTGGCGTTTATATCAGATCATTTTAAATTTTTTTGTACTTAAGTCAAAGTAATTTTGTGTGCATTTTCCACTTCGAATCCATCAATTTAATGATAGTCAACACAGAATATAAACTCAAATTCCAAGACTTGAATCTCGAGGTTTAAATTACAGTCTCGAGTTCGTCCACCATACTTTTAAGCACTTCAAAACCGCGTTGCACAGGTTCGGAGCTGTTCATGTCAATGCCAGCCTGTTTCAGGGCATCTATCGGATACCTTGAGCTGCCAGTTTTCAAGAAATCCAGGTAGCGCTTGGCGGCTGGTTCGCCCTCTGTCAGCACATCGGCTGCCAACGCATTCGCGGCGGCAATGCCTGTGGCGTACTGGTAGACATAAAACGGCGAGTACAAATGCCCGAAATTCATCCACGACGCACCCAAACGCACCGTATCAATCTCGACTGCGCCGCCGTAACCCTCGGAAAACAATTCGACCAATCGTTCGCTCAAAAACGGTGCGTTGATCGAACCGCCGCGCTCGACGCGTTCAAACATTTCACGCTCGAGTTGTGCCAGGGTCGGCATGACGAACAAATAGCGGTGAAAATTCGAGAACGCCTCCTCGAGCAACGCCAATTTCGCGGTTTTGTTGGTCGCAGATTTCAACAGGTCGTGACGAACCATTGCCTGATTGAAATTGCTGGCAACCTCGGCAACAAACATGCTGTATTCGGTGTAAATCGCGGGTTGGGTGGCGTTGCTGAAATAGCTGTGCATCGAATGCCCAAGTTCGTGTGCCAAGGTCGAAAGCGAGTACAGGTCGTCCGTCCAGCTCATAAAAATAAACGGATGCGTCCCCTGAGCGCCGCTCGAGTACGCGCCCGCGCCCTTGCCTTGATTCTGACCCCAATCGACCCAGCGTTGCTCGAGCAAACCCTTGCGCATCGGATCGGTGTACTCTGCGCCGAGCGGTTCCATGCCTTTAATGATCAAATGCGAAGCTTCCAAAAACGTGACTTTGGTGCTTGGCACGAGCGGCGCGGGAGATTCGTAAATCGGCACATCGCTGGTACGCAATTCCCCGTTCATGGCTTGTTTGCGAAGCCGCCAATACTTGTGCCAGACGGGCTGGTATTCTTCAAACGTCTTGAGCAGGTTTTCATAGACACGCAATGGAATGTGGTTTCGTGCCAGGCTCATTTCCAAACTCGAGCCGTAATTTCTGGCTCGCGCCCTGAAAACATAACTTTTGACGCTGCCCTGTAACGTTGCCGCCAGCGTGTTCTGAAACGCCAGATGACCGTCAGCGTAGGCTTCAAACGCCGCACGGCGCAAATCGGCGTTGGTGTCCGACAGATACTCGCCAACGCTTGAGTGAGAGACCTCAACTTCTTGCCCACCCTGCACAATGCTTTTGAATTTCATGTCGGCATCGTTCACCGCGCTTGAGATGCCATGCACCGCCCCAAGCGGATCGCTGGC
Organism: Deinococcales bacterium; assembly: GCA_025352125.1. Lineage (GTDB taxonomy): Bacteria > Deinococcota > Deinococci > Deinococcales > JAAFIG01 > JANXTZ01. The sequence continues at coordinate 52,414 of JANXTZ010000041.1, read as the reverse complement.
TTGCGCCAGCAGCGTTTCGACCTCAAAGCTGCGCACATGCTTGCCCTGGGAACGCAACTCGTCAAAATAGTGCTTATAGATTTCAAGCTTGGGTTCGTCCCGCATGAATTGCTCGAGTTTCGCGTCGTCAAATGCAATTAATTCTGGACCAAAAAATGCCGCCGCCCCAGACAATTGCGCCCCCGCCGAAGCCATCTCGGCATTCATGCTCGAGTAAATGGTGTTCGTGCCTTCGATTGATGCCAGCAAACTGGCGTACATGCTGATCTTGTACGCCTCCATCATGATGCGGTCACGAAGCTCTAGAGCCTCAAATAAAATCGTGCCAGATTCGTTTAACCTGCCCGCGTACTTGCCAATTTCGCCTGCCGAAGCGGGCAGGGACTCGAGCGCCTGTCGCCACTCGGTTGGGTTGGCAAAGACGGTTTCGACGCTCCAGGTTTTTTCTTTTGGGACTTCACTGCGTTTGGGTAGGCTCATACATTCAGTTTACGAAAAATACGGTTTCCAAGTTGTCGCAAAATTGCAACTTTGGCTCGAGCTTTCAATTTTTTATTTTGAACGAACAAAATCAGTGCCTAAGTTCAAAATCAAGTTTGGGCTTTAAACTAAAACCCATGAAAAAACGCGACCTCGTGGCAGTCCTCTTTATTTCGAGCGCACTCCTTGCCGCCATCGCTCAGAACACCCAACCCACCATGTCTGGCTTGCTGCTCGGTTTGCGCCAAGACAACCCAAAAACAGGACGCTCGGGTTACCGCACGCTCTGGATTGCACCCAGCAACGCCAACGACGTTGGCGCAAAACTTCAAGCCCAAGCCCCAGGCATTCTGGTGGCTCGGGACGACGGCTGGTGGCGTGTTGGCGTGGCTCGAGAAACCATCGGCGCGGGTGGTATCGACGTGATTTTCGCGCACCCAGTTTCAAAACCAGGCTTGAAAGACTTGACTCACGCGCCCGAGGTGAACTGCTCCGAAGCAGAATACGACGGAAACTTTAAGTATGCAGAGACCATTTTGTACGTCGGCGCGAAGTATGTCTCGCACGAAAAACGTGCTCGAGCTTTAAAACCATGCAGCCATTACGGCGCTTACAACGCGCTCGAGGTCAACGAATTCTCGCAATTGCAATTTAACCCAGGCGATCAAAAACCGTTCACGGTCACGTTCACACCCGAAAACATCAAACTCTCGAGTTTTGGGCAAGAAGCCAGCGACGCTCACAACAGTGCCTGGCTTGACGGCATCAACGCACTTTCTGAAGCAGACAGCGCCAAAATCGCCGACCAGAAAAAACCTGAAGATGACAATTGGGGTGTGGTTCGTCGCACCGGCGGTTGGATGATTCGGGCAGGATTAAATTCGTCACTCGAGCAGTACGTCACCGTGGACGTTCTTCCAGAAACGTTACAAGCCGTGGTTGGTGCATTTGATCCCGAAATTCCGTACCAAGTGACTGCCAAAGATTGGTTGTTTTCACCAAACAAAGACCTGATGGCGATTTTGAAACCTGGAACGCTCGAGCTTTACAAAGTCTGGGGCGGCAAACCCAGCGTCGGTAAAATCTCGAGTTTCGTCTTGAAACCAAATGAGGCTGTCATCATGGCGCAGTGGGCTGTCGGTGACGGACTCAAACGCTGGATCAAAGAAGTCCCAAAACTTCTCAAGTGATTTTGGAGTGTCTCGCACTGATGCTCGAATTACAGGGTTTGCAATGCCAGATCAATTGCCTGTGCCAGACCGCCGTCATCGACGTTCGCCACGATTTTTTTCGCCACCGCTTTGGCATTCACCGACCCATTGCCCATCGCCACGCCAAAACCCGCGCCCGCAATCAATTCGACATCGTTGTCCGCGTCGCCAACCATCATCACATTCTCTAAATTGCAACCGTAATGCTTTGCCAACCATTTCGCCGCACCCAGCTTGCTCGAGCCAGCTTTGGTAATGCTGGCAAAGACTGTCCCAGGCGACCACGGCGCGGTCGCGGGACTGATCTCGAGGTTGGGCAGGACTTTGGTCAGCGCATGAAATTTCTCCCAGACGCTCTCGTGCACCACCCACTGAACCCGCACGATATGCCCCTCGAGCGCCAGCAAGTCGGTGTGTTTGGGCGTCCAGTGCAAATGTTTACTGTGATGTTTGACCAGCGCATCTTCGCGCTCGAGGTAAAACTCGTCTTCGGTGTATACCTCGAGCGGCACGGCTTCGCGGCGCGAAATGGCAACCAATTCTAGGTAAGCGCTGCGAGGTAAATCGGCAGTAAAAACGGCTTTCTGTCCAGGCTTGGAAATGGTCGCGCCAGAATTAAAAATGTGCAAATCAAACTCGGACACCACCCGCGCAAACTCGAGCGCCACGCCAAAACCAGGGCGACCAGTGGCGATGCCCAAATGGATTCCAGCCTTTCTGGCACGCTCCAAGGCTGGATAGGTGCTCGGGTGAATGGTGGCGTCCTCGCCGATTAGCGTCCCGTCAATGTCAATCAAGATCAGTCGAATCACGGTTCAGTTTAACCGCTTCGTGTCAGGACTTGGGTTTATGTTTCAGTTTTTCTTCAATGCGCTTGGCTCGAGTGATCCGTTTTTCAAGCTCGAGTTTCTTCGCCTCGAGTTTTTGAATCGCACTGCCGTACTCGAGTTGAAGCTCGATCTGAAGTATTTTGTAATCGGTTTGAATGCCTGGGATTTGTGCGCCGTGATCGAAGCTTTCGATCACAATGCCATGTTTGCCGCGCTGGCGGCGTTCTTCAAATTCTTGCCTGGATTTGGCGCGTTGTTCTGGATTTTGGGCGTGCATCACCTGAATGACCGGTTGCTCAGACGATTCACCCAGCGATTCGATTGGATTCACCATGACATCTTTTAAGAGCACGCCCTCGCCCAAATTCTGCCGACGAATCACGATTTCCTCGAGCGACAAGCCAAGATCGCGCCACTGCCGAACGCTTTCAATTTGGGGCACGTTAAACGCCATGAATTTGAATTTGCCAAACAATTGCATTGGGCTGACCAAACCCATTTCGATCCAGTGTCGCACGGTGGTCACGGGCAATTTCACCAGTTTGGCAAAGGTAGCCATGCCAACGCCTTTTGGGTTGGCAAAAGCTTGGGCAATTTCGCTCGAGCCACACATTGCCACGAAAATCTCGCACGTTTCTGGATTCTCGAGCGCTGCCGAGTATTCTTGTTGCAATTGATCGAATTCGGCTTTGCTGACCATTTGAATTGTGGTGTTCATTGCGCCACCCAACGCCTGACCTCGAGTTGCACGCCCCAAAATCGAAGTTTCAAAATTCGTTCGGTCAGCCGCTCGAGTTCAGTCCAGCTTTGATAATCTTGATCTTTCTCTCGCAACAAACGCTCGATCTTAGCCTCAAAATGCAATTGCTCGAGCTTGTGGTTGGATTCTGATCTCATGTCTTCCTCCTGGAATCAGCTTGCAACGTCGGGTCAACCCGATGTCAAATTTTGGCAAGAATATAAGTCGCCCTGGCATCAATCCCGACCTTGCCCTTGGCATCCAGGCGTTTGATCACGGCGTCAAACGCCCAATCGTTCGACCAAACGCGTTTCAAGGCGATCAACGCGCCGCGTTTGTCATTGGCTGCCTCGAACATTTTGGAATCTGGGCGGCGCAAGATCATCTGCCCGCCCTCGAGTTTTGAATTTTTCATGGCAAGGTAAGACTGCGCAATAAAATCTTCGAGCATGTACGAATCGAGCATCAGCCTGACCGCTTTCCTGGCTTGCAACTCGAGCACATCCTCGTCCAACCTGCGCGGGTTGATGCCCGCAAACAGGCTACCGAGTTGTTCAGGCAAGTTGTTGGTCAAGTAAAACTGTTCCTCGGCTCGAGCCGTAAACACAAAACCAACCGTGTTGGCAGCCGCAAGTTTTTTGATTTCTGCACCGACCAATTGAACGGGCATTTGAATGGCTTCCTGAAACGAACAGAGCATGATCCAGAATAAGCGTTTTTATGATTTTTCTCGAGTGTTGGTTTCATCCCTCGAGTTTTGGCGCGTTTGAGGGTTAGAATGACGGCATGAAGGCTTTTTACACTCTTTTAACCATTCTGGCACTGAACCTGATTCCAGCTTTGGCTGCCAAAGTCACCTTGACCACGTCGGGTCCGCTCAAAGCTGGGCAGGAGACGACCATCACCGCCAACGTGACCGAAGCCCAAGGGCTTGAAGGTGCAGTGTTGAGTGTGATTATTGATGGAGCGCAAGACGCTGAGGCGCAACAGTTGGAGTTGGGCAAAATTGGTGATCCCAAACTTCAGGCGACCATCAAACCGCTCAGCGACGTGGTTCACGTGACTGTGCGCTACTCGAAAAACGGCAAAAATTACGCCAACGTTGCCAATATCCAAGACTTGCAAACCAACACCTACGAGTTTCGCTTCGACCAGGAAGCCTCTCGAGCCAGCACGCCAATCATTCAGTACAGCATTTGGTTGCTGGTGTTTGCCGCACTCGGGGCGTATGCCTTGCGCCACGTCAAAAGCGCGTTTTAGTCATTGGGCTGCAAAACCTGATAGACTCGGGTTAACTCGAGTCTGATTCTTTTTGTCTCGGGGGTTTTTCGCAAATCGTTTTCTGGCATCAATTTTCGCATTCTGGTTTTTAGATTTACAAATTTGGAGGAACAATGTCACAACTCATGCGTATTCGCCCAAACGTGGGCGTGTTTATTGACACGCAAAATTTGTACCACTCGGCTCGAGATTACTATCAGCGAACCGTCAATTTCGAGAGTTTGCTGCGTTACGGTGTGGGTGAAAACCGTGAGTTGCTCCGTGCCATCTCCTACGTCGTCGAACGTGAGGGCGACACCAGCGCCTGGCCATTCATTTACAAGCTTTCAACGCTGGGTTACAAGGTCAAACGCATGACGCTTCACGTGCACCACACCACCGAAAGCGGCAAAACGATCTGGGAGGGCAATTGGGACATGGGCATGTGCGCCGACATCGTGCGTCTGGTCGATCACCTGGACGTGATCGTGCTCGGCAGTGGCGACGGTGACTTTCTGGACATTCTCGAGGTCATGATGGAACGCGGCAAACGCGTCGAGGTGATTGGTTTCAAAGAAACCACCGCCCAGAAATTGATCGACGGCGTGGACAAGTTCACGCACCTACCCGACATTGAGGGCGCGTTCATGCCGCTTCGGGAACGCAACAACGGCGAGTCGCTCGAGACGGTGGCGGAGGGCACGCCGCTCGAGTCTTTGATCAGTTAAAGTCTGGCGGCAATGAACGGTTTTGAGCTTTTGGATTACGATTTTTTCTTGCCCGAATCGCGCATTGCGCAGTTTGGACTGGAGCCTCGAGATACCAGCAAATTGCTGGTTGGGCGAAAACACAATCTCGAGTTCGAGCACAAGATCTTCAGGGACATTGCCGATTATTTTAGGTCTGGCGATGTGCTGATCTTGAACCGAACCCGAGTGATACCGGCAAGGCTTGAGGCAAAAAAATCTTCTGGCGGCAAGCTCGAGGTTTTGTTGCTGCGCGAACTCGAGTACTGCGTTTGGAGTGCCTACTTGAAACCTGCCAAGCGCGTCCAGATCGGCGGGATGGTTGACTTTGGACCAGTTCAGGCTACCGTGCTCGAGGTACTTGACGACGGCGCTCGGGTGCTAAAATTCAATGCCGACATTCGTGTGCATCTGGCGACCTTGGGTGCACTGCCAATACCGCCCTACATTCAAAACCCGAACATCGGCGAGCGTTATCAGACCGTCTACGGCAGCGAACCTGGCAGCGTTGCCGCGCCAACGGCAGGCTTGCATTTCACCCAAAACCTGCTCGAGGAACTCAACAGCATGGGCGTGGAAATCATGCCTGTCACGCTTCACGTCGGCGCTGGAACCTTCAAACCCGTCAACTCGAGCATTGAAGATCACGTCATGCACGCCGAGGTTTTTGAAATTCCCAGTGAAACCGCCCTGGCGGTCAACCGCGCCAAACTCGAGCGTCGGCGCGTGGTTGCGGTGGGAACGACTTCGGTGCGCACCCTCGAGAGTGCCTGGGTTCAAGGCGTCAATGGTGGAATGCTCGAGCCTGGGACTGGGGAGACAAGCATTTTCATTCGTCCGCCGTACCAATTTAAAGTCGTTGACGCGCTGATCACCAATTTTCACCTGCCCAAAAGCACGCTGTTAATGCTGGTGGCGGCATTTGCAGGCTTTGAAACCATGACCCAAGCCTACAAAGTGGCGCTCGAGCACGATTACCGTTTTTACAGCTTGGGCGATGCGATGCTGATCTACTGACCATCGAAAAAACTTTAAAATTCGTCGTTTCCAATTTTCGTGAAAGTGACCCTATTGATTGCTCTATCCCAAAACTGGGCGTATTATTCAATTCAAATGATCGCACCTTCCATCCCCGAGTTTGAAGTTCAAAGATTGGCGAATCTCGAGCGCTATAGCGTCCTCGACACGCCAAGCGAGGTGGCGTTTGAACGTGTGGTCAATCTGGTGGCGCGGCTTTTTGAAGTCCCGATTGCCATGGTGAGCTTTGTTGACCGTGACCGCCAATGGTTCAAAGCCTGCATTGGAATAGACTTGCGCGAAAACACCCGTGCCCTGTCTTTTTGTGGTCACACGATTCTGACCAATGACGTCATGGTTGTGCCAGACGCGCTCAAAGATCAACGTTTTAAAGACAACCCTGTGGTGCTCCAACTTGGCGTGCGTTTCTATGCGGGCGCTTCTTTGCGAACCTCCGAGGGTCACAACATTGGAACCTTGTGCATGTACGACTTTAAGCCCCGTCCAGATTTGACCAAATCACAGCGTGAAACCATCAATGATCTTGCCGCTATGGTGATGGATGATCTCGAGGCACGTCTTACGGCTGCACGTGCCATTCAAGCCGAGCGGTCACTGGCTGAGGTCAATCTCGAGCTTGCGGCGCGTCTCGAGGAACTGCGTACCTTGAACGACGCGCAAAAACGTTTTGTGGCAGATGCCTCGCACGAATTGCGAACACCACTGATGTTGATTCAAGGCAACATTGACCTGATCCTGAAATATCCTGACCTGGATTTGCCTGAACGCGAAACCGCGTTGGTCGAAGCCAAAGCGGAAACCGAACGCCTGTCCAGATTGGTGTCTGACCTGTTGCACCTTGCCCGCAACGGTTCATTTCAAATCGATACCTACACCTCTCTCGATTTCGCGCAGGTGGTCCGCTCGAGCATTGAAGAATCGCGTTCACTGGCACACGATCACAGCCTGACCTTGAACATCACAGCCTCAGGTCGGGTTTTGGGACATGCGGACCGGCTCAAGCAACTGGTGGTGCTTTTGATTGACAACGCCTGCAAGTACACACCCGCGCCAGGTCGTGTCGAGGTCAGCGCCAGCAACGTTGGCGATCAACTCGAGTTGCGGGTTCGGGATTCTGGGGTTGGTATTGCGGATTCAGAACTCGAGCGGGTGTTCGAGCGTTTCTACCGTGCCAAATCGGCGAGGGGCAACGACACGAACGGTACAGGACTCGGTCTGCCGATTGCCCGCGCCATCGCCACGGCGCACGGTGGACGCATCTGGATCGAGAGCGAAATTGGCAAGGGTTCGTGCGTGATCGTTCGCTTGCCTCGGGCATCTGCTGGGTTTGAAGTCACTGGAAATTGAGACTCCTGAAAACGTTTAAGCCGTCAAAATATGAATTCACCAGCCGCCAATGTATGCCTGATACCAGTCAAAATCTTTGGTCTTGGCAAGTTCGGGCTGTGATTGCAGCTTCTCGAGAAATACCCGAGACGTTCGCAGAATCTTACAAATTCCTTGGGAACTTGTAGACTGTTGAAGTCGTATCACCAGGAGGTCTCGAGCAGGCATTCTCGAGCATTCCAGTGCCAAGATTGGTAGACTGTTCCTAGATTCAAGGAGGCTTCATGATTCAAGTCAATCTCACCCCGCATCGCGGGTTTTTGCGTGCCTCGCCCGAGGGCAGCACGGAAACGCAAAAACTCTTTTTGTTGGCGCAACTCACGCCGCAAATCACCACCCGAGCGCCACTGGCGTTAACCTTCGTGGTGGACACTTCTGGGTCGATGCGTGAAAAAGTGGAGGGTGGAAAAAACAAACTCGAGCTTGTGACGCAGGCGCTGACCAGTTTGGTGCAAAGCTCTGACCTGACCTCGAGCGATCAAATCGCAATCGTGCAATTTGACGATGACGCCAGCACCCTGACCAACCTGACCTCGGACCGTGGTCGTCTGGCGCAGGCGGTTGACGCGCTGCGCAAGCACTCGGGCGGCACGATGATGGGTCTTGGGATGCTCGAGGCGCTGACCAATGTCGCCAGCGGCTCGAAGAACAAACGCATGATGCTCCTGACCGACGGCGCAACCTTTGACGAGGACGCCTGCCGCGCCGTGACCGGAACCTATGTCGCGCAGGGCATCACGATCACGTCTCTGGGCGTGGGCGACGAATTCAACGAGGACCTGATGGGCGAAATCTCGGATCGCACGGGCGGTCGCGTGATTCACGTGGTGGCAAAAAACGCCAGCCCACCAGCCAGCGTTCTGGCGTCCGATTTGCCCACGGTGTTGGGCGACGAATTTCGCCGTGCCGCCTCCGAGGTCATCACCAACCTCGAGTTCACGCTTCGCGGTGTGAAGGGCGTGACTTTGGACCGTGTGACGCGGGTCTACCCGTTTCTTGCCGAAATTGACCTGGCACGCTTCGAGGGCGGTGCGAAAGCCAAAGCGGGCAACCTGGAAGCCAGCACCCAAACCGCGTTCCTGCTCGAGTTGACCCTGCCGCCGCGCCCGCCAGCCAAGGTGCGCATTGCCCAAATTGGTTTGACCTTTGACGTGCCGGGCGAGGGTGTTCGCGGTGAAATCCCACCAACCGATGTGGTCGTCGAGTTTACCTTCGACGAAAACCAAACGGCTGCCGTCAACCCAGAAGTCATGGGTTACGTCCAGCAACGTAACCTCGAGGGTCTGGTCAAGCAGGCGGCGCAAGAGGCACAGTCCAACCCTGGACAGGCTGCCAAAACCATCGAGATTGCCCGTCAAATGACGGTGCGCTTGGGCAACTCCGCCATGACGGTAGCCCTCGATCAAGCCAAAGCCGAACTCGAGCAAACCAAGGGCATCTCGAGTGGCACGGCGAAAACCATCAAGATGGGTGCGAAAACCCAGACCATCAAGGTTGGCGGTCCAAACGATGGTGGCGCACCGAGCGGTGGCTTGCCATCGGATGAAGAGATTCGCAAATTGACAGGCGCGTAACATTCCTGAAAAAAATGACATAAACCCGTACAATGCGTAAAATTCCCCGTCTCGAGAGAGACCAATCAAGGAGTAAAAATGACTGTCTGCCACGTTTGCGGAACCGAAAATCCTGAAGGTACGAAATTTTGTGAAGGCTGCGGCGTTGAACTCAGTGCGCCAGCCTCGAGTGCCGCCGTTGCTGCTGTACCAGTTGGTGCAGCGCCAGTTGTTGCAGCACCGATTGGAACTGCGCCCGTCGATCTCGCCCAAATGGTGGTCGAAGAGGCATTGGTCGCGCCAGTTGTTGCCCAAACGGTTACACCAGTCATTGAGGCGGCTGTACCCATCCCTGAAGTCGTTGCGCCAGTGCTTGCCGAAGCGATGCCAAATATTTCTGCCGAGGCGGTCAACCCACACAACACGTTGATCGAAGAACCGCTCGCGCCAGCGCCTGTGGTCAGTACATCTGTCGTCAGTGCGCCAACCGTGGTTGGTGGCGGAATCAAAAGCGCTCGCCTTGTGCCACGCGATTACGGCGCAAGCACCACCGAAACCTTCCCACTGGTCGGTGAACGGGTCAGCGTCGGACGGTTTGACAGCTCGACCGGACCCGTTGACATTGACCTTTCAGGCATGAAAGGCGAGGCGCACATTTCGCGTCGCCACGCCGAATTTGCGCTCGAGAACGGCAAATGGGTGGTGCGCGATCTGGGATCGACCAACGGCGTCTACCTCAAGCGCGTGGGTCAAACCGCCTACGGTCCAAGAATTGCGCAACCAGAGATCTTGAACGACGGTGACGAGGTTGCGTTTGGGAACACCAAATTCTTGTACACCGAATCCGCCGAGGCGTGAACGACCGAAATAAGAAGCAACACGATGCACAACTCGAGCCGCAACCGCCAAAAGACCCTGGTCAAACGATACCCGCAGACGACCTCGAGTCGATAAACCCGAGCCTTGCGCCAGAAGGAACAGCCGTGGACAACGGTGAAGCAAAAACAGAACCGACACCCGTCGAAGACCCGACTTCGGCGGAGGTTGTTGTGAAACCAGAGCCTCAAGCCGAACCTGCTCAAGAAAAACCGTTTACCGATTCAAGCGGCGAGAACCCAAATCCTGAGACAAACTCGAACAAGGTGACGGCAGACTCCTCAAACTCCGAGGTCATGACGGGCGCTTTGATCGAACCACACTCTATCGAACCACACTCTATCGAACCACACTTTGAAGACATTCCAGACCCGCTCGAGAAAACCGAACTCGAAGTTCGTGACACGCCCCACAACCTGGAAACCGAAGATGGGGTTTTCATCCCCGATGATGACGCTTCCCCACCTGCAAGACTGACCGAAAAAGACACCAGTTCCGACGCGGGTTATCTAGAGGATGAGGTGCTGCTGTCCGAAGATGCCGCGCCAACCAGCTTAAACACCCAAACCCTGAGCGACGCGTCAACCATTCACCTCGAGCGCGGCGAGTACAAAATTTTGGATCACGACGCTTTTGGACGCACGTTTGCCACCGCGCCCGACGGCACTGAGGTCATGATTGTCTCGTACAAGAGCGGCGCGGAATTGACCCGTACCCTCTATCCGCACCCGATGTTGCCAGGCTTGATCGACACTGTGCAACGAGACGGCACGACCCTGATCGCGCACCCAAAACCCGAGGGTCGAACGCTGGAAAGTGCGATTCTCGAGGCTGACAAACGAGCGGCGGTCAGTGCGATTGTCGATCTGGCACGCTTTAACCGTTACGTTTTTGCCAGGGGTTTTAGTCTTACCGGACTTGACCCCAGAGACATTTTGCTGTCTCCGACGCGCTTGCTGCGCCTTCCTAGAGTCCAGCGCATCGGCGACACGCCTCCCGCCGAAGCCCCGCGCTACGGTGCGCCCGAACGTGCCGCAGGCTTGAGTGTCAACGGCACAGAGGGCGTTTACAGCCTCGGTGCGTTGCTCTATCACACCCTGATGGGTCGCGCCCTGACCGAGGGCGAACTGGTGCAAGACTTCCCAACCACCCCAGGTGCGCCGCAAGTCTTCACCAACATGCTGGCAGCCCCAGACACCCGAGCCTCGGCAGGGGAAGCGCTCGACTTGGTCACGCGCTTAAATCAGAACTTTGAAGCCCGAGCCTCCTGGCAAGTCGGACTCGCCTCGAGCGTCGGTTTGAACCCCGACCGCAGCGTCAACGAAGACGCCGCCGGTTACCGAAACGTCTTGCAACTCGGCGATGCCGGACGCGGTGGCTTGCTGCTCGCCTGCGTTTCGGACGGCATGGGCGGCATGGCAAAGGGTGAGGCGGCGTCGCAAGCCGCCGTTCACGCCTTTCTCGAGTTTGACATGCTCGAAGCAAGTATATCGATAGCCAAAAATGCCACCATCGAAGCCAACCGTAAGGTGCTCGAGGCGCTCGAGGGCAAGTCTGGCGGTTGCACATTCACGGGCGTGATCGCCGATGGCAACAGGGTGGTGCTCTCACACGTCGGCGACACTCGAGCCTATTTGGTTCGCGCCAGTCGCGCCGAACCCGTGCAACAAATTTCGGACGACCATTCGATGGTTGCCATGCTGGTCAAAATGGGGGTCATCACGCCCGAAGCCGCGCACAACCATCCCGATTCCAACAAAGTCATGCGGGCGCTCGGTTCGTCTCGAGACATGGGCGCAGAATACGTTGACGCTCACGAGGTCAACATGCAACCAAACGACCGTTTGATTCTGGTGACCGACGGCGTTTGGGGCGCGTACCTGCCCGCCGAATTTGAGCAAGCCATTCAAGCCGACCAGAGCACCCAAGACCTCGCCGACCATCTGGTGCGTCAAGCCCTGGAGAACGGCTCGAGCGACAATGCCACGGCAATGGTGCTCGAGTATCAGGAACGCCAGCCCCTGTAAATGTCATAATGACCCCAGCGTCCCAAAGCCAGGAGTGAGTGAATGATTGTTTGTCCGTACTGCGCCACCGAAAACGACGACAACGCAACAACCTGCAAAACTTGCGGTGCGAATTTGAGCGGTGCAAAATTTCCATCGGCACTTCCAGCCGGAACCATGCTGCAAAATGGCAAATACAAACTCGAGAAAGCCCTGGGTCAGGGCGGTTTTGGCATCACCTACAAGGCGTTCAGCGTCGCGCTCGGAATTCCGCTGGTGGTCAAAGAATATTTCCCGCAGGGGGCATCACGGTCTGGCACGAGCCTCAAATCGCCGGTCACAATGCAGCCTCAAGAATTTTCCGACACCCGAGCCAGTTTTGCCGATGAGGCACGCCTTGTGGCGCAACTGACGGTCACGAACCCGAACCCCAACATTGTGCGGGTTTACGATGTCTTCGCCGAGAATGAAACCTCATATTACGCGATGGAATTTCTCGAGGGCAAAGTGCTCTCCAAAGTCGTCGAAGACCGTGGCACGCTGCCGGAATCCGAGGTCATCGAGATTGCCCGCCAGGTCATCACCGCCCTGGATGACGTTCACAAAGCCGGTTTGTTGCACCGCGACATCAAGCCCGACAACATCATGATGGTTGCCAGGGGCGCAGTCTTGATTGATTTCGGTTCGGCGCGATCCATGAAAACCCCGGGCAAACAAGATGTGCTGGTGACCCCAGGCTATGCCCCGCTCGAGCAGTACGCCAGTGAAGCCAAACGCGGACCGTACACCGACATTTACGCCTTGGCTGGCACACTGTACAACGCCCTGACCGGAAACGTTCCGGTGGCGGCAACAGACCGTGCGGCAGGAACCAAGCAACCCTCCGCTCGAGAGGTCAATCCCAAAGTCTCCAAAGGCATGTCGGATGTTTTGACCCGAGCGATGGCGATGAAAATTGACGAGCGTCCACAAAGCGCCGATCAATTTTTGTCCGAACTCGAGAAGGCGGTGGGCGGAAAAGCTGGCAATGCGCCAAGTTATCAAAAAACCCAGCAAGTCTCGAACAACCGCACCCAAACCATGCCTCAAACCCCACCAAACACTTGGTTGCCGGGCAATGCTGCGCCGCCCGTCAACAATCCAAACACCCCAGTCTTTCAAGGCAACCCACCCGCCAATTACAACCCAAACACACCCGTCCAAGCCGCCACCAGCACCTCGAGCGTCTGGGATTGGGCTTGGATTCCATACGCGATTTTGGGCGCGTTGTTTATTGCGGGCTATTTCAGGGTGCTGGGTGCTTTTTCGCAGTACGCAATTCTGGGTGGACTGTACGGCACTGTATTGCTGACCGCCTATATTTTCTTGCAGTGGCTGATCGGCACTTGGATTGGACGCATCGTGTTGTTGATCGCCGCTGGTGCTGCTTTTGCCTACTTCAACGGTTATTTCAAGTAAATCTCGAGTCTCACAGGAGCATTTCATGGACAAGTACGTGGTCAAACCTGGTCAGAAATTCAAAATCTCGAGCATCAAACCAGACGACACTGGAAAGTTTAGCGCTGAGACTCGAGCTGAATGCGAAGCCAAAACCGCTGACCTCAAAGAAAAAATGGCAAAGCTGCAAAATTTGTTGTTTGCCTCGCGCAACCATGCCCTGCTGGTGGTCATTCAGGCGATGGATGGTTCTGGCAAAGACAGCCTGGTTGGCAATGTTTTTGACAGCCTCAACCCAAACGGTGTGCAAGTCACCTATTACAAAGCCCCCAACTCGCTCGAGCTGAGCCACGATTACCTGTGGCGCATTCACAACGCCTGCCCGCCAAAAGGGATTGTTGGCATCTTCAACCGCTCGCATTACGAAGACGTGCTCATCACTCGGGTTCATGGTTGGGTGGATGACAAAACCGCCGAAAAACGCTTCGCTCAGATTCGCAACTTCGAGCAAATGCTGGTTGAGAACGGCACGACCATTGTTAAATTGCACCTGCGCATCAGCTTAGAGGAGCAAGCGATTCAACTGCAAGAACGCATCGACGACCCGACAAAACGCTGGAAGTTCAATCCAGGCGACCTTGTTGAACGCAAATCTTGGGACGATTACATGCGCGTGTACCAGGAAGCGATTGCCGCCACCAGCATCGACGAAGCGCCCTGGCATGTGATTCCAGGTGACAAACGCTGGTACCGCAATTACGTGATCGCCAGCATTATCGTGGACGCGCTCGAAGCCATGAAACTCGAGTATCCGGCAGGCGATAAAACCGTGGACTTTGCAAATTTGAAAGTGGTGTAACCTCTGTGCTCGCATTGAAGCTCGAGTTTGAAGGCTCGAGCTTTTTGATTTTGTACCCGCTCTAGCCACCAACTGGTATCATTGTCTGACGCAAACTTTTGGAGGCAACATGCAGGATTTTGAGAAACTGGGCGCGTTTTACTTGGGCAAAAAATTTGACACCGTTGGCGGGAAATTAACCGACGACCTGATTTTGTACGACTCCAAAGATTTGACCACCCACGCCGTGATTATCGGCATGACCGGTTCGGGCAAGACAGGTTTGGGCATTGGGCTTCTTGAGGAAGCGCTGGTCGATAACATTCCTGTGATCGCCATTGATCCAAAAGGCGACCTGAGTAATTTGCTCTTAGGTTTTCCAGACCTTTCCAAAGAAGAATTTCGTCCTTGGGTCAACCTCGAGGAAGCAAACCGTCAAAACCTTGACCCTGACGCATTCGCGGCACAACAAGCCGAATTCTGGAAAAAAGGTTTAGCCGATTGGGGTCAGGATGCCAGCCGCATCAAGAAAATGCGTGACAGCATTGATTTCTCGATTTACACCCCAGGCTCGAGCGCCGGATTGCAAGTTTCGGTCCTGCGTTCGTTCGACGTGCCAGAACCAGCCGTCATGTCTGACTCTGACGCGCTCCGAGAACGAATTCAAACCACCGTCACGGGCTTGCTCGGGCTGCTCGGCATTGACGCGGACCCAATCCGCTCCAGAGAGCACATTCTGGTCTCGAACATCATCTCGAGTTCCTGGAATGCCGGCAAGAACCTGGATTTGGGCGGCATGATCGCCTCGATTCAACAACCGCCATTTCAAAAAATTGGCGTCATGGATATCGAAAGTTTTTACCCCAGCAAAGACCGCTTTGAACTCGCCATGAACCTGAATAATTTGCTCGCCAGCCCAGGATTCTCGAGTTGGATGGAGGGCGAACCGTTCGAGATCAAGAACATGCTTTTCACCGCCACAGGCAAACCGCGTTGCACCGTCTTCAGCATCGCGCATCTTGGCGACGCCGAACGGATGTTTTTTGTCACCCAACTTTTAAACCAGATGCTCGGCTGGATGCGCTCACAACCAGGAACTTCGAGCCTCCGCGCCGTGCTCTACATGGATGAAATCTTCGGTTTCTTCCCGCCAAATGGCAACCCGCCCAGCAAAACCCCGATGCTGACGCTTTTAAAGCAGGCTCGAGCCTTCGGGCTGGGACTGGTCTTGAGCACCCAAAACCCAGTCGATCTGGATTACAAAGGACTCTCGAACGCTGGCACGTGGTTTGTCGGACGTTTACAAACCGACAACGACAAAGCCCGCGTGCTCGAGGCATTACAAGGCACTGGCGCGAGTGGCGACCTCAACCGCACCCTCTCGAGCCTCGGGAAGCGCGTGTTTTTGATGCACAACGTTCACGAATCGGGTCCGATCACCTTTCAAACCCGTTGGACAATGAGTTACTTGGCGGGTCCGATGACCAACGATCAGATCAAAGTGCTGATGTCAGCGAAAAAGGCAGGCGCAATTGTAGGGGCAGATGCAGCTACGGTTTCAACATCACCAGTCGCCAAACCCGCCACCTCGAGTCGTCCCGTTTTACCCCCGCAGGTTAAACAATTTTTCATTCCTGCCAGTGCCGAAGCAGGCGTGATTTACTACCCAATGGCGCTCGGTGCGGCAGATGTGCGGTACGCCAGCACCAAGTACAAGATTGACTCGAGCAAAACCGTGCAACTTCTGGCAGAAATCACGGACAATCCCGTGCCAGTCACCTGGGATGAAGCCACCAAACTCGAGATTGATGTGAATTCTTTGCTGAATGATCCAATGGACGGCGCAGATTTTGCGGACGCGCCAACTTCGGCGGGAAATGCGAAAAACTTCGACAAATGGAGCAAAGACTTCAACAAATGGTTGCAAGGCAATCAAGCCTTGACACTGCTCTACTCGAGCAAACTCGAGGTGTTTTCAAACCCAGACGAAACCGAGCAAGATTTTCGGATTCGGCTTCAAACCACCGCTCGAGAATTGCGTGACGCTCAAGCCGAACAGATCAAAGCCAGTTACCAGAATAAATTCAACACGCTCGAGGAACGCGTTCGTAAAGCCCAAGCCGCGCAGGACACCCAGGCTGCGCAAGCCAAGCAAGCCCAACTCGAGACGGTGGTGAACGTTGGCATGGGCATTCTGGGCGCGTTGTTTGGCGGTGGTCGAAAAACCAACGTGGTTTCCAAAGCCGCCAGTGCCATGAAAACGGCGGGTAAAGCCTACCGCGAGGGTCAGGACGTGTCTCGAGCAGCCGATACGGTTGAAGCCGTGCAAGCGCAGTTGAATGAGCTTCAAGCGCAACTGCAAGCCGAACTGGATGCGGTGAATGGCGTGGACGTAAACGAACAACTCGAGCAAATCTCTGTCAAACCAAAAGCCACCGATATCAGCTTGCAACTCTTTGCGCTGGCTTGGACGCCGTACTCGAGGGACGAAAAGGGGAGACTGAACCCCGCTTGGGAATAAATTTTAAGGGATTAACTTGAGACTCGAGAATCCTTGAGCGTAGCGTTTTGGATCAAGGGTCAGAAGTTGATCTGCCCGTTCGCTGGCATGTGCGCCAATGATGAAATCGGTCAGGAGTTGTTTGGTAAGTCCAGTTTGAGCATTTTTGCGACGATCAACATATTCAGAAAAAGCTTTTCCTGCTCCGCTCCAAATGGATTTGCTTGTCATAAAATCAATGTCAATGTCTGCCTGGGTCAATGTTTTCTCGAGCAGCGTTGGACTCATGCCAGGATGCGCCAGCAATTCTGCGAAAACAGCACCACAAACCACCAATCCTCCTTGCTGTCTGGCATTTTGTAATTCTTGTGAAAGTTGTGCGGCGTTAGGTTCATTGTTCCAAACTGCCAAAATGATGTTGGTATCAATGGCAGTTCTCACTCTGCGTCCCGAAGTTCTCGTACCCAAGTAACGGCATCTTGACCTTTAGGCAGTGGGAAGCGCCCAATCCATTGATCGAAAGGATTGTCTTTTGTTCGAGCGACCCGAACCACAATTTCGTTGTTGTGTTTGATAAATTCGATTTGATCCCCTGGTTTTGCGCCCAGTTCGCTACGAATATCGATGGGGATGGTGACTTGCCCTTTGGTGCTGATGGTACTTTTCATATTTTATAAGCTTATCAACATAAAGTAAAGAATTCAAGTAAAGAATATAAATCAAGAATATAAGCAGGGCTTGAGCGTCTAACTTGAGCACATGACACTCACATCTGCTGCGCAGCAGCTTGACTCAAAGCTGACAAGCACCGTATACTCTGGAACGAATTGGCACTCGAGACTCGAGACTGCCAAAACCAATACCAATATTCTTTTAGGAGGAATTATGGCGAAGCACGCATTAAAGCCCCTGGGTGACCGCATCGTGATCGAAGTCGTCGAAGAGTCAGAACAAAAGACCAAAGGCGGTCTGTTCATTCCAGACACCGCCAAAGAAAAAAGCCAACGCGGCAAGGTCGTCGCCGTTGGAAGCGGTCGCACCCTGGATAGCGGCAGCAAAGTTGCCGTCGAAGTCAAGGTTGGCGACGTGGTGTACTTTGCCAAATACGGTGGCACCGAAGTCAACGTTGAAGGCGTGGATTACACCATTCTTTCCGAACGTGACATCCTCGCCGTCATTGGTTAAACCTCGAGTTTTAGGCTCGAATTTTTAACCCTCAATAAATCAACCCCACTCAAAATATGGAGGCAATACATCATGGCAAAAACCCTGACATTCGATGAAAATGCACGTCGCGCCCTCGAGCGCGGTGTCAACGCGGTCGCAAACGCTGTCAAAGTCACCCTTGGACCAAAGGGACGTAACGTGGTGCTCGAGAAGAAATTCGGCAGCCCAACCATCACCAAAGACGGCGTGACCGTTGCTAAAGAAGTCGAACTCGAGGATCGTATCGAGAACATCGGCGCGAAATTGCTGATCGAAATTGCTTCTAAAACCAATGACATCACGGGCGACGGTACAACCACCGCCACCGTGCTTGGTCAAGCGATTGTCCGCGAGGGCTTGCGTAACGTTGTTGCAGGCGCAAACCCATTGGCACTCAAGCGCGGTATCGACAAAGCCGTCGAATCTGCCGTTGCCGCCATTAAAGAAATTTCTGTGCCAGTCAATGACCGCAAAAGCATCGAAGAGGTTGCCAGCATCTCGGCAAATGAACCAGCCATCGGCAAGCAAATTGCCGATGCCATGGAACGCGTTGGCAAAGAGGGCGTCATCACCATCGAAGAGAGCAAAACACTCGATACCGAAGTTGATGTCGTCGAGGGTATGCAGTTTGACAAGGGTTACTCCAGCCCGTACTTCATCACCGAAACCGACGTGATGGAAGCCGTGCTCGAAGACCCATACATCCTGATTGTCGAAAAGAAAATCAGCAACCTCAAAGAACTCTTGCCCGTCCTTGAGCCAGTGGTACAGACCGGCAAGCCGCTCTTGATTATCTCCGAAGATGTCGAGGGCGAAGCCCTGGCAACATTGGTGGTCAACAAGCTCCGTGGCACGGTCAAAGTCGCTGCCGTCAAAGCCCCAGGCTTTGGTGACCGCCGCAAAGAAATGCTCAAAGACATCGCAGCCGTGACTGGCGGCGAGGTCATCTCCGAGGAGATGGGTTACAAGCTCGAGAATGCCACCATGAGTATGCTCGGACATGCCAAGCGCGTGCGCATCACCAAAGACGACACGACCATCATTGATGGTGGCGGCAAAAAAGACGAAATCGACGCCCGAGTAAACGCCATCAAGCGCGAACTCGAGGGTACAGATTCCGATTACGCCAAAGAGAAACTGCAAGAACGCCTTGCCAAACTTGCTGGTGGCGTTGCTGTGATTCGCGTCGGTGCAGCCACCGAAACCGAACTCAAGGAAAAAAAGCACCGTTACGAGGATGCACTCTCGACCGCACGCGCTGCCGTCGAAGAGGGCATGGTCCCAGGCGGTGGAACAACCCTGTTACGCGCCATTGCCGCCGTCAAGAAAACTGCCGGAAAACTCGAGGGTGATGAAGCCACAGGCGCACGCATTATTGTTCGTGCGCTCGAAGAGCCAGCCCGTCAAATTGCCATCAACGCAGGCTTTGAAGGCAGCGTTGTGGTCAACGCCGTGCTCGAAAACAAAAGCAAGAACTTCGGTTTCAACGCCGAAACAGGCGAGTACGGCGACATGATGAAATTCGGTATCGTTGATCCTGCCAAGGTGACACGCACCGCGCTTCAGAACGCCGCCAGCATCGGTGCGCTTATCCTGACGACCGAGGCAGTCATTGCCGACAAGCCAGAACGCGTAGCACCAGCCGGCGGCGGTCACGAAGGTGGCGCAGGCGGCGGTATGGGCGGCATGGGCGGTATGGACTTCTAAACCTCGAGAAAACTCGAGAAAACTCGAGAAAACTCGAGGTTACGGCGTGAAGGGGAAACCCTTCACGCTTTTTTGATGCTCGAGATGAAGATAATTTTCGTATTTCACTTGCTTCAAATGAAAGAATTTAAACGTATACTTTTTTCACGAGGTCAGTATGTACTTTGTATTTCGAGCAGAATTAAAAAGCTGGCACAACAAGACTCTTCTCGCAAGATCAGAACCATTATTACGAGACTGTGAGCCTCATTGGTGGTTGGCAGAGCCTTTAACCAAAAAACCACAACGATTCAAATTTTTGATCGATGGTTCTGGACCAAAATTTGACAATTACAATTGCGGAAGTGGTATTGATATGTATTCGCAACGAATGCTTGATATTCTCGAGCAGCACGGAGTTAATTCTGAGAGCATTCCCTCAGACGTGTTTGATCTCAAGTCCAGAGTTCAACTGGATTTAAATTACTCGGCATTTCATCTGCTCGAAAAACATGAATCGATTGACCTTAAAAATTCAGAGCTTGTTTTTGATACAGAAGATGCTGAATTCATTATAGAAATTAAAAAATTAGAACTAAAACAAGAGATTCTGGATATGCAACGACCCTTGCTGCGAATAGCAGAATTTTATTGCTTTGTGTTAATCCATCAATCTCTGAAATCTAGCCTCGAGACTTCTGGAATAACTGGGTGTCAGTTTATCCCTGTGAATGAATTTCATACTTAAGATCTCTAAATAAATTTAGTCAAGATTATGTCCCTTTCGTTTGAATCTCGAGCAATCCAAGCTGCAATTTGCGTCTCACTTCACTTAAGAATCCCGTTGAAATCGGGTATTACGCCTGGTATACTCGAGTCATGAAAACTGCTGTTTCACTGCCAAACGAAGTCTTTGAAGCCGCCGAACGCTTTGCAAGGGAACGCGGTCTGACCCGCAGTGCCGTTTACGCCCAAGCGCTCGAAGTGTTTCTCGAGACAAACCAAATTGATCCGCTCACCGAAGCCATAAACCGTGTTGCAGATCGGGTGGACACACGTCTTGTCGGGTTTAAAACGATTGCAAGGTGCGACCCTCGAGCGCCATGGATGAAATCTCTCGTGGCGACGTGTGGTGGGCAAACCTGCCCGAACCTGTCGGCAGTGAACCAGGGTTTCGCCTCCCAGTTTTGATTGTTCAAATCAACCGCTTTAACCGCTCGAGATTGGCAACAGTGCTTGCCGTGTCAATCACAACCAACTTGGCACTGGCTGACCTTCCAGGCAATGTCCTGATTCCTGCATTTAGCGCTGGACTCGAGCAAGAGAGCGTCGTGAACGTGACCCAGGTGGTCACGATAGATCGGGAGTTTCTCGAGTCTCGCATTGGCATCTTGCCAGCAGAACTGTTGCGGCGCGTTGAAGATGGATTGCGGTTAATTCAGGGCTTGTGAATCTCGAGCAATCAAGATGCAATTTGCGTCTCACTTCCCAGAAGCCCGATGCAGTACAATCTCATACCCATGAGCCAACCCGCCAACGATTCAAAAAGCGTGTATCAGCGTTCACTCAAACCACGCCCCAGAATTGAATTCTCGAGCGAGTATTTTTTTCGCCCCATCGCGCATTTGGTGGTGCAAGCCTTGCTGCCTTTAAAAGTTCAGCCCACTTGGTTGGTGGTGTTTCACACGTGCTTGGGCGTGTTTTGTGGCTTTTTGATTGCTCGAGGCGAATTTTGGATTGCCGCAATACTAATTCAAGTCAAAACCGTTCTCGATAATGCCGACGGTCAACTTGCTCGAGCGTCCAACATGATGACAGAAATCGGGCGTTATTTGGACACCGAAGGCGATACGCTGGTCAATGCCGCGTTGTTCGCAGGTCTGGGCGCAATCACGGGCGCATGGTTTTTGGCGTTCCTGGCAATTGTGACGTTCACACTGTTGCTCAGTTTTGATTTCAACTGGGAGTACCTTTACCGTCTCGAGCGCAATGAACCATTCCGAGCCAGTCCAGACACCAGCACCGAAAACCAAAGCGTTTTAAGGTTCCTCGAGCGTGTGTATACTGGATTTTTCAAACCGCAAGATGTGGCGATCAGAAATTTTTCCGAATCCCGATTTGAAAAAGTTTACTTGCAGTTTCCCAGACCAGACCTTCGTGCCATTGCCAGAATTGAATATTTTGAGGCTGATAGTTTGCTGGTGCTGGCAAACCTCGAGTTGAGCACGCAATTGGCTGTGTTGGGGTTGTGCTTGGTGCTTGGCGTTCCAAAATTGTTTTTGTGGTTTGTTTTATTTTGCGGGTTAACTGTGGTGGTCTTGCAAGTTCGGCGTGAGGCTCGAGCCAGGGCGGTTTTGCAAGGAAAACACCCTTCAATATTTTTTTGAATCTGCCAAAGTGCGTATACGTTTTGTAAGCCCGAGACGTTAAACTCGAGCTTGGAGGTGGTTTTATGATTTACCTGACCGCATTGGTTTTCAACACTTCGCCCTTACAAAAAAGGAGCACCAATGCCCCAAGCACGACCAGAAATCCGTGCCGCCAAAGAACCACTGACCCCCGACGAATTTAAACGAGCGCTGGAGCAAGGTTTAGGTCGCGCTATTTTGTGTTTGAAAAAGCATGATCCTATGCCGTACAAAGAAATTATTCTCGAGACTTGTATGAAAGATTTAGCACATTCTCGTCACTTTTTCTACAATAAAGCTCCGTATTTTGTAGAACTTTTAGATGTTTTTGAAGATTCGCAGGATTTGAAAAACCAAATCCTGAATGCTTTTCAAACCATTCCTCCAGATGAAGATGAACGTCCTTCAAAAGAATTGATTCTCGAGTTTGCAAAAGCAGGTGTGGCAAAGGCTCGAGAAGCTTTATACAAAGATTTTGTTGAAACTGTCAAAACTGGTTTCGATGGGCGTAGTGGACGAGAAATTGTCACGCTTGATGGGTTAAAAGGTTTACTGTTTATTTCCCGATTTTTTGGAGGATTGGTAGGAACGGAGGATCAAGATGTGATACCTCGGCATTACGTTCGGGATTTTAGTGAATCGCTTGGTGCAGAAGCTGTCAATCAAGCATTTCTAGAATTGAACAAACCGAAGGCTTCTGAATACCTTGAGTTTTGTCGAAAGACTTTGAAGTCCAGACGTAAAGGTCGAAGGTACGAAAAATTGCCGTATGAATGGGCTGCTCGGGCAATTGAAAAAGGTGTTCGAGGTGGTCGAGTGTCTCTTGAGTTTTGGGGACAAGATGCGAGCGAGGAGTCGCTTATTCGTGTGGCGCAAAGAATTCCTGAAATTCGTGGTGTAAAAAAATTGGAACGGGCGCTCAGTATTTTTGCAGAACGCCCGTTCCCGTTGGATTACACCTTGCTTCTCGAGCTTTGTCGTCATAAAAACGAAGATGTTGTTTGGGTTGCCTGTCAAGCGCTGTCGTGGTTTTCTGATTCCAGAATTCGAGAACTTGCGCTCGAGTTTTTGGGAAATCCAGAAATGCAGCGCCAAGGAATGTACTTGCTTGAACTGAATTTCGAGCAAGAAGATTGGGAGCTACTCGAGAGTCTAACGGTTGATTTATCCGACGACCATTGCGAGAAATTGATTGTCCAAACCCGCAAGGTAATTGAAACCAACCCTTCAGCAAATGCCCTAAAAACTCTTTTTCAATTGTATGAAGCGGGCAGTTGTGTCAGTTGTCGGTTACATGTTGTTGAACTCATGAACGAACTGGATTGTCTACCAGAATGGGTGCTCGAAGAAATGTTGCTGGATGCTCATGACTATGCTCGAGAAAAAGTTCAAACTTGGTTATCACTAAAAATCCCTTAACCTCGAGCCACAAAAATCTATAAAATTTCAGGAGGACACTGCAACGTGTCCTCCCTTTTCTCGACCTTATTCTGTGACTTCCACCTCATTCTCGAGTTTTAATCGCTTAGCGGTGTGGCACACTTTTGGCTTGTTTTCAATCGCAGTTTGGCTTACGAAATAAGCCATTTATGTGTTGCAGATGTATCGCGCATCACAGGCTTTTGGTTCTATTTAAAGCATACTGACCGAGTTGATTGACAGCACCAATCAACTCGAAGTCGCCCGATTCAAAAATTCTTACTCAAGGGACAAGACGTGACACCAACAACCAACAAGATTTACCCGCTTCCAGCCGTGGCAGCGTTGATCGCCAACCCCAAAAACCAAATCCTGATCGTCCGCACCCACAAGTGGAGCGGTCTGTGGGGCGTGCCTGGTGGCAAAATTGATTACGGAGAAACCATTGAAACCGCTTTAAAACGCGAAATGCGCGAAGAGGTGGGACTCGAAATTTTTGATTTGCAATTCGCTTTCAATTCTGAGATCATTGAAGACCCCAAGTTTCACAAGCCCATGCACTTTGTCAGCCTCGAGTTTGTGGCGCGGTGCAACGAAGATGTAGTGACCATGAACGAAGAAATCGCAGAATTTGCCTGGGTCACGCTTTCAGAGGCATTCAATTATCCCGTCAACGTCTACACCTTGCGGCTGCTCGAGTGGTGCAAAATTCACAATTTTCCAGGTCGAATATGAAGCTCAAAACTGCGTTGGTTACAGGTTCGGCAAAAGGAATCGGGCGCGGCATTGCGCTCGAATTGGCGCGAAATGGCTATGACATTGCCATTCACTACCGAAAATCCAAATCTGAAGCCGAAGCTTTCAAACTCGAGCTTGAAGCGCTGGGCGTGAAAGCTGTTGCGTTGCAAGCCGATGTGACCAAGCCGCTCGAGGCAGAGAAATTGGTGCAAGATGCCGCCAGTAATTTGGGTGCTTTGGGCGTGTTGGTCAACAATGTTGGCGATTACACCCGAAAACCACTGAGCGACCTCGAGATTTCTGATTGGAACCTGATGATGGACACAAACCTCAACGCCACGTTTTACACTTGCCGCACAGCCATTCCGATCATGCGTACACAAAAATTTGGACGGATTGTCAACATTGGTTTTGCGGGCGCTCAGAACCTGGTTTCTCGAGCGACCATCACGCCGTATGCCATCGCCAAAACGGGCGTGTTGCTGCTGACCAAGGCGATAGCCAAGTCCGAAGCCGAGCACGGCATCACCGCCAATCTGGTCGCACCTGGAGTCATCGAAAACAGCATCTCTCAACCGCTAGACCAAATCCCCATGAAGCGCCTGGGCACGACGCTCGAGGTGGCACAGGCGGTTTTGTTTTATTTGCAAGAATCGAGCGATTACATTACCGGACAGACGCTCGAGGTGGCGGGCGGTTGGAATTTATGACCGAGCATGAGGCTCGAGAAACCAGGAGGCACAACATGATGCAAGACTTAAGCTCTGACTTTGAAACAGGTACACTGATCGCGGCGCAAACCCTGGCAGCCGCCCGCAAAGAACGACTCACCACCGTCACCCACGATTGGCTCGAGGCGATTGGCGAAGACCCGGACCGTGAAGGGCTACTCAAAACCCCGACTCGAGTTGCCAAAGCCTGGGAATTCATCACCAGCGGCTACCGCAAGACGCTCGAGGAGGTCGCCAATGAGGCGGTGTTTCAAGCCGAGGGTTCGCAAATGGTGATTGTCAAAGACATCGAATTTTATTCGATGTGTGAGCATCACATGCTGCCGTTTTTTGGTCGGGCGCACATTGGTTACATTCCAAACGCCAAAATTCTGGGTTTGAGCAAGTTCGCCCGCATCACCGATCTGTTTGCCCGTCGTTTGCAAGTGCAGGAACGCATCACCACCCAAATTGCCGATGCGATCATGGAAATCCTCGAGCCTCAAGGGGTTGGCGTGGTGCTCGAGGGGCAGCATTTGTGCATGGCAATGCGCGGCGTCGAAAAGCAGCAATCGAGCACGGTCACGACCAGTATGCTCGGCATCTTCCGCGAGGATTCCAGAACCCGCAAAGAATTTATGGAAAGCATCCAAAACCCGTTCAATCGCCGGTGATCGAAACCCGTTAAACCGCCGGTGATCGAAGCTCGAGCTTTGAAGAGCAGTGTGAAAACACTGCTCTTTTTATTCCAAACGTTCGCGTTTGATGGACCGAACGTCGGCAGCCGTAGCGCCCCAAGCGGTAAAGAACTCTGCCACACCGTAAGCCAGGAGCGCCAGAATCACACCGACCACCAAGCTCGAGACGGCGGTCACGACTTGCAACAGGTTCTCGCCCCATTTTGTTGAATCGGTTGGAAACTGCAACGCCGCCGAAGCCACGCCCAGCAAACCCACCACTGGAGCCAAGCCTTTTAACCATCTTGAAAATGGTGCAAGGTTGGGCTGGTTGCCAATCCGCACGGGACGGTCAATGGTCGGGGTAGGGTCTTTGCTGACATTGATGGCGGTGCTCGGGTTGACCGGCATTTGATGGTCTAAAGGGGTTTGCAACGATGTTGATGCCTCGAGAATATCGCCACTCCAATCCGCGGCGCCGGAAGCGCTGACCGCATTGGAGGGCGGCGTTTCAGGGACTGGTTGGCTTTTAAAGGTTTCGTTCCACTCGTGGACTTCCGAATGAACATCGGTTGCACTGAGCGGTATTTGGGTTGGCGCCGCATCAGGTTGCGGCATAACGACGCTGGTAGGCGCAGTCGTGGCATCTTCCACCCATTCCAACTTGTCATCCGACGATTTGGCTGGCAGGTCGTCATCTGGCGCAATCTCGAAGGATTTGTGCATGTCGCTCGGGCTTTTGGTCTGCATGTCGGCTGGCTTCAAAGTTGACCAGGTGTCAAAAGTTGGTTGTCGGTGGGCGGGATCGTGTCCCCAGGCGTCGTCGCCAAGCGTGCCGGTGTCGGCTCGAGGTGTGACTTCTGGAACAGGAGCGGGTGTCGCTGGCAGAGATGTTGCTGGCAGCGACGTTATTGGCAGTGATTCGACGATGGTTGGTGCTTTTGCCAGTGCTTTGGCTTTGGCAATCGAAGATTTTGCACCCTCGAGAAAAAACTTTAGGCTGGTCAGGTCAAAACCGCGAATGTTGCCTGTAATCAAGTCGCTGGTGGCGCTGCGAATCCCGAGCGAACCCGTTTTATCAATGGCAACCTTGGTCACTTGACGTAGCGGTGCGCGTTGCAAACCAGTTTCATCGGTGTAAATCAATTCCGTTGCCGTGATGACCAAAGTCTTACCTTGACCATCAAGACGACTTTCGATGTCATTCAAATCAATCCCAGCCTCTGTTAAAAGTGTATCCATCATGTACAGCCCCCAATCTCAAATTTGTTGATGTGATGTTCTCAAGAATCCAGTAAACCCAAAAAGTTTCCAGAACAGCAATTCCTGGCAAAATGAAGCAATCAATAGCGTATCGACTGAAGGGATTATACGCGATGAAACACCGTTGCAGCGTAAAGTTTCGCGCCTGGCGCAAGAAAATCCAAAACCCGAGGTTTATCGCGTGCAATACGATAAACCTCGGGTTTTAAAAGTAAAATAATCTTAAGAATGCTCTTCGTAAGCGTGAATAATCCGCCCCACCAAGGGATGACGGACCACATCAGACTCGGTGAAATAGACAAAATTGATGCCGTCAATGCCCTGCAAGTAGCGTTTGGCTTGCTCGAGACCACTGGTGACGCTTTTTGGCAAATCAACCTGCGTGATGTCGCCCGTGACGACCACTTTGCTCGAGAAACCCATGCGGGTTAAAAACATTTTCATCTGTTCTGGTGTGGTGTTTTGTGCCTCATCGAGAATAATGAAAGCATCATTAAGAGTTCTTCCTCTCATGAATGCCAGTGGCGCGACCTCAATCGCACCGCTCGAGAGGTAAGACTCAAAGCGTTCGGCATCGATCATGTCAAACAGCGCGTCATAAAGTGGACGCAGATACGGGTCGATTTTGGCTTGCAAATCCCCTGGCAAGAACCCGAGGCGTTCTCCTGCCTCGACGGCGGGACGGGTCAGAATAATTCGTTTGACGCGTTTGGCTTTGAATGCCGCCACCGCCATCGCCACAGCCAAATAACTTTTTCCTGTACCCGCCGGACCTATTCCAAAGGTAATGTCTGAAGAGTTAATTGCCTCAATGTATGCCTTTTGCCCTTTGGTTTTTGGACGAAGGCGCTTGGGCAATTCTAGGTCTTTGTTTTCCAAGTTCGTGTCTTCAAACATGCTGCCGCCATTGCTGGATATCAGTGCACCACGGTCTATTTCGTCAAGGCTGAACACGCCGCCCTGACGCACCACGGACAGCAAATCCCGAATCAGGCTTTCGGCAACGCGAATGTCTTCTGGCGTTCCCTCGAGTTTGATGGCGTCGCCACGGGCAATGATTTTAGCGCCCAGTTTTTCGCGCAATCGCTTCAGGTTCTTGTCGTTTTCACCAAATAATTCGAGGGCTTCTTCGCTACTGCGAATGCGGATGCTGGCTGTGATGGGTGCAGTTGACGTGGTCGTATCCTTTCGTGATGCAAAAACGATTTTTGTACACCAAGATTAACTCGAGAAGCCCAAAACCGAAAGCAGTGTAAAGCTTAATCGGTCTAAGCAACTCGAGCTATTGAAGTTTGATGTGCGTTGCAGTTTCATCGACGCGTTGATTTGGGTTTAGCCAGAATTTCAGACCAGATCATGCCGCGAACCACATCGTTTGTGCTGCCAAATGAACTCGAGTTTGACCTGATGGGAATTGGTGCGCGGCTGAGGTTGACCTGCATACTCGTGTTTGTGACGCTTGCGTTCGAGTCCACGATGTTGTTGGTGCTGTTGGAAGTCATTTCAGATTTAAGACTAGAGGTGATCGTGCCGCTGGAATCCCGTGCAGTGGGATTTTCGGCTTCTCGAGAGGCGATGATCTGTTGTTGGGCGGTCAGTTGCTTGACGATGGGTTGTTGACTGGTTTGTGATGAATTGGCAGACCGCCCCATTTTTTGCGCCAGTTGACGCCGCAAGGATTCTTGAGGGCTGGTATTGCTTGGGTCGGGTTTCATGCCCAGTGCCGCCAGAATATCGGCTTGAAAATCCGTCATTTGCGGACTTTGATTGGCGCTGGCGGTTTGCGATTGCATCACCACCGGTTTGCCCGTCGTGAACAGACCGTCATCGTCAAGGTCTTCGTCGTTCATGGCGAGCGATTTGGGAGCGGTTCGTCTGAATGTTCCGGCATCGTCGAGCGCCGCTTTTTGCCGTGTCTGCTCCTCGAGCAAGCGTTTGCGCTCGAGCATTTGCGAGGCGGTGTTGGGTCGTTGCGAATTGGATTTTGCAGGTTTTGGACGCAATAAGTTGTAAACAAATCCAAGCAACGCGATCAAAATCAATGGGTGAGAGATCAGGTACGTCAAAATCAAACTCAGGATTCCATTGTTAGTCATGGATGGGTCCTCGGATTGGTGTTGTTGACTTCACTTGAACCAAAACTGGCGGATACGCTCGGGTTTCAAGAGTGATTTCACTCGCTTCACGCCGCATTACTTGCTCGAGTCTCGTTTGGCACTCTCAGAAATCGCGCCGCGCATTCCAGTGTCGGCTTGCAGGTTCTGCATGTTGTAGTAATCCATCACGCCAAGCTTGCCATTTTTGAACGCCTCTGCCAGTGCGAGCGGCACTTGCGCCTCTGCCTCGACGACCTTGGAGCGCATCTCTTGCACCCTGGCAACATTTTCTTGCTCGAGCGCCACCGCCATCGCGCGGCGTTCCTCGGCTTTGGCTTGCGCGATGCGCTTGTCGGCTTCGGCTTGGTCGGTGCGCAACTGAGCGCCAATGTTCTTGCCGACATCAACCTCGGAAATATCAATTGAAAGAATCTCGAATGCCGTACCCGCGTCCAAACCTTTTGCCAGCACAGTCTTGGAGATTTTGTCGGGATACTCGAGCACCTCGTTGTGGGTCAACGCGCTACCGATGCTCGAGACGATGCCCTCACCAACACGGGCAATGATGGTTTCCTCGCCAGCGCCGCCGACCAGACGGTCAATCTTGACGCGCACCGTAATTCTGGCGGTTGCCAGAAGTTGAATGCCGTCCTGCGCCACGCCCTGCACCATTGGCGTTTGAATCACTTTGGGCTTCACAAACGCCCGCACACCCTCGAGCACGTCACGACCAGCCAAGTCAATGCCGCTGGCTTGATCAAAATTGAGTGGAATATTGGCTTTTTTGGCTTCAATCAAGGCACTCACAACCTTGTCCACGTCACCTCGAGCCATCAGGTGCGCCTCGAGCTGATTCTGGGTCAGATCAGACAGACCTGCTTTGCGAGCTGCGATCAGCGGTTGAATAATTCGGTTCGGTGGGATGCGACGCAAGCGCATTCCGATCAATGACAGAGGGTTCACGGGCACATCTGAGGTCAGCGCTTGAATCCACAAACCGGTTGGAATAATCTGGAAAAAAAAGATAAACAAAACAATGATGATCACAGCCGGTACGATTAATGCTTCCACAATAGAGCCTCCTTGAACTTCACTTCAGTCTACGCGTTCTTTGGGCATCTCGAGCTTTAAGTCTTCAAGGCTTTGACCAGCACGCGCCGACCTTCAACCTTGACCACCTCGAGCTTCGTGCCGAGCGTGATAAATTCGCCGCTCGAGACCACGTCAACCCGTTCGCCCTCAATGTCTGCCATGCCGCTCGGGCGCAAGTCGGAGAGTGCAACCCCAAACCGTCCCTCGAGTTTTGGGGCTTCGTTGGCATTCCAGTTGGCGCTGCCTTCGGTCAGGGTGGTTTGCAAGGACAAACGCCTGGCGAACGAAGATGTTGGCAAAAACCAAATGATCAATGCCAATCCCAGACCACCAATGATTGAACCGACGCTGGCGACTTGCCAGAATTTGTCGCCGTATTGCAGGTAAACGCTTGCCAAAATGCTGACAACGCCGAGCAACCCGACGATGGTTGAGCCAGGCACAAACAGAATTTCGGCGACAATCAAACCCAGACCTGCCAGCAACAGCAGCAACGCCACGCTCGAACCGTTGCCTGAGAGCCACGATCCCGCAAAGTACGCCAGCAGGCTGATTCCGCCGACAATGCCCGGCAGTGCCACGCCAGGGTGCAAGAGTTCGATCAAAATACCAATCACACCGATTGCCAGCAGAATGCCCGCCACGATGGGTTGCGACAAGAACGCCCCGACCTGTTCGGCGGGAGAGAGCAGCACCGTCTCGAGTTTGATGTTCGAGAAACCCGCGACCTGCACCGCCTCTTGAATATTTCTGGCTTCAAAATTGGCAATCTTGTTCTTCACTGCGTCGCTCGAGGTGAGCGTTAAAATCTCGCCTTTTTCTTTTAAACCAGGAATCACCTTGTTGGGGTTGACCATGCCCTCGGCGGCGTCTGGGTTGCGTCCACGGGTGGTGGCGACGCTGCGAAACTTGGTGCGAAAGGCGCTGTTGATTTTTTCGCCGACCTGCCCAGGAATCGCCGTGCCATCGCTCGAGATCGGCAGCGCCGCACCAATCTCTGAACCTGGCAGCATCACGACCTGTTCGGCGCTCATGGCAATCAACGCGCCAGCGCTGAAGGCGTTGGTCACGACCGCAATCGTTGGAACGCTCGAGTTGATGATGTCGTCCGACATTTTGATGGCGCTGTCCACCCGACCTCCTGGCGTGTCAATGTCGAGCACCACGAGCGGACGGTTTTGTTTGGCGGCTTCCTCGAGTTGACGCTCCAAAAAGCCTGCCAGGTTCGGGTCAATTTCGCCCTCGATTTTGATGATGACCCCAGGAATGGTGCTGGTCGCGCCTCGGGCAAAACCGAACAGACCCAGCACGGTCAAGATCAGCAGAAAGATCGGTTTGAGTTTCATATGCTTATTCTACGAGAGAAACGGCAGAAACGTTCCCTCTCGCGCCACAATCAGAAAAATCCCCCAAATTAAATGGGGGATAAATTGAACCGGGTGCTCGAGGTTTACAGCAAGCCCACGTCCCGCAACAATTTTAGGGTGTTGTCAATGTCCACCAGTTTTTCAAAATCAATTTTGGGACTGCGTTTGATTGCCTCAGACAGGGGCAGCAACGTTTTAGGCAGCGCAAAACCATTCACCACCGGGTACTCGAGAATCGTTTTGGTCGTGAGTTGCTGGGTTTTGGTGCTCAGTAGATACTCGAGGAATTTGGTGGCGACCGCGCCGTTCTTGCTGGTTTTGAGGATGCCTGCGCCAGTCACAAGCTCTAAGTTGCCGACATCACCCGCCTTGAAATAATGCGTGCCGATAATGTCTGGTTTTGGCGCGGTTGTTTTTTCTTTCTCCTCGGCTGTGCCCTCAAATTCGCCCTCGCGCACGCCAGCGATGATTTTTTGAATGTAATAATGGTTGGTCAGTGCCACGTCAATTTCGCCCGCCTGCATCGCCTCGAGCATGGCGGTGTTGTTTGGATAGGCTTTGGGTTCGAGTTTTTTCATCTCGAGAAGCCAGGTTTTGGCTTTTGTCTCTCCGTAGACGCTGCGCATGGCGGTGATAAAATCTTGGAAGCTCGAGTAAACGGGAGTCCAACCGATGCGTCCCTTGAATTTGGTCAGCTTGGGCATCTCGAGTGCGGTTTGGGGAAGTTCAGTGTCCTTGACGGTCTTTGGGTTGAAGGCGACCACGCGAAAACGTGCCGAGAGCGGCGTCCAGAGTCCACTTTTGGGCACAAACTCGGCGGGGCGTTTGAGAATGCTGGCTGGCAGTTTGGCGAACAAACCTTTTTTGGCGGCGTTGACCAGCGTTCCCGCCGTATTCACCCAGTACACGTCGGCGGGACTGCGTGCGCCCTCCTCCTCGAGCGTGGCGAACAGCGCGGCATCGGTGGCGTAACGGATTTTGATATCGATGCCAGTGTCTTTCTTGAACTGTTGCACGATGGGGTCAACCAGTCCCGATGACCGCCCCGAGTAGACGGTCAGGCTTTGGGTGGCGGCTTGGCTTGAGGTGGCGACGAGTGCGCAAATGGCGAGTAGGCTCGAGCTGAGCGCAACAATAATGGTTTTGTGCATGATTCCTCCAGGGTTGATGCTCGAGCGAACTCGAGAAACTTGAGTAATCCTACTGATTCACTCGGATTTCGTCAAGCGAGATACAGCGAACACGCTTGTACTGCTTCAGAACGTTTTAAAGCACAAACCGAGAGATCAGACGCGGGAAACCCTCGACGGCAAACAATCCCAGCAGCAAATAGCGCAAATACGAAACCCATGCCAAATGGCGTACACTTTCAGGAATCAAACCCGAAGCAAAATACACGCCAAACACCAGTGCCAAACCGATCAGTGCCACCAAAACCCGAGCCAGCCAAGTTTTGGGCACGTCAAAATCACCGCTCGAGATCAGGAAGGCGATGGCAACACCCATTGAACGTGCAAAGTCCAGACCGGCAAAAATTGACACTGCCAAACCCACGACCACGGCAATCCCTTTTGCCCTCAATTTCAAGACAGGAATCTCGAATCTAGAGGCGACCAGGCTGATCAACAAACCAATGCCAAGCCCAATCAAAACATCCTGGGCGAAATGCACCGCCAGGTAAATTCTCGAGAAACCGATCAAAGCGGCAATCAAAAAGCAGATGACAACGAACCAAGTTTTGGGGTGCTTGTCCGCCAAAAAGCCCCACACGAACGCCGAGTTTTGGGCGTGACCGCTGGGCATTCCGCCACTGCCCGCCGTCGCAATCGCCTTGAGGCTTGCCAGCCCTGGCGCAATTTCATACGGACGTTGGGTGTGAAAAAGCAGTTTTAACCCCGTATTGAGCGCCACATTGATGCCAAACCAGATTCCCAACTGCCGACCTATTTTGGGCGAAACCAACCACGAATACAGCGCCAACACGACAATATACGCATTTTCAGAGCCGAGATTGGTGATGAGCAACATCGCGTTCTCGAGCGAACCGTTGCCGCGAACAAACAAAATGGTTTCCATAGCCAGAAAGTCTAACCCGTCGCGTAACCTTAAGGAATGTTGAGCAAAGCTGGATAGGTCAAGGTCGGGAAACGAACTGTTTTATCCACGCTTATTCCAGACTCGAGAAACACGAAAATGGCGTACTGACCCGCTTTGGGAAATGCAAAACTCGAGCTGACCGAACCCAAACCAAGTTTGCTGGTGTTGTTTGGATGATTGTGCTTGAAGTACGACCAATCGGTTGCCAAAACGAACTGATGCACGTAATAATCGCCCCAAGCGACAGGTTGAGCATCGAGCAACGTGTTCCATTCAAATTTTGAGGGTTTGCCTGCCGCCTGAATCTCGAGCGTCCCAGGTTTGAGGCTGAGGCGTTTGAGCCACGCCGTATCACCAAAATCCGCGCTCAATTCCAGTCCTATCGGAAAAACCTGCACAAAGGCAGGATTGTTGTGCTCGTGACCGCCGCCGCCCGTAATCTCGAGAATCAAATCGTAGGTTCCAGCGTTCATGGCTGGCAACTCGAGTTCGTAACTGCCGCGCTGAACGGTTTGGGGATACTGAAAATACAAATTCTTGAAATCTTTAGAAACAAAATACGTGTGAACAATTCCGGCATAAGGTCGTGAGTCACGCAAGACCCGCATTTCGAGGCTGACTTTTTCGCCCTCAACCCGCATTTTTGCCACCACGGTAAAACCATTTTGTTCACGAATGATCGGGTCGGTCACTTGCAAATTCAGATTGGATTTTTGTGCCGCCAACGCCAAGGGCATGTTTAAGCCAGTGAAGGCGCTGAGACTGGCAGCGATGACAAGACTCAACATCCAGTTGCTCGAGCTTGATTTCATGCCCGTATTAGACTGCAAAACCATGAGAGTAGCCCTGGGTATAAACTGTAGCCAGAGGTGCAAATCATGGGAGTCATCGCAAACATTTTGATTGGTGTCGTCGCACTCGAGCATGGTTTCTTTTTGATTCTCGAGATGTTTTTGTGGCAATCTCCGATGGCGGCGAGGGCGTTCAACTTGAACGCCGATTTTGCCACGGCGACCAAAGCCATGGCAGCCAACCAGGGTTTGTACAACGGCTTTTTGGCGGCTGGACTGATCTGGGGATTGACGCTCGGTGCTGCCGGTTTTGACGTGAAAATCTTCTTTTTGGCGTGCGTGATCGTCGCCGGAATCTTTGGTGCGTTGACAGTCAGTCCACGAATTTTATTTGTTCAAGCCATTCCTGGGGCGTTTGCCATGTTGTTCGTGTTTTTGTCAATATGAATCAGCTTTCGGGCGCAATCCTGGCAGGTGGACGCTCGAGCCGATTTGGGCGAGACAAAGCCCTGGAAGTTTGGCAGCAAAAAACGCTGCTCGAGCATGTCGCGGCGGCGCTCGAGGGCTGTCAGGAACTGTTTGTCGTTGGCGGCAACCTCGAGCGTTACGGTTTTCTAAATTTGCCCGTGCATTCTGACCTCGAGTTGCATCAGGGCAGTTTGTACGCTTTGGCTCGAGCGCTCGAACTTTCAAAATACCCTCGAGTTGCCATTAGCGCTTGCGACACGCCGAATTTAACCAGAAATTATTGGGAATTTATGGCGAACTTTTTAGGGTTTGACATTCTGATTGCAGAAAATGCAGACGGTTTTCTCGAGCCTTTGGCGGCGATTTACAGCAAAAATTGTCTTGAGCATGTCAATGCCGCCCTCAAAGCCAGAAACTTAAAAATGACGGATTGGTTTTCAAACCTCAATGTTCGGGTGGTGAAATGGTCTGAACTCGAGCCGCATTTCAATTCCAATCTCTTTTTGAATGCCAACACGCCAACAGACTTACTCGACTGAAGGCTCGAGTCGCTCGACCTCTTCAGCGAACTCGGGCTTTTCAGTATCTTCAAGTTGCTGTGCGAGGTACGCGAAGGCTATTTCTCGCACCGCAAAAAGTCCACTTAGAAAAGCAAAAATGTCCAGGTTGATCCTAAAGATCAAAAAGAACGCCAGGGCGAACATCAACGTGATTTCGCTGGCGGCAGCCAGAATCCTCGAGAGTTGCGCGAAGCTTCGCTCGTCAATGATTTCTGAGGTGTGATTGCGCCGAATCCAGGCGGACACCAGCGTGGCAATTGCCAATGCCAAAAATCCAAAATTTGTCTCGAGCACAAACGCAAGTGCAAAAAAACCTGCCATGCCAAAGGCGATATTTCCCCAGGGTGGTATCAGTTCGATCTTGCTGCTGCCGTCGAGTTCAAGAAAACCACGGATTCCCATAAAAGATTTTTTGACCTTGCGACCAAAATCGGTTGGTTCGAGCACTGAAAACAAGCCCGAAAGCAGCACACCCCGCAACAGAAAATATGCGAAAATCAAAAATTTTATGAAAAACAACAGAATGCCAAGAATCAAACTCATGATGCTTCCTTTAAATCCTCGAGTTCGGGTGTGAAGATGTTTTCAATGTTCAACCCGAACATTCTGGATAATTTGAATGCCAGGGGCAAACTCGGATCGTACTTTCCAGTCTCGAGTGCGTTCACCGTCTGACGGCTGACCCCCAGTTTTTGTGCCAGATCGGCTTGCGACCAGCGTTTGACGGCTCGGAGTTCTCGGATGCGGTTTTCCATCAGGTCACGTTGATTCCTTTGTCTTTTGCCCAGACCCGAGCGGCGGCAATGCGTTTTTCGATTGTGGGATGGTTGTGCAACCAGAATTCGACCCAGGCGGGCGGGTTTGGGTCGGACAGATTCTCTCTGGCGAGGCTGCGAAACGCGGCTTCAAAGGCTTTGGGGTTTTTGGTGATCTCGAGTGCGAACCTGTCGGCGGCGTACTCGGCGGCTCGGGTGGTGGCATTGGTGATGAGGCTGAACACCTGACCAATCAGTGTGGCAACAAAGAAAAACACGGGTAGCGTGGCAATGTCGCTCGAGCCGCGCAATCCTCCGTCCATGCCGATGGTCGAAAACGAATAATTTGCGGCGGCAACAATCAGGGCAAACAACAACCAATTGAGCGCCAAGCCCTTGTACAAATCCTTGTGGACCTTGTGCCCAATTTCGTGTGCCAGAACAACTTCAATTCCTTCGGGCTGCATACTTGCCATGAGCGTGTCTGAAATCAAGACTTCTGAGCCGAAACCGTCTGGTATCAACGCCGCATTGCCCTGTTTGGTTTTCTCGCCAAACAGCCAGCGGCTGGTTTTGGTCAGTTTCACGCCCGAGGCAGCAAAAATCTTTTTGACCCGAGCCTCGAGTTCTGGATTGTTGAGCGGCTCACTTTTGAAACGCATTTTGACCAGAAACGGACTGATGAACAAGATGACAGCGAAAAATACGGTCACGCCAGCCATCGCCACCGGAAACCAGGCGTTTGGAAAGGCGCGAATGGCGGCGTAAAAACCAAATAACAGCAAGCCAATCATGGCAGAATTGACAACATTTTCTTTGATGTTGTCAACCAGCCAACCTTTAAAATCTTGTTTTAACAACCCGTATTTTTTGCCGCTGAGAAAACCAAAATAGTACGAGATTGGAAATTCGGTGATGCTCGAGATCACGAAAAATACGACAATAAACAAGATTCTCGAGATCAAGTCTTTGTCACCGCCCAGCGCGTCACGAAGGGCGCTCGAGAGACCACCGTAGACCCAGACGAAAAAGAAAACGAATGCCAGGACCAGTCCCAAAATGCTCGAAACCACGTTTTCTTGCTCTCGGGAACGGGCTTTGGCAAGGTCGTCGCCGGTTAGGATTGCCGCTTCGGGGTTTTCAGTGTTTGTCATGCGTCCATTCTTTCAGAAATGCCTGGGATTATGCGAGTCTCTCAAAGATGGTGTCCGTGTTGCCCTGCCAGACTGTCGAGGCGAAATACGGTTTGAATCCAAGCTCGAGATTGATTTTGAGCATGGCGGCATTGTCGTTGGCGTTGCCGGTTCTGACAAATTTTGCCTCCGGGTTCATGGCAAGCATTTCTTTAAGGTTCGCGGCTTTCAGCCAGCGTCCAAGCCCAATGTTTCGATGTTCAAGATTGACGCCGGTCGCCTGTTGGGTCACGATGCTGGCACGTGTTGGATGCCACTCCAGTTCGGTGTAACCTGCGAATTTGCCACTTGTGCGGTGCTTGACGTAACTGATGACCCGCTTTCCACCAGAACCAAATTTGACTTTTTCCAGGTCACGAATGACTTCGGGCGAGAGATGCTCGTCTTCCATCTCGAGGTCACCCTTGGGTTGGGTGTTCATGACATCCATCAGTACGGCGAAAGCGGCAAGTTCATTCTCTGGGATTGCGCCGTTCCAACTTCCCAGAACGTAATCAGAAGCTCGGGTTTGACCACCGTTGATCCAGTGCTCGAGTTTGTCAGACTCGAATTCATAGACACTCAACTGGCTGACTTTGGTTTCCATGCCACGCGTAAATCCGTAATGCTCGAGAAAGATTTCGCCGGCTGGAATTTTGTCGTGACTCATGGCAATGAGCAGGCTTCGATTTGCGTTTTTGGCGGTGTCGAACACTTTTTTAAGGATCGTTTTTCCCAGACCTTTGTTGCGGTGCTCGGCAAGAATCTGAATGTTGAATTGCGCCATGTGCTGATTGTCGGGCAAGTGTACGATTTGCAGGTTTGCAAAACCGATGGCGGCGTTGTTCTCCGTGGCAAGCCAGATGTGAACCTCGACAAAATCGGGCAAGTTTTTGAACTCTTGGATTCGCACTTCGGCTTGACTCGGTGGGTCGTCCGGTTGTGTTTCCTTGCGCAATTCATTGGCAAGGGCGGTGAATTCTCGAATTTCGGTTTCAGACACGGTTTTTGCGGTGCGGTGTTCAAGCTCAAACATGTTTTTGCACCTGTGCATTGCCAGGCATCTCGAGGCTGCCGATGGTCAGTGCAGACAATTCGAGCAGCATGGTTCGAGCAGCAGTTTTGAGTGTGTTGAAGTGCTGACGACGAATTTCGCCCAGTGCATTTTGAATTGTTGCCTCACGGCGAAATTGCTCGAGTTTCTGGTTGATTTGAACACTGTTCATGAAATGCCCTTTCGACACATCTGGAATCTCGAGGTGTCAATGTTGCTTGACATCAATGTAAATCAAACTTGGCTTTTTGTCAAGCATACTTGTCAAAAAGTCGTTAAAACTTGACATACTCGGGCGAATCAAAGCCACGGGTTAAACTGTACATCGATGCAACCAGACGCCACACCAACCACCAAAGCCTACGCCCGCCCCAACACCGCAAGGTTGTTGATCTCCTGCCCAGACCGGCGCGGCATCGTCGCCGCCGTCTCGCAGTTCTTGTACAGCCACAATGCCAACATCATCTCCAGCGACCAGCACAGCACCGATCCTGAAGGCGGTACATTCTTTATGCGCCAAGAATTCCACCTCGAGGGACTGGACTTGACCAAAGCCCAATTCGAGAAAACTTTTCACGAAGTCGTTGCCACACCGTTTGGCATGGACTGGAAAGTCTGGTACGCCTCTGAACCCAAACGCATGGCAATCTTGTGCAGCAAATACGATCACTGCATCATGGATTTACTCTGGCGGGTGCGGCGCGGCGAATTCGACGCCGAGATACCGTTTGTCATCAGCAACCACCAAGACCTCGAGCCTGACGTGCGCACTTTTGGCATTCCATTTCATTACGTGCCAGTCGAAAAAAATGACAAAACCGCCAGTGAGCAAAAAATTCTCGAGTTGTTAAAGGGCAACGCCGATTTTGCGGTCTTGGCGCGTTACATGCAAATTCTTTCGGGCGATTTTCTCGAGAACACCCAGATGCCCGTGATCAACATTCACCACAGTTTCTTGCCCGCATTTGTTGGCGCGAATCCGTACAAAAGTGCCCTTGCCAGGGGGGTCAAATTGGTCGGCGCGACCGCCCATTACGTGACCTCAGAACTCGACGCGGGACCGATCATCGAACAAGATGTCGCCCGGGTTTCGCACCGCGACGATGTGAAAGCTTTGACCCGCATTGGGCGCGACATTGAACGCAACGTTCTCGCCAGGGCGGTCAAAGCCCATCTCGAGGATCGGGTTTTGGTGCATCAGAACAAAACCGTGGTGTTTTGAAAAAACCGTGAGCATCGGCACTCACGGTTGCTCGAGATTTTTATTTTGCCTGAACGTTTTTCAGGTAAATGTTCGTGTAAAACGTGCTGCGTCCTGCAGGTTTTGGCAGGCGACCAACCGATTTTAAAAGATCAATCGCGCTCTGCCAGCCGTTCGGGTTGCTGAAACCAATTCCCTCGGCTTGGGTGAATGGGCTTTGGTACAACCCAATGCTCGCCTCGAGCACCTTCATGCCCTCGTCGCCCAGGTTTTGCACGTATTTTTTGCTGGCTTCAAACGCGATTTTTGGCGTGTTGAT
The DNA here is from genome assembly GCA_025352125.1 of Deinococcales bacterium. GTDB lineage: Bacteria > Deinococcota > Deinococci > Deinococcales > JAAFIG01 > JANXTZ01. Next base: position 12,435 of record JANXTZ010000041.1, on the reverse strand, counting down.
GGTCGTGACCATTGCAGCCTGGCTCGCCGCCAAGAATGCCTTGACCAATTCTGGTTTCTCGAGGTTCGCATCTGTCGTAATCACGCCAACGCCTGGGGCACGGTTGTACTTTGCCGCGAGGATGACGTTTAACTTAATATTTTGCGCGGCGGCTTTGACGGGTTCGTTGTTGATAAAGCCCATTGCCACATCGACACGGTTCGCCACGACAGCCTCGAGTTGGGTGAAACCAATCTCGAGAATCTTCACGTCAGATTCTTTGAGTTTGGCGGCTTTGAGGGTCGCTTGCAGGCTCGTCCAGGAGTTGCCGTACTTGCCTGGAATGCCGATGGTCTTGCCCTTTAAATCTTTGATGGTTTTAATATTTTTTTCGGCTTTGCTGAACAGCGCATTTGGCACATTTTGATACAATGCCATGATGTACTTGAACGGCGCGGCTTTGGCATTTTCCGAGCGCAACAAGACCACATCCTCGGCGTCGGCAACCACGTAATCGAGCTTGCCAGCCGCCAGCAGCGGGTACAACTCGTTGGTGAAACCATGCTGGAACTCGACCTCAAAACCAGCTTTTTTGTACGCCCCGCTCGTTTCGGCGAGGTAAAACGGCGCAAATTGCACGTCTGGCAAGTAACCCAAACCGACTTTGATTTTGGTCACCGCATTTTGCGATAAAGCCATGGGTGAAAGTAAAACGGCGGTGAATAAATACAACAACGGTTTTTTCATGGTTTACCTCGGGAGAACTCGAGTGTTGCTCGAGAAGAAATTCGATTGACTGGTCTAACTTGGGGCTACAACCCGAGGCGCAGTGTAACGCGCCAGCATGAAAAACTTGAAGTCCAAACTACCTTTCTCGCGTTAGAATCACCCCATGCCTAGAATCCTGATCCCCGATTCCGTCACCTGGGAACTTCCAGAACTTCCACTCGAGGTTGTGCGTTTTAACCGACATGAAAGCCTGGAAGGGCTTGACGCCGAAGGTCTGGTCGTGTGGGGCATCACCAGCAAAGGTCTAGCGCCATTGCTCGAGATGCCAAGTTTGAGATGGGTTCAAACCTTCACGGCTGGGATCAACCACGTGCTCGATCTGAACCCTTCGGGTCGCATCATGGTTTCCAACGGCAAGGGCTTGCACGACGCGCCCACCGCCGAACTCGCCGTGACTTTACTGCTGAGTGCTGTGCGCCGAATGCACCTGCACCGCGACCACCAGACCGCCAAAAGTTGGGACAAAGCCTTCTACAACCAAGCCGTCAACGCCCCCAGCACGCAACTGATGACGCTCGAGGGGGCGAACGTGCTGATTCTGGGCATGGGCGCGATTGGACTCGAGATTGCGCACCGACTTCAACCGTTTGGTGCGAGCGTCGAGGGTGTTGCCAACACTTCTGGCGACCGTGAAGGTTTTGTCACGCACGCCATCGAAGACCTGGATTTGGTCTTGCCCAGCGCCGATGCCGTCATCATGGTGCTGCCCGACACGCCAGCCACCCAACACATCATGAACAAAGAGCGACTCGCACTTTTAAGCCCTCGAGCTTGGGTTGTGAACGTCGGACGCGGTAGTGCAATTGACGAAAATGCCCTGGTTGCGGCACTCGAGAATCATCAAATTGGCGGCGCGGCTTTGGATGTGACCGAAACTGAACCATTGCCCAGCGATTCCAAACTCTGGTCACTCGAGAACTGCCTTCTCACGCCGCACATTGCTGGCGGTGGACCCAATTTGATTGGCAAAGCCAATGCGCTCCTGGAGCGCAATGCCGAAAAGTTTGTGGCAGGGGAGACGCTCGAGAATCTGGTCAGCCGCGAGAAGGGATATTGAGTATGGGACACTTGAAGTTGTTGCTCGAGTTAAGCTTTGAGTAGTCATGCCTGACTGGTCATATCAAAATATTTTTCGCCATATTTTGTTTCGGTTTCCAGCCCATCAAGCTCGAGACTTGACCCTTGGAACGATTGGTTTTTTGGCACGAGGTAAACCAGGGCAACTCTTGATCGAATTTGTTGGACACATGCGTCCAACCCAAGCAAATATTTGTTTTTTGGGTTTGGAATGTCAATCTCGGGTTGTGCTGGCGGCAGGTTTGGACGCGCACGTGTTGGCAATCAATGCCTTGTCGCGGTTTGGGGTTGGATTGATCGAATTTGGTGCGGTCAGCCTTGCAGGTTCGGGTGATCTTGATGCTGTAGAACGTGACCTCGAGACACAATCCATTCGTTATTCGCTTGTTGCCAGCCTTGACCTCAAAACAGCCATTGAGCGTGTCAGCCAAAACAACAACCCTCATCTTCGCCTGATGGCTCGAGTAGCCTGGAACGATGATGTTTTAGCGCAAAGCCGTGTTATTGAAGGTCTTGCCAAGCAGGTTCATGCGTTTAGCCTGATGCCGCCTCTGGATGAAAATGGCAAATTGCGCTCACTCGAGAAATGCTGTGAACACTTTGCGCGGCTCACTCGAGTTTGTTCGCTTCCGATGCTGGCGGTGCTGCCGCTCGAGCTTTCACAAGCCGACAAAACCCAATGGGTGAATGCGCTGCTCGGAGTTGGTGTGCAAGGTTTTGTGATGTTTGATGGTCTTTTCAAAGCTGGTCAGGTGCAGACCAATCCGAGCCTTCAGGCTGTTGCGCTCAAAGATTTACAACAATTCAAAACCATCACCAACGCCCCGATCATTGCGGCTGGCGGCGTGTTTCAACCTCGAGACGCAAGAGATTTTTTTGAAGCCTCAGCCGATTTGGTGGCAATTCATGCGGGTTTGGTGTTCTCAGGTCCAGGTTTGGTCAAACGCATCAACGCCCTGACAAATTATTCAGCCCAAACCACCTCGGGCAACACAGCTTGGATTTGCTTGTGCTTGTTTGGTCTGGGCATGGTCGTTGCTGGCATTGTCGTGGCAATCGTCGGGATCACTCGAGCCACCCTGCCTTACGATGAATCTTTTTTAGGGGTGTCTCGAGCGGTACTCGAGGGTGTTAATCCGTTCTTGCTTGATTTCTTGCGTCATGACCGTGTGACGCTCTCGGGCACCATGATCTCGGCGGGCTTGATGTTTGCTGCATTGGCGTTTTTTGGTGTGCGCAATGGTTTGCACTGGGCGCGAAAAAGTATTCAAGTCTCAGCGATTGTTGGTTTTAGCGGTTTTTTCTTGTTTTTTCTTTACGGTTATTTCGATGTTTTGCACGCATTGGTCAGCCTGATCTTGCTGCCTTTTTTCTTGATTGGCATTTACGCACCATTTCAAGCTTGCAGTGTAGAAAGTTTTGATCTCGAGAATGATGCCGTTTGGCGTTTGGGTTTGATCGGGCAATTGTTGTTTGTGATGATCGGGGTTGGCTTGATTCTGGCTGGCATTGCCATTGGATTGGTCGGTGCAATCCGTGTTTTCGTGCCCGAAGATTTGTTATTTTTGCAAACCAGTGCTGAAACGCTGGCTCGAGCCAACCCCAAATTGCTGGCACTGATCGCCCATGATCGCAGCGGCTTTGGTGGGGCGCTCTGGGCGACGGGTTTACTGGTTTTGACCTCGAGTTTGTGGGGTTTTGAACGGGGTCGTCGTTGGATGTGGTACTTGCTTTTGGCGGCAGGTTCAATTGGTTTTGTGGCGACGCTTTGGATTCATAGTCATGTTGGTTACACCAATTTTGTGCATTTGCTGCCTGCTTACATCGGATTGGTGCTTTTCGTCTGCGGTTTGATTTTTGCCGCACCGTACTTGCTTGCTTCTCGAACTTCTCAGCCGCATCACGCTCGAGCTGCCGTAAACCTTCCAACATGAAAGTGAGCGCACAGTCAAACGCCCCGCATTAATTCCTGGTAAATTGATTGGTCGAGTCGGAATTCGACCGCCCAATCCGTATGCAACGCACATCCTCTCAAAATCAAGTTAAAATCTCGAGCTTCAAACCTCGGGTGGGTCGTCCCGCCCCAAAAACTTTTTTGATTCCAGCACTTTTTGCCTGCCTGGCAGTTCTGATTCCTTTGGCATACCTGATTTTGCGGGCGCTCGAGGCAAACCCCAAAGACTTGCTCGAGATTGTTTTTCGGGTTCGCAACCTTGAGCTGCTGCTGAACACCGTGGCGCTCGGGTTGGGCGTGGTGCTGGTTTCCAGTGTGATTGCATTGCCGCTGGCTTGGTTGACCGCCAGAACCAACATTGCCGCCAAAGGTGTTTTGACTTTGATTGGTGTTCTGCCGCTTGCTGTTCCAGGTTACGTTGGGGCTTACGCCATGCTGGCTGCGACAGGTCAAAACGGGGTGCTCGAGAAACTCCTTCATGTCAATATTCCCAGACCCGAAGGTTATTTTGGGGCGCTCGGCGTGCTGGCACTGTTCAGTTTCCCGTACCTGTTCTTAAACCTCTGGAATGCCCTGCGCGGACTTGACCCGAGTCTCGAGGAATCTGGGCGGAGTTTGGGATTGTCACAGTGGCGAGTCTTTTGGCGCGTGATCCTGCCGCAATTGCGTCCCGCCTGGTTGTCTGGCGCATTGCTGATTGCGCTGCATGTTCTGGGCGATTTTGGCGTGGTTTCACTGACCCGCTTTGACACTTTCTCGAGCGCCATCTACGTTCAGTACAACGCCGCCTATGACCGCGTTTATGCCGCCTGGTTGGGTTTGATGCTGCTGACAATAACGGTTGGAACGCTAACGCTCGAGTCGCGGTTTTTGCGCAACATTCGACTCTCGAGGGTTGGCTCTGGTGTGGCGCGACATCAGAGCATGTCGTTGTTGAGAAATTGGACGCTGCCCGCGTTTGGTTTTGTGCTGGCGATTGCCATTGCAACGCTGATTATTCCGCTTGGCACAATCGTCTATTGGCTGCTCGGCAGTGCCGTACCCGATTGGCAAGCCTTGTTTTTTGCGGTGCAAAATTCGGCGTTCGCTGCCGCGCCCACCGCCTTGGTTGCCACCTTTTTTGCCGTGCCGCTGGCAATTTTGGGAACGCGTTACGCCAGTCCGTTCACGCACTTGCTCGAGCGCAGCGCGTATTTGGGTTATGCCACGCCGCCGCTTGCCTTGGCGCTGGCGTTCGTATTTTTCAGTTTGCGCGTGATCCCAGACTTGTATCAAACCCTGACCATGCTGGTAATTGCCTTGAGCATTCACTTTTTTGCCGAAGCCATCGGACCTATTCGTGCCAGCTTGTTGCAAGCCAATCCGAAGCTCGAGGAAGCCGCCCGAGGTCTGGGATTCACGTCTTTGCAAGCCTTTGCCAAGGTGACTCTTGTCTTGATTCGTCGTGGTTTGCTGACCAGTTTGGCACTGGTTTTTTTGTCGTGCCTCAAAGAATTGCCGATCACCTTTTTGCTCTCGCCAATTGGTTTTGATACGCTGTCAAAGCAGATTTTTGCCTTCACGAGCGAATCCATGTTCGCCCAAGCCGCACCGTATGCCCTCACCATTGTCATCGCCTCGAGTTTGATGGTCGGTTTGGTTTTGAGGCAAGAACAAGCCAGCAATGTTCGCAGAAAGACCCAATGAGTTTGCTGGGCATCAAAAATCTTTCCAAAAGTTTTCACCGTTCGGGCACGCCAACGGTCAATGACATGGGTTTTGACCTCGAGTCGGGGCAGATTGTGGCATTGCTCGGTCCGAGCGGTTGCGGCAAAACCACGACGTTGCGTCTGATCGCTGGTTTTGAACGCCCAGATTCTGGCAGCATCTCGCTCGAGGATTCGGTCTTGTACGGCGCTGGAATTGATGTTCCGCCCGAACGTCGCGGCATCGGTTTTGTCTTCCAAGATTACGCCCTGTTCCCACACTTGACCGTGCTAGAGAATGTCACGTTCGGACTGGCAAGCTTAAAAAAACCAGAACGACTTGACCGTGCTCGAGAGGTGCTGGGCATGGTCGGCTTGTTGGTCTTTCAAGATCGCTTGCCCTCGCAACTCTCGGGCGGGCAGCAGCAACGGGTCGCCCTGGCTCGGGCGCTTGCCCCACATCCAAAACTGATCTTGCTCGACGAGCCATTCTCGAGCCTGGACGCGAATTTGCGAGCGAGCACACGCTTGGAGGTGCGCCGAATTCTCGAGGCGTTTGGCGCGACGGCGCTCTTGGTGACGCACGACCAAGAGGAAGCCATGAGTTTTGCAGACCGAATTATTGTCATGCGTGACGGCTCAATCGAACAAGACGGCACGCCCGAACGTGTTTACACGCAACCGCGCACCGCATTTGTCGCCAATTTTCTGGGGCGCACCAACCTGATTCCCGCTCGAGCCTCTGGGAGCGTCGCCAAGAGTATTTTGGGGATTCATGCTCTTGAAACGCCCGAGACGGGTGCAGTGATGCTCTCCGTGCGCCCTGAGAGCCTTAAACTGGGCAGAGAGGGGTTGGCGGCAACCGTCACCGCCCGAGAATTCAAGGGGCACGATCTGACCTACACGCTCGAGGCTGGGAATGTGCAACTGGTGGTGCAAACCAATCACACACAGTCCTTGCAAGTCGGGGACAGCACGTTTGTCAAACTCGAGGGGCAAGCCGTGGTGGTGCGCGGCAGTGAAAAAAAGACTTGAGACGATAGTTTAAATCTTAGCCAACCTCGAGTAGACTTTTTCCTGGAGGTCATCCGATGCAACAGGTGCAACAACCAGCCACAACTTCAAATTTCAAACCCATTCTGACCACAATTGGCGCGTTAACCGTGGTCGTTGCGCTTGTCAACTGGGGCGGCACTGCCAAACCTGGACCCATGTTCGTGCTCGGTGTCGGTGTTTTAACCGCCATGCTTGCCACACTTGGCGGCGCAATCTGGTACCTGTTCGTGTCCCCACTTCCAGAACATGCTCGAGTTGCCCCAACCCGCTCGAGTTTACTCACCCGCTCCTTGGCTGGGGTTCTCGCCGTCTCGAGCGGACTGATGTTCTCGGTGGCGCTGGTCTGGGACGAAACATGGCATCACCGTTACGGCGGTTTTGGCAACGATTTTCTGTGGTCGCCGCACTTTTTGCTCTACGGTTCACTGGCGATTCTGGCGTTTTTTGCCAGCGCCGGAATCTTGTTTCTGGCATTGCAGGGACGCGGCGGCATCCGCGAACGCTTCCGTGCCGAGCCGTTGATCGGCTTGCTGGCATTGATTGCCCTGTTTCAAACCGCCGCCGCACCATCGGATTTGCTGTGGCACAAAATTTACGGTGTTGACCTGACCGCCTGGAGCCTGCCGCACCTGATGCTTTTCGGCGGCGTGTCGTTTGTGATGATGTGCGCCGTGCCGCTGACCCTCTCGAGCGTTCCAAAAGCCGCTTGGCGCGAATTGCAAGGCTTGAAACTGCAAGAGATTCTGGCAATCGCGCTGTTCAGTTTTGCAGGCACACTTTTTGTGATCTTGCTCGCCGCCGAATGGGAAGGGATCTCCAGCCTGCCCGATTTCAACTCGAGCAATCTCAGAGCCTTCTGGCAGCGCCCAGAATGGTTGTACCCCGTTGTGCTCATCACCTGCGGCGGATTTCTGGGCAGCGTCGCGCAAAACGCCCTCAAACGCGTTGGCGTCTCGAGCATTGTCGGAATTCTGATTGTGCTGCATCGCTTGGTGACTGTTGCCATTTTTGGTGGCACACAAGAGGGGCTGGCGGCGAACTCTCAACTGATGGTTCTGCCCGTGTTCGTGCTGCTGGATGTGTGGCAATTTTCCCGCCTGCAACGCAAGCTGACACCCGCCTGGAGTGCCAGCGGCGCACTGATAGTTGCCGCCGCATCGCTGGTCGTCATGCTGCCAGCCATCTCAAGCCTGCTGATCTACCCCAGAATCAATGTGTCCACGCTGCCCATGATGATTTTCATGAGCCTCATCATGATGCTGTCCTCGAGTTGGGCAGGGTCAAACCTCGGTGCATGGCTTTCCACACTTGGAGAGCGACCAATCACACTAGAAGATGCTCCAAAGAACCCGAGTTTTGTGCCTGCGGCGGGCGTTCTGACCGCACTCGCTTTGGTTGCCATCGCCATTTTGACGGCAAAACCACCCACGCTCTAAGCCCAAAAATAATCGTATACCCAAACATGAATTTTCACTGTGAACTTTCTCGAGACGCCAATCACACAGCGGGTGTAAATTGATTTCACCGGCTTTACTACCTCAACCAAATCCTTTTCTTATGGCGAAGCCGGATTGAAAGGGGCATCATGAACGTTTACAAGCTTGTAGGGCAAAACGTTGAAGTCACCGACGGAATGCGCGACCACGTTCAAACCAGACTCGAGCGACTAGAACGTTTCAGTCAACACATTGTGGACGCCAAAGTCGTGCTGCACGTCAAAGCCTCGAGCGAAGCCAACCGCAAAAACCGCGTCGAAATGCAGCTTAATGTTCCGCACGGCATTATTCGCGCCGAGGAAGCCAGCCATGACATGTACTACGCCATCGATGCCGCGACAGAGGTGCTCGAGCGTCAACTGAAAAAATTTAAGGACAAGTTCGTGACCCGCACGCACCGCCCAGACGCGCCCCCGCCTGCGACGGAAACTGATTTCGATGACAGCGAAGAGTTCTTGCCGCAGATTGTGCGCAACAAACGCTTTGAATTGCGCCCGATGGATGTCGAAGATGCTGCTGCGCAGATGGAAGCTTTGGGACACGATTTTTACGTGTTCAGCAATCCCAAAACCCAGAATGTGAACGTGGTTTACAAGCGCCGCGATGGGCATTATGGCTTGATTGAACCGCATTAAGTAAAAAGCTCGAGAAACCAGAAAACCCCGTGATGAGCGGGGTTTTTGTTGTGCGATCATGACTAAAAACTGACTCTCATAAGATGTATTAGTGAACACTTATGCTATAGTTAAACAATGAAACTTGATTGGAAATTAAAAGGAATTCTTGAAGAACGCGGTGTGTCCGTGTATGCGCTTGCTCGAGCGATGGGCAATCAAACCCATGCCGTAAAACTGTACAGAATTACAAATGCTGACGTTACAAAACGACCAAGACGAGTTGATTTTGACACCTTAGAGCAAATTATCCCCGCACTCGAGACACTTACGGGCAAACCAGTCACACCCAATGATTTGCTTGAGATGACCTTTGAAAAAAAGATAAATACAAAACTCGAGGCAGCCTTAAAAAACGCAAAACCTCCGATGACTGCTGAAATGTTGGATCAAAAAATTTACAGTACCGAAGATGAAAGAATTGCTTTTCAAGATGCCATGATAGAACTTCAAGCGGAAAAGGATGAAGCTCGAGGGAAAGTTTCATTGCGCGAGAAAGAAATTCTCGATAGTTTTAAGAAGTCCAAGTGAGTCTTAATGCCGTTGTGGTTGATACAAATGTTATCAGTTACATTCACAACAATCATACTTTGGCACAAGTGTACAAACCTCACCTTCTTGGTGTTCAGACGTTTATTTCGTTTCAAACCGTTGCAGAAATGCGTTACGGCGCAACAATCAAATCCTGGGGCGCTCAACGAATGCAAGACCTTGAATCGGTGCTTTCGCGGTATGCCGTGATTCATTCCGATGATGCCCTTGTCAGTCGTTGGGGAATGGTACGGGCGAATGCAAAGAAATCAGGAAAACAAATTGATTTTGCCGATGCCTGGATTGCTGCCACCGCCCTCGAGTTGGATATCCCGCTTTTGACGCACAATGTTCGTGATTTTCGTTTTGTGGATGGACTTGTGCTGATTACCGAAACTGAGATTTGAAATCGTTTGAATGAACTTAAGTTACCTAACTGAACCGCATTAAAGTAAAAGCTCGAGAATCAAAAAACCCCGCTCATCACGGGGTTTTTCGTTATGCAAAATAAGATCAAGTCAACGTTTCAGCCATCGTCCGCATCTGAATCTCAATAATTCTCGAGTTGTTCGACTGCGTACACGCCAGCAAGGTTGCGGCTGCCACATCTTCAGGCTCGAGCATCAGGGAGGCTGCCACGCCGTCTTCGGTGCGTCCTTTGCCGATGGCGAATTCAGTTTTAACGCCACCAGGACAGATCACACCGACTTTAATGCCGTGAGGGCGCAATTCCTTGTCAAGCGCCTGAGCAAATCCAACCTGGGCGAATTTGGTGGCGCAGTACACGGCTTCGCCCGCAAAGCCGTAAATCCCTGCCATGCTCGAGATCATGATGACCGTGCCCGATTGTTGGGCGATCATGCTTGGCACAAGGTGACGGGCGAAGAGAAATGTCGATTTGACGTTGGAATCCATCATCTCGTCGTACTCGTCGCTGCTGGTATCCACCAGGTTTTTGTAATTTCCGACGCCAGCGTTGTTGATTAAAATATCAACTTGACCAAACGAGTCTCGAGCGGCGGTGAAGGCATCGATTGCGGTTTGTTCTTCGCGCACGTCACCTTCGATGGCAACGGCTTGACCGCCCGCGTCCCTGATGGCTTTGACCATTTCATCAAGGCGGGTTTTGCGTCTTGCGACGAGCACCAATTTTGCACCCTCAGCAGCGAATGCTTCGGCACACGCTTTGCCAATGCCTGCACTTGCTCCCGTTATGACCGCGACTTTTCCGATCAGTTTTTGTCCCATGAAATATCCTCCAGCTCGAGCTTATCGTGTAATGCTGATGATTAACTAAATCACAAAAACAAAACCCCATGAAAATGGGGTTTTTGCTTGGCTCGGAAGGTAGGGATCGAACCTACGACCATTCGATTAACAGGCACGAAAATATGAAAAACAGGAGGGAATATCAGGGTAAGATAAGGGTCACAAATCACGTGTCAAACGAACTAGAATCTACTTTCCCAGCTTTTGACATTCCCTGTTATTCCCGCTCATTCCCGCGTCTACTGCACATCTACTGCACACTGGAAGATGAGGGTTTCTCGAGGTTCAGAACAGAAAAGCTTTTATTTGATACGTGCGGGGCTAAGTGATACAATAAAGGGCGATGAATCGTAATGACGATATACCTGACCCTTCTGACCCTGGCGCAGGTTTTCGTCGTTTTATCGCGCTCGACGCGGAGGAAAGGGCAAATCCCCAAACAGAATGTGAGTATAGGCATTTCTTACATGAAATGGCTAACTCCGAGGTAGGGCGCGTGCGAGACGGAGACAACCCCTTTCGAGTGTTTTCCAGAATGATCGTTTTGGCAATCTCAAAAACCAGAAGCTCAAAATTGCTTAAGGGCATCTTCAAACAAATTGCCAGAGAAGAACAGAAAAGCCGAGAAGCGAAAAAATTAACTTTCGTAAAGCTTTTAGGTATTGAACTCAAGGGACACAAAGCAAATCCTCCACCCCTCGAGCATCGCCCCGCAATTCAACCAAACGCGCCCTCTTACTGTTAGACGGCGTTCACAGCGCATTATTCTTGCTTTGAGTTTGATTCTCGAGCTTTGAATTCAGTGTTGTGAACACGGTCACACTCGAGTTTTTCTCGAGTGGCTTCTAGCTTTAGAAGGGTTGTTCACATGAAAAATATTGTTTCAGTCAATGAAAACACAGTGCAATACTCAACCGTTTCAGCCGTTGCAATCCGCTTGGGTGTACATGCAAAATTGATTTACAAAGAGATTGAAGAGGGACGCTTACCCGCCGTGAAAATCGGCGCACCTGGCAGCAAACGCCCTACAATTCGCGTACCAGTGGCGGCATTCGAGGCTTGGGAAGCCAAACAACTCGAGGGCGGTGCAAAGTAAATGCCGCGCCCACCACAAGCGCGGCACTCGAGAACTGAGTTCATTGTATCACTCGAGTTCAGCGTGTTGAATCGCGGTGCATCATGACCAAAATTCTAAACGCGGCACTCGCTCACCTCGAGCAAGCACAGCCTTGGTCTGTTCTTCCCGTTGGTAACGATAAGAAACCTCTCGGGTCTTGGAAAACTTGGCAAGAAAAGCCGATGAGCACAACCAAAGCAAGAGTTCTCTTTGCAAACGAAAAAGTGAAAGGTCTTGCCGTGGTGTGCGGTACTGTCTCAAACCTGACCGTACTTGATTTCGAGCAAAACAGCCTCGAGCTTACAGAAGTGCAAGCGATTCTTGAGCTTGCCAAAAGCACACCTCGAGCACGAAGCGGCGGCGGTGGTGTGCATCTGTTCTTTACCTCGAGTGGTGAGCGAAACAAACCGCTCGAGCTTGACGGGGTGCATGTCGGTGATGTTCGCGGCGAGGGTGGTTACATTGTCCTGCCCCCAAGTGCTCACCCAAGCGGGAGCACCTACCAATGGGAGTTAGAACCCTCTGGGGAACTCAAGCCGATTTCTGAGGCATTACAGGCGATGCTCGAGCGATTTAACACGAAAGCACCAACACCCGCCAAGACTGCGAACACTGGCAAGCCCACACCTCAAGTTTTGAACAGGGCAACCTCGAGCACGGAAGCACAGCGAAAGTATGCCTTGGCAGCGCTCGAGGGTGAATGCAAAGCAGTTGAATCTTGCGCCCCAGGCTCGAGAAGGGGGAACAATCAACTGAACGAAAGCGCGTTTGCTCTTGGGCAATTTGTCGGGGCTGGCGTTCTGAGTGA
>JANXTZ010000014.1 GCA_025352125.1 Deinococcales bacterium | reverse complement strand
CCACTCGAGAGCACGGCGTTGGTGTACCAGTTGATGGTGCTTGATACGACTCGAATCAAAGGCAGACTGGGAAAGCTGAATGCCAAGGAATTCAAACCAATTCAAACAGGAATGAAAGCTTTGTTTTCTGACGCGCTCGAGTTGGAATGATGGCACGGGGATTCTCGAGTAGTACGTTTTTGGCAGTGACGGCAGGGAATGCGTATGCTGGGTTGGGGGGTGGTTTGTGTCATCGTAAACCCAAATGTACTCCCCACTTGTTCGGGTCAACATACTTTTAGGGTTATCTCAACATTTAATTAAATTCCAGTAATCTCTAAATTATGTATTACTATAGACAGAAGTGACATTAAATTCAGGAGGATGGAATGAAAAAAAGTTTCGGTTTTCTTTTGGTAGTAACACTATTTTTATTGATTCTCAGCACACTTGCACAGGCATCTCCTGTATCAATTAAAGTTGCTGCCCGATTGCAAACATATCTCGCCTATGAGGATTTGTTTTTTAAAACGTTTTCTGCACGAATGAAATCAAATACGATGACACCACAGATGAGAGGCAGAATGGCAGGAGAACTTTCTGATAAAAAAACTGAATTTTTAAATGAGTTTGGTTCAACTTACAAAGAATACGACAAGCGGTTTAAAAGCGTCTGCTCGGCTGCCTGGTTTTCAATTAATTCAGGGTAAAGCTCTTTGTATTCTTGGGCGATAAGTTACCCCAATGAAAGTTCAGAAACCTTTATGAACGATTATAAAAATGCGGGTAGAGCACTCAATGCTTGTAAAATTATAAAATAGGCATTGCGTCAATCTTAGTGCTCTAATCTAAAAATCAAATCTCGAGAATCAAAAGAACCCCGTGATAAACGGGGTTCTTTTTGGTGCCAAAGGGCAGAATTGAACTGCCGACACTACGATTTTCAGTCGTATGCTCTACCGACTGAGCTACTTTGGCGCGATACCAGCCGTACAATCGGTACTGTACGGCTGGGACGTTCTGGCGGATCGGACGGGACTTGAACCCGCGACCACCCGCGTGACAGGCGGGTATGCTAACCACTGCACCACCGATCCAGTGGGCGTGCTCTCTCGAGCGGACGAGAGTATAAAACGTGGTTTGGCGCGTGTCAACAGTCGCTCAATTGATGCTGGGGTTTGAATTCAAGTAAATTTACGAAATCTCGAGCAGAACACGCTTTTTGAATTTTGATCAGTTTGAGGTTTTGCATCTTGCTCGAGAATCAACTTACTTGCTGGGGTGAATCTTTTCGACGTTGCCACCAAAAAGGTTGTTCAGGTCTGGCGTGACACGGTAGTGCAGGTAATCGTCTTGCGGAACCTCGAGCGACATTTCCTGTTCGACGCTCATGTTTTCCAAAAACGCCCGAATGCAGCGAATGCTGTTGCCGTGGGCGGAAAGCAAAAAGTTTTTGCCGTCGCCTGCGTTGCGCACCAGTTCCCAGATGAATGGGTAAACGCGCATCTCGACCATTTTGACGCTCTCGCCGTTCGGTGGTGGCACGTCGTAAGAACGATGCCAGATTTTGTACATGTCGGGGTGTGCGGCTTGAACGTCTGTGTGAAGTTGCCCCGAGAGGTCGCCGTAAGAGCGTTCAATGATGCGGTCATCCACGGTCACTGGCACGCTGTAAGTGTGTGGTTTGAGTAAAATCTCGAGGGTGCTGCTGGCGCGTTTGAGTCTCGAGGTGAACGCCTGATCGAATTTGATGTCAGCAAGGTTGGCAGCAATTTTTGTGGCTTGCTGAACGCCAACCTCCGAAATATCCACGTCAATCCAACCCGTGAATGTTTTCGTGCCAGAGGCGTTGAATGCGGTTTGACCGTGGCGGATAATGTAAATATCGCTGGGCATGAAAATGATTCTAGCAGAGACATGCCAGGGTTCGGTCAAACGTGCGTTAGCTTTTGCGAATCATGGTGGCTTGCATGACCGCCACCAACTTTTCGCCCTCGCTCGAGACGGCGTAGGCGTTCGCAGTCGTCAGGGTGATGGTTTTTCCGGCTTTGATGACACTTCCGACGGCGCGGATGCTCGAGCCGGTGGCGGGCGCGACAAAATTCACTTTGAATTCGACCGCCAGAACATTGCTGTCTTCGGGCATCAAACTGAGCGCGGCATAACCGCAGGCGCTGTCCATGATGGCTGCCAGGGCTGCCGCGTGAACAAAACCGTGTTGCTGGGTCACGGCGCTCGAGACGGGCATGGATATTTCAACTTCGCCCGCAATCACTCGAGTCACGCTGGCGGACAGCGTTTGCATCAAACCTTGAAGCGCAAAACTCTCCCGAACTCGAGTTTCCAGATTCAAGAACCCACCAACTCGAGCAGGCTCTCAACGCGTCGGAAGTATTCGTCCTCGAGCATGAATTCGTAATCTTTGGGCGGTTTGAAGGCGGCGTACAGCGGTATCTCAAGGCTTAAACCCTGCACAGCGTTGGTAAATTGAATCCTTGGCATGGGCGCACTGGGCGCGTTTGGCACAAATTTTTTCGAGACTTGCTCGAGCAAAAATGCAAGTTGCACCGCCATCAAATGCTTGTCCTTTGCCACGACCTATTTTAAAACTTTTTTGAAGTAGAATATGAGGCAATGAACCGAGTGTTGTTGGGAGTCCGTGGGCTTGAAGATGCCGCCAGTGTCCAAAAGGTACTGAGTGCCTTGCGGCAAATCAAAGGGGTAGATCAAGTCAACAACCCGCATCCAGGGCAGGTTGAGGTGGTCTACGACTCGAGCCTCACGGTCATGGATTTTATTCGCGCCATTCGCAGCGTTGGATTCCTGGCGGGAATGCTTTGAGCTTGTGATTCGTGGTTACATTGGCATTTACACCGCCAGACTCGAGATGCGTTTTGTCTCGAGTTTAAAAGAAAAGCGGGCGCTCATTCGACCTGTCACCGAACGTTTGAAGGCACGGTTTCCGGTGTCGGTCGCTAGGCTTGACGGGCTGGACGCGCACGATTGGGAACTGATTGGCGTGGTCAGCATTCATCACGACGCGATCTGGCTCGAGGAATTGTTGCAGAATGTCTCGGGTTTTGTCGCTGGCAACGGCGAGTATTCGGTGGTCGATGAAAGCTTTGAAATCATGGAACTCGAGTAAGATAAAGGTTTTCTGAAGGCTTGAATGAGTGGCTTGGCGTTGAAAACTCACGACTTGTCAGTACGATGGCTTCGTGAAAAAAATACTTTCTTTCGGAATCATGGCGGCTCTTCTGGCATCGTGCAACCTGACTGGAGTCAATACAGGATTGACCATTCTCAATCCAACCATCGAGACCCCCGCCTGTAAAGTGGTGGGTAGCGACAACATTTTGACGCTCAACTTTAATTACGCGGGAACGATCAAAAAAATCAAACTCAGTTTCGCCTCCAAAAAACCCGACAACACCAGCAATCCGGTTCAAAGCATCGAATTTGATGTGACCAGCGCCCTAAAACCAACAGGTATCAACTGGTTGCTAAATTCTTCAAATACCGTCAAACTCGAGTTGAACTTGCAAACCATCTCCCCTGCCTCGGCAGTTATTTCACCGTTGGCAATCACCCAACCTGCTCCCGTGACCTCGTATCCTATGGACATTAAAATCGAAGCCAAAGACGATAAGGATAACCTCAGCACGCCTTCGGCACTCGATGTCAAAAACCTAGATGTTGGCAGTTGCTACGCAGCACCAATCATCAAATGAGCGTCAATCGTTAAGGGCGGCTTAAACTTCAACTCACAAGATCAGTAAATTCTCGAGTAACCTGGATTTATGAAAAAGATTTTCTTATTGGCATCGGTGGTGTTGGCAGGGGCGCTTACGAGCTGCTTTGGCACACCAAACCTCGCGCTCACGGCAATCAGCTTTAAAAGTGATTACGTCATTAACCAGGGGACATCCAGTCAGCGTTATGTGGTCTGTGACAATAAGATTAACAGTCAAATCGAGTACAGTTTTACGCTGGATCGAATCCAGAACTTAGACAGTTGGGATGCGACGTTCTTTGGTGATGCTGGCGTCAACACCTACACCAGAACAGGATTGCGGATTAACCCGCCAACCGCGAATCAAGGGATCACGGTCATCGGAAGCACCATCACCGTCGATACGAATTTTGCGGCGAACAGTTCCCCTCGAGTTTCAAACCGTGCGGTCGTGGTTCAACCGATTCCAGTGGCGCAACCAAAGATTATCAGCCATGTCAATTTGCGCTTGACCATCCGTGACATCCAAGGATTCGGCGTTTCAGGTGAAATCTCCCCGTTTTATGTGGATTCCATTCCCGTTGTGGACAATTGCCCTTAAATCAAATTCAAGTCTCTCGAGCGCGGTCTTTAGATCGCGCTTTTTAATTGCGTGTCTCGAGCAAGTAATTTTCCAATCTGTTTTTCACTTCCGCCCATTCAGACGCCAGAATGCTGTACATCGCCGTGTCACGAATACCGCCGTCGCTCGAGGGCATGTGTGCTCGCAAAATGCCTTCAAAACCCGCGCCAATTCGCAAAATCGCGTTCCTCGAGCGTTCATTTCGGGCATCGGTTTTTAAGGTCACGCGCTGCACTTGCCAGGTTTCAAATGCAAACTCGAGCATCAACAGTTTGGCGGCGGTGTTGACCTTGGTGCGTTGAACGCCTGGCGCGAGCCAAGTCCAACCAATTTCGGCGGCGTCAGGGTTGCCTTTTTGTTTGTCCCAAGCCCAATACTCGAGGTTGCCAAAACGGGTGCTACCGACAACCCTGCCGTTTGCGGTGGTGGCAAATGGCATGGCTTTTTTGGCATCTCGAGCTTGAATCGCAGCTTGAACGTAAGCGCTCATGCCCTCAAGGGTTCGCGGAACGGTGGTGAGCGCAAATATTTCGGGCGGTGTTGACTGGGCAATCTCGAGAAGCACAGGAATGTGATGTTCGGTCAGAGGTTCAAGGCGCACAAATTGATTTTCGAGAATGGTCATGGTTGCAATTCTTTCATACGCGCCGCAATTCCGCGCTCAAGTTCGCCCTGTTGCTCGAGTTTGGCAATCACGTTTTGTTGATCTTGTTTGCTTCTGTTCTGCGAGAGTTTAAATTTCCCCTCTAAACGCGTGATGCTGATTTCAAATCCAACCAATTCGTTTTGCATTCCCGTTTTGTACTTTTCGGACAACGCGCTCATGTCTGCACCATGACCGTGGTGTTCCATCAGGGCAATCAACTGCGCTCGAGTCTCATCGGTATTCAGCAAGCGTGGCGTGCCGTAAACATGTACCGTGGCATAATTCCAGGTCGGCACATTTGGGTGCTTTTCATACCACCGACTCGAGATGAGTGCATGTTCAGCCTGGAACACCACCAATACCTCTTTTGGCGTCTCGAGATGCTGCCATTGTGGGTTGGCTTTGGCAACGTGCGCAGTCAATTTTCGGGTGTTCTCGAGCGCCGTGAATGGGATGCTGGTAGCGAAGGGAATTCCGTCTGGTGCGGTAATCAGCATGGCAAAGTTAAACTCGCGCATCAAGTCCCAGAGAGGCGCTTCTTCAGTCACGGCGTTGAATGTGGGAATATACATTTGAATACTGTACATTAAATTTGACGAACGGCAAAAATCTGTCGTCTAGCACAGGTTTTAAGAATAGATTTTCGCATTTAGGATTTGAGGATTGTGCTTATGATTGCGCTTAACGATCCTTGAAATTGTTGTGTACTGGGGTTCAGTTAAGCTTTTGGAGCTTGCAAAACCCGTATTTTCTCCGTCCATCACGCACCTCGAGCCTTCCGTTCTAAACCGCTTGACAGTTGTTGGAAGTGGTGATAATCTTCTGTCCGCTCCACGAA
>JANXTZ010000045.1 GCA_025352125.1 Deinococcales bacterium | reverse complement strand
TTTGCATTTCAGAACGCGAGCAACCATGATTCCAGAAGACCTTATCAAGATCGGCTTGATCGGACAAACCCACGCCCTCAAAGGCGCGTTCAAAATCCGAGCCGTTGACGACCCAGAACAAATTCTCAAACTGACCCGCGTATACGTGGCAACAAGAGGTTGGTTTGTCGTCAAAAAACTCGAGCTGCACGACACCACACCCATATTGCAACTGGTTGGCATCTCGAGTTTGGAACTGGCAACCAAACTGATCGGACTCGAGGTTTATGCCCACAAAGACGAATTGCCACTCGAGGAAGATGCTTTTTATTACCATGATTTGGTCGGCTGTAAAGTTATAGACCAAAATAAACTCGAGGTTGGTGTTGTAAAAGACGTGATGGACACTGGAATTCAGGATTTACTGGTCATTACTCGAGGGGACAAAGATTACCTTGTGCCAGTGCAAGCACCTTACGTCAGAGTCTTAACAAACCTCATTGAGGTCGAGGTTTTTCCTGGTTTACTGGACGATAACGACTCAAAATAACGCCATAAAACCACGTCTCAGACGGAATATAAATGCCATTTAATACGTTTCACACTGTTCAGGTGATAGTCTTAAAGCGCTCTGAGTGAGCAGTAAGGTTTTCGTAAGAAACAGGAGGAAATTATGAATATTTTTAAGTATGGCTTAACTGCCGTGTTGGCAATTGGGCTAGCATCGTGCGGTGGAGGCACCCCGCCATCGTTGACTATTGGGGGTCCAGCCGCGTTAACAGCAGGTGCCGCAAAAGCGACTTTCACAGCCACCGCCACACCAAGTTCGACCAGTGGAACAATTCAGTGGACACTGAATCCACCAACCGGAAGCGGTACTTTGTCAGCCAGCACCAGCACCCTTGCAGGAGGAGTTGCATCTGTTGATTACACACCACCTGCTTCAGTCTCTTCAACTTTGCCCGTGACCTTAACTGGCACATTGCAAGGAGGCACGTTGACTGGTTCCAAAACGTTCAATGTCACTTCGGCAACCGCATCGGGTGTTACCGTCAGTGGAACAGTTTACAAGTGGAGCGGTAAAGCAGAGGGCGGCGTTAACATCACCATCGTCGGTGCTGACAAAGCCATTTGCAAAGACCCCGTCAGCGGTGCTTCACCAGTCTCTGATCCTGATGGCAAATTCACCTGTGCCAATGTGATTACCCCTTACCAAATTACAGCCGTACCCGTCATCGGCTCAGGGGAAATTCCAGAGTCATATGACAACGTAAAAATCAGTAATCCAGTGTTGGTTGTTCGTAAAAACGCCTTTGCTGCATCAACTCCTCCAGGATTTGATAATGAATGTACACCTGTTCCACCAAATGGAAAACTGAAAGTAATATTGAGCCAACCAGTAGGAGTAGGCAATACTGGAACCGTCGTGTTTATTGCCCCAGGAATCAATTATGTTCCTACACAATCAAACAAATCTCTTACTCTCGGAGCAGGACAAGATACATTTAATTTGAGTGTTCCATTTGACAAAGACATGTGCTACGACGATCTTACGGGTACTGTTGTCTACATCGAACGCACCGCAGGAAATACCATTATTGCTAAAGGCGCACGTTCCGACATTCGGGTTTTCCCAAATCAAGAAACTGCCCTTGATGGAACTGCTACTGCATTCCCTAAGCTAGAAGTTACCACCTCAAACTCTGCAACGATGGCAGGAACTGCAACCTTTCCTACAGGTTTAATCTCACAACAAGTTACGACTTACTTACGCGTCGATTACACCATTCCTGTTGGAAAACTCTCCAAGATTGCGCCTTTGGTTAATCTGGGGAAGCGTCAAGCGTATTACGCCTTAAGCACAAAAATCTTGTCGAATACAAGCACCAGTACCACCTGGGATTTGCCTACAGAAGTTTTCTCAAGTGCTGCTAAACTGACCTACCGCGCAGGATTCATTGGTTTCGCTGCTGGAACCACCAAAAAGACGAGTGCCTGGTCCGATATTGTGCTTCCTGATGCCACTTCAATTCCACTGAACGCACCAAGTATTAGCGGAACTCAACAACCATCAGGTGAATTATCATTACCACCAACTTCACCATTCCGCGCACCAAATGGCAACATTATCCCAGATTTTATCGTTGCTTCGATTCAAAACACAGGTTGTACAGAAGGCAACAACTTCTTGAACAACTACATTCCTGGTTTTGTTGGTGCAACTTCCATTTGGCTTGGAAATACATTTGATCCTACAATTCAATTGCCAGACACCAATGAACCTGCTCGTATTGCTTTCAATACTGCTTATCAAAACTTTGCTTTAAACGGCTTGTGCGTCCGTGATGCAACACAAACTACCTCAAGTGATACCATCCTTGATGGTCGTGCCGTTCAGCGCAACTTCTATACAGATGCTGCGCTTGAAGAACCTGATGTTATTCGTTCCGCAGTTTGGAACATCAATCCAACTGGGTTCAAATACCTTAATTAATCTTAGTTAGTCTTGAGAAACTCGAGCCTCAGAATTTTCTGAGGCTCGAGTTTTTTATGCTTGCGGTATCATGAGCCATTGGAGGTGCTTATGACTTGGCAAGAGGTGCTCGAGCGTAAAGAATTGCAGGATTTACCGTTTAAAATTGAACTCAACGAAAAGGGAAAGGTCGAGATGAGTCCAGCCACAAACATGCACGGGTTGTTGCAAAGTGAAATCTCGAGTTTGTTGCGTGGGTTTTTGAAATCTGAAGGCATGGTTGCGACTGAATGCAGTGTTCAAACATCTCAAGGCGTAAAGGTTGCTGATGTGGCTTGGATTTCAAAAGATTTTTTTCAAGTGTACGCTCGAGTGACACCATTCCCAACTTCGCCCGAAATTTGTGTCGAGATCATTAGTCCGAGCAATACAACCAAAGAAATTCTCGAGAAAATTGGTTTGTACATTGTGGCTGGCGCAAAGGAAGTCTGGACGTGCAATCTCGAGGGTGAGATGCGTTTTTACGATGCTGAGGGTGCGGTCTTGCAGTCAAGTCGCGTGCCCGAATTTCCAAAAATAGTGACCTGGTAAACTCGAGTCACTTGCGACACGATTAGAACCATAATTCGAGTGTTAGGCTGTAATCACCATGCGTTTCACGAACCTCTTGCTCTCGAGTATTTTATCTGGTGGGTACCGTGTTTAATTTTGTGCGTCGCGCCTGGAATCACAACATTAACGCCATTGATCTCGAGCGGGCATTGAATCAATTGGGCGTCGGTCAACACCGCGATCTGATCGCGCACTCGAGTTTGTCGGCATTCGGTTTTGTGCAGGGCGGTGCGCCAACGGTCATTGACGTGTTACAACGCAACGCACGGACGTTGGTGATGCCTGCTTTTACCTATTACACGCTGGTTTGGCCCAACCACAAAAAATCTGGCGATTGGCCCGCCTTCCCTCCCGCCGATGGTCCTACCTGGCGTCCAGATTCACCGGTCAGCCATGACATCGGGCGCATTCCGCAGCAGTATCTCGAGTTGTATCAGGCGGTGCGTTCGCACCATCCGGCGCTTAGTTTTGCGGCGCTTGGTCAAAACACCAATTCAATTTTGTCGTCACAAACTCTGGAGCATCCCTATGCGCCAATTGGGGTTTTGTACGCGCTCGATGCGGACATTGTGCTTTTGGGGGTCGATCACCGCTCCAACACCACGATTCATTACGGCGAGTACTTGGCGGGTCGTCCGATGCTCGAGCGTTACGCCTATTTTCGTGGTGCCCTGGCGCAAACCTTTTTCCCGAATTGCAGCGCGGCATTCAACGCCATTCAGGGGCATCTGACCTCGCTCGAGGTGGTGGGCGTTGGTAAAACCCAGGTTCAACGCATGAGCGTGCGCGATGTGGTGGACACCACCCTCAAGATGTTGGCGCGTGACCCCGAGGCGATGCTCTGCAGTTACAACGGTTGCCGCTGCCAGCACGTGCGTGACAAAATTCGCAAAAATGGCGTGCATTCAACCCAGGATTCGTTGCTCGAGCAGGGTCAAGTGCTCAGTGGGCTGCGTCGCTCGAGCTGACGGGCGCGACGGCGGGTTTGGTGCCCGGGGCTTCCTTGGCTTCGCTCGAGTGACCTGGTTCAAACTTCAGGTCTGGGTTGGCGGTCACGGCGGCTTGATTGGCGGCTATCGCGGCTTCGCCGTAACCGGTGGCAATCAGTTTGAGTTTGCCTGGGAACACGCAGATGTCACCGCAGGCAAAAACGCCTTTGATGTTGGTTTCCATCATGTTGTTGACCTTGATGCGGTTGCCTTCAAGCTCGAGTCCCCAGTCGGCGATTGGACCCAGTTTTGAGAGATAACCGACCATTGATACAATTTCGTCTATCTCCAGGGTTTGCTCGACCTTGCTGCCCGAGTGGTAAATCACGACGCGTTCGACATGGTTTGTGCCCTCGACTCGGGCGACCTCGAAGGGCGTGAAAATCTGCACTTCGCCGCGTTCGGAGGCGGCGATCATTTGGTTGGTGGTGGCGGCGTGCGCCCTGAAGCTGTCGCGGCGGTGGATCAGGCTGACGCTTTTTGCCACGTCTTTGAGCATCAACACCCAGTCCACGGCACTGTCACCGCCGCCAACAACCAGTACGCGCTTGCCTCGGTAAGACTCGAGGTTTTTGACGGCGTAGGCGATGCCCTTGTTCTCAAATTCGGTCACGCCAGGGGCGACCAACTTGCGCGGCTCGAACGCGCCAACGCCGCCAGCGATGATGATTGAACTGGCTTCAAATCGCACGCCCTTGTCCGTGGTCAGGGCAAAACCCGCCTCGATTCGCTCGAGCTTGTCGGCGCGTGCCCCAAGACTGAAGACGGGATGAAACGGCTCGAGTTGCTGCACTTGGTTGGTGACGAGTTCTTTGGCACGAATTTTGGGATAACCCGCCACGTCGTAAATGTATTTTTCTGGATAGAGTGCCGTCAGTTGACCGCCAGGTTCGGGCAACGCGTCAACGAGTCGCATCGAGAGGTCGCGCATTCCAACGTAAAACGCGGCG
The DNA here is from genome assembly GCA_025352125.1 of Deinococcales bacterium. Taxonomy (GTDB): domain Bacteria; phylum Deinococcota; class Deinococci; order Deinococcales; family JAAFIG01; genus JANXTZ01. Next base: position 94,300 of record JANXTZ010000045.1, on the reverse strand, counting down.
AACAAGCCTACGGGACCAGCCCCAACGATCAACACGTCTGTCTTCGGCATGGCTTAATTTATCACGTTGTCAGGCAACAAGCGTCCCTTTTCACCCAGGCAATGACAATGTTGAAGCAAAGTAGAATCTTGAGTCTAGCGTTCATGATTTCTCACAAGCAAAAATTATAATTTCAGCGTGAAACTCGAGCGTTTACGACTGATCCAGCTTCGATTCTCGAGTCTCGCAAATCCCTTTTGTTCCGTGAAACCGTGAGGAAAACTGTGCTCAAATTGCTCGTTTCGATAGGCTTGGCTGGCGTGTTGTTTGGTGTGTTACTTCCCAGGATTCTCGAGCGGCAACAAGCCCCCGCCAGCATTTTTCGGGCAACGGGACTTGCCCAAACCCCGCCGATTGCCCCAAAAACCTCGAGCGCCAGCGTTTCGTTTGGAGCATCGGGTATCAAATTTGAGGGTTTGGAGCAGGTCAAACCAGCGACACTCGAGAGCGCCGTGAAAATTGCATCCAACCTGATCAAACCTCGAGCGACCATTGACAGCGAGCAGGTCACACCCGTCCATCAATTGCGGGCATTGTGGGTTGACGCCTTTGGACCTGGTTTTAAAACGCCAAAAGAGGTCGATAAATTGGTGGCTGACGCTCGAGCTTTGCATTTGAATGCGCTTTTTGTTCAAGTCGGACGTCGCATGGATTGTTATTGTAACCGTGCCAGCGTGCCACGCAGCGCCGATCCAAAACTCGCCCCTGGGTTTGACGCGCTCGAGGATGTGATCGCCAAGGCGCACAAGGTTGGAATTCAGGTTCATGCCTGGATGATTACCACCGCCGCCTTCAACAACACCGAACCCGCCATTGGGGCAAACCATGTCATGAACTTGCACGGTTTAAAAGCCGCAGGGCGCGATTATTGGTTAACGACTCGAAAAGACGGTGACGCCACGGCTGGAAAAGACTATGTGCTCGATGTTGGGCATCCAGATGTGGCAGATTACATTGCCGCCATGTACACCAGCATCGTCGAAAATTATGACGTGGACGGGATTCAATTTGATCGGGTGCGTTATCCCGACAATGGTGTGCCGCCCTACGAGCCAATTTGGGGTTACAATCCGACGGCGCTCGAGGCGTTCAGGGCGTTTTCTGGCAGGACAGACACGCCCAAAAACACGGATTTGGATTGGACGCAGTGGCGGCGCGATCAGATCACCAACCTGGTCAAACGCGTGTACTTGAGCGTCAAAGCGATCCGACCGAGCGTTTGGGTTTCGGCGGCGACCATCACCTACAAAGAGGCACCAAGGACACTCGAGGCGTTCAGCAAAACCCGCACGTATGCCGAGGTTTTGCAAGACTGGGCGTCTTGGATGCAGTTGGGCATTTTGGATTTGAACATTCCCATGAATTACAAACGCGAGGGCATCAAAGATCAGGTGACTTGGTTTGACGGTTGGAACCGATTTGCGGTGCAAACCAAAGCGGCTGGCAGCGTGGCGGTGGGGACTGCCATTTACATCAACTCGCAAATTGAAAGCCTGAGTCAATTGAAACGCTCTTTACAGGTTCCTGGAGTTTCTGGTTGGGTCGGATACTCATATCGAACACCAGATCAGGCGACCTTTGAGGGTCGTAAAACTGGCGCAAAGGCGCTCGAGGAGTTGACGACAAAACTGACCGCCAAATCTGGGGCATTTGCCGTCAATTCTGCTTGGGGCAGTGCGCCACTGGGCAATTTGGGAGGGCTGATCGGACGCGTCACACAGAACGGTCTGGGGCTTACCAACCAAACAGTGATGCTCGAGGATGCGGCGGGGCATCAAACCGAGCTACTGACCGATTCGGGCGGATATTACGGCGTGCCAAACCTGAAAAACATTGGACTCGAGCTTGGCTTGCTCAAATTAAAAACCGCAAATGTTGAAATTCAACTTGAGATCAAAGCTGAAATGGTGGCAATTGCACCTGAACTTCAATTGCCGCAGTAATTTTACGGTATCATGGTGTCAGCCAGACAATTCTTTAGCGCCTCGTGTTGCGGTCTGTGGTCGTGATTTTGCAAGTCAGCTTACAAAAGTTGACGAGTGCTGCGCAAATAGGTGATAATTGTGCAGGTTGTTCGCTAGAAACCAAGCATTTGCCAGTTTTTCACTGCACAGTTTGCATCAGATCGAGTTTCATTTCGGAGGCGCAACTTGATATCTGCCGATTCAATTCGTGACATTGAACCTCAAAAACTTGACGCAAGACTTTTGGTACACGTTCGGGAAGTCAACAAGCGATACGGCAATGGAACCCTGGCGCTCGAGGGCATCAATCTGGAGGTGCGAGAGGGCGAATTTATTTCCCTGGTCGGTCCGAGCGGATGCGGCAAAAGCACCTTGCTGCGCATCATTGCAGGTTTGGGTGATGTCAGCGACGGACTGGTGACCGTGAACGGGGCTGCCCCGACCAGCGTTCGGGCTAGGGCTTCGACAGCCTTCGTTTTTCAAGAAGCCACATTGCTTCCTTGGCGACCCGTGCGTGCCAATGTCGAACTGCCTCTCGAGTTGCAGGGCGTGTCAAAAGCCAATTGGAAACCGGTGGTGGATGAAATCCTCGAGTTGGTCGGTTTGAGCAAATTTGACAAAGCCTACCCACGCGAACTCTCGGGTGGAATGCGAATGCGGGTCAGCATTGCGCGGGCGCTGGTCACCAAACCAAAATTGTTACTGATGGACGAACCCTTTGGAGCGCTCGACGAGATCACCCGCCAGAGACTCAACAGCGACCTTTTGCGCTTAAAGGAAATCTTGGGCGCAACCGTTATTTTTGTCACCCACAACGTTTTTGAGGCGGTCTTTCTCTCGAGCCGCATCGCCATCATGAGTGCCCGCCCTGGCAGGTTCGTGCGCGAAGTTGCGGTGAATGCGCCCTACCCTCGAGATGCGACCTTCAGAGGTTCCCCCGAATTTGGTCAAGCCGTGATGGAAACCGTGCAATCGCTCGAGCATTAGGAGACTTCAATGGCAATCCAAAAAGTCAGTGTCCTGTCCACAACCAGCTCCGAACCCAGCGCCGTGTCCAAATGGTTTTCAAAGTCGTTGCCGCCGATTTCGGCACTGGTGGTCTTTTTACTGCTCTGGCAGGGAATCATTTTGATTTCTGGTTTGAAACGCTTTGTCTTGCCCAGCCCCATCGATGTCGTTCAATCGTTCATTGACAAATCCCCAGAACTTCTCGATGCCGCCGGTTTCACCCTTCGTTCCTCGAGCATCGCGTTTGTGCTGGTGATCTTGTTGGGCACCATTGTTTCGTTCGTGCTGGCATCCAACAAATTTATCGAAAAAGCGCTGTACCCTTACGCCGTCATGCTGCAAAGCACGCCCGTCATCGCGCTCGCACCAATCATCATCATTTGGTTCGGGTTGGGCTTGGGCAGCATTGTGGTCATCAGCGTGATCATTGCGATTTTTGCGGTGGTTGCCAACACCACCCAGGGGTTGATCAGCGTCGAAAACAATTTGCAAAACCTCTTCAAACTTTACGGAGCCTCGAGCAACCAAACGCTCTTAAAACTGCGCCTTCCCTTTGCCCTGCCGTACATGGTCACCGGTTGGCGCATTGCCAGCGCCCAGGTCGTCATCGGCAGCATCGTCGGCGAATACATGGCGGGCGCTGGCGGCGGTGGTCAGGGCGGCTTGGGTCTGGTGATTGCCGCCTCGAGCGCCAGATTGCAAACCTCGTACCTGTTCGCCTCGGCATTGACATCTGCCCTGATTGGCGTCGGTTTTTTCTTGCTGGTCAATTTTATTGGGCACCTGCTCTTGCGCAACTGGCACGAGAGCGCAGTTCAACACGAAAACTAGGATTTCACCCAGTAAATTTCTCGAGATTCGTTGCTTCATTTCAGAGGAGGAACATTATGAAGAAGTCGGTTCAGATCGCAACACTCGCCGCAGGAATTTTCACCGTGACAGGCTTGCTGGCGGTGGGGCAAGCCCAGACCAAACCCGAAGTCACCATGGTGCTCGACTGGTTTGTCGAACCACCACACGGCGGTTTTTACGCCGCCGTTCAAGACGGTCTGTACGAGGCGAAAGGCGTCAAGGTCAACCTCGTGCCGGGCGGTCCAACCATTGCAGGCTATTCGCTCCTGGGTTCGGGCAAAGTCGAATTTGCCATGACCGACTCGGCTGGAATGCTGAGCGCCAGGGAAGAGGGCGTGCCACTGGTCGGTGTGTACGCCAACTTCCAACTCTCGCCGCAAGTCTTGATGTACCACAAGTCAAACCCCGTCAAAAGCTTCAAAGACCTGGCAGGACGCCAAGTTGCGGTCACGCCGGGCGCACCGTACTGGGATTACATCGTGGCAAAATACAACCTGAAAGGCAAGGTCCAGCAAGTCAACTACTCGGGGCAGCAAGCCACCTTCTTGAACGACGAAAAACTGGTGTCCCAAGGATACGCCGTCGCCGAACCGTACACGCTCGAGAAAGCCGGCGCGGACATTGGTTACCTGCTGGTCGGCGACAGCGGGTTTAGTCCTTACGGCATGATCGCCACCACCGAAGATTACATCAAGAAAAACCCAACCATCGTCAAAGCCGTGGTCGAAGCCACCCAGGAAGGCTGGCAGCGCTACATTGCCAACCCAGCCAAATACGGTGGCAGTTTGCAAGCCGTCAACAAAGACCTCGAGCCAGACTTTTTAAATTGGAGCGGCAAAGCCGTGATTCCATTCGTGACTGGCAAGAACGACGATACCAAAAAGCACGGCTTGGGTTACATGAGCGCCAGCCGTTGGACGACCATGTACAAAGCCTTGCGTCAAGTCGGGGTTTTGACCAAAGACCAAGACCCGAAAAAAGCCTTCACCATGAAGTTCTTGCCAAAACCATAATGTAAAGCTCGAGCAATTGTGGGAGCGAGTGAACAACTTGCTCCCAGTTGTTTTCGAGACTCGAGATGCAATCGGCTTGATTCTCGAAAGACAAACATAATTTGCCTGAAAGCACATAGCCATGCGCGGCTACCCGCATTAAAATTTAGAATCGGATTTGAATTCTTTTAACTCGAGAAACTTGTGACCCTTACACTATTAAACTTAAAACAAGGCATTATTTTATTCTGGGCGCTGTACATGAGCCTGGTCGTGATCTTAAATCTTTTTGACGCAGCCAAAACTTTAAAACTTTTACCGCGAACCTGGAAATTCTCGAGTGGCAATTTTTGGTTTATTGAACAGGTCACCAAAATGTACAGCACGCCAACTTGGATCAACGGCGTGTTGTTCGCTGGGGCAATCGTTTGGGAAATTCTCAACACCGTCATGCTTTGGACGGCACTGGCAAGCTTTGATGGCTCGAGTTATGCCAGCATCAACAGCGCTCTGATTGTTGGCTTGGCGCTCTGGGCGGCGTTCATGGTGATCGACGAATTCTTTCTGGCTTGGTCGGTGGCAATCGGCAATTCCAACGCGATGGAAGGACACCGCAGTCTTTTTCTGACTTGGCTGGTGTGCTTAACGGCCATTAACTTGCTGCCCAACATTTAATCTCGAGGTGGTTCTCTTGCGTGATGAACGTTTTTTACCGAATTTAACCTGGCATGAAATCCGTGACCTCGAGAAAGAGAACGGCGTGTTGGTGCTGCCGATAGGCGCGATAGAACAACACGGTCCGCAACTGCCAACTGTTACGGACGCGCTTATTGCCGAACGCATGACGATGCTGGCACTCGAGCGCTTGCAGCCTGAGATAAAAGTCTGGCGTCTGGCGACCCAAAGTTACGGCAAGTCCAACGAGCACGCCGGTTATCCTGGAACGTTTGCGCTCTCGGCAAGCACACTGATCGCGGTGGTGCGCGACATTGCGCTGGGTGCGAAGCTGGCTGGTTTTCGGCGTTTGGCGTTTATCAACGCCCACGGTGGAAACACAGCATTGCTAACAATGATGGCAAGGGACATTCGGGTTGAAACAGGTTTGCTGGTCTTCACGCTGTTCTCGAGCGCGGGGGCGCAAGACCCCATCGAAATCACGCCTGAGGAGGCAAAATTTGGCATTCACGCGGGAGACTGGGAAACCAGCATTGTGTTGGCGCTCGAGCCTGAATTGGTGCACATGGAACGGGCGGTCAAAAGTTTTCCCAATTATCCGAAGTCAAACAATCTCAGTTTGACGCAAGGCAACGCGGTCAGCGCTTGGTTGACCAGGGATTGGAGTCCAACGGGAGTTTTCGGGGATTCAACGGTTGCAAGCGCCGAAAAAGGACGTGCGCGGCTCGAGGCTTGCGTGGTGAAACTCGCGGAAGTGCTGAGTGAAATCAGCACGTTTGAAATTCCTGGAGCGGTGGATGGTTGACTTCATCTTAAAAAACGCAAGGCTCGAGCAAGGCGTGATGGACGTGGGTATTCTTGACGGACGCATCTCGAGCCTCGCAGCGAACCTTGAGGTTCAAGCCACCAAAACCATTGACCTCGAGCGGCGTTTGTTGTTGCCTGGATTGATCGAAAGCCATTGTCACATCGACAAAACGCTGACCGCAAATCGGGTTGGAAATTCGGCTGGCACGTTGCTCGGGGCGATAGAGAACTGGATTGCGTTCAAACCCAGCATCAGCAAGAACGATTACCTCGAGCGCGGAAAACAAGCGCTCGAGATGGCAATTTCACACGGCACGACAACGTTGCGAACCCATGTCGATGTGGATTCCAACGGGTTTCTGGCGCTCGAAACGATGCTAGAGTTGAAAGAATTGTTGAGGGACGACATCACAGTCCAAATCGTGGCGCTTGGCAATCCCGAACTCGAGTTTGAAACCATGCGTGATGCCATGAGACTTGGCGCTGACGTGGTTGGTGGCTGCCCCGCGATTCGTCAAAACCCAAAACTCGAGGTTGAAAACGCGCTGAAAATTGCGGCAGAATTTGGCAAACCAGTAGATTTGCACGTGGACGAAAATGATTTCAGCAACTCGCTCGAATTTCTGGCAGATGAAGTTTTGAGGCTCAAATTTGAGTTACCGGTTATGGCTGGGCATTGTTGCAGTCTGGATTTTATGAATGAAACTGATGTCGCTCGGGTGATCGAAAAAGTGGCGAGGGCAGGCATCAGCATCGTGAGTTTGCCCGCCTGCAACCTCAATCTTCAAGGTCGTGGCGTGCACCCTGTACCGCGCGGGGTGACTCGGGTTTTAGAGTTGTTGAACGCGGGCGTGAATGCCTGCGTGGGTTCGGACAACGTGCAAGACCCGTTTCACCCCATCGGAAATTACAGTTTATTGAGTGCCGCAAATCTGACAACGATGGCTTGCCACATGACGCACGATCTTGGAATTCAACAAACGTTTGAGATGATCTCGAGCAACCCTGCCAGAGCGTTGGGTCTGCCCAAACCCGAAATTAAAGTTGGAGCAAATGCCGACTTGATCGTGCTCGAGGTGGAATCTGCCAAGCAGGCGGTCTGTGAAATTGCGCCATGTTTGATGACCTTCAAGGCTGGAAAACTGCTCGAGAGGCGTTCATGGACATCTTGATTCGTAATGCGATCTTGCAAGACGGAACCGTCACCGACATTGGCATAGAGGATGGTTGTATCACTGCAATTCAACCTGAGATTACCAGCGCGGCAAAACTCGAGCTTGACGCAAACGGTCAACTGGCAATTCTTGCATTCGTCAACGGTCATCTTCACGCCTGCAAAAGTTTTTGGCGCGAACCACTGGATAAGCTCGAGCTTGCACGGAACTTTGATTTTACAAACATGGCTGCAAGATTTGGCGCCATCAGCGACGTTAAACGCCTGTACACGGTTGAGGAGGTCGCCACTCGAGCCGAAAAAAGCATTCTTCTGGCAGTGCGGCATGGCACTTGCGCGATTCGGTTGTTTGCAGACGTGGACTCTGACGCTGGACTTCGGGCGCTCGAGGGACTGCTCAACGTTCGAGAAAAATACCGTGATGTTTTAACAGTACAGGTCGTGGCATTTCCACAAAATGGGGTGTTCCGCGCCCGAGCAAGCACCGAAAGTTTGTTGCGTCAAGCGCTCGAGATGAACATTGATGCAATTGGCGGAATCCCATGGCTCGAGCCGAGCGAGGAATCACAAAAAGCGCACGTCGATTTGATTCTCGAGTTGGCAAAAAAACATGATTTGGACGCGCATTTTGTGCTCGATGACACCGAAGACCCAACCTCCAGAAGCACCGAATATGTGGCGGCAAGAACCATTGAACTGGGTTTGCAAACTCGAGTTCATGGCACGCAAGCCAACGCGCTGGCATATTACGATGATGCCCATGCGGATCGGGTGATTCGTTTGGTCAAGGAATCTGGCATGACCATTTTCTCGAACGCCCACGTGGCGCTTGTGACGACCAACCTGCGTCATCAGCCTGCACCGAGGGGCATGACTCGAGTTTTTGAACTTCAAGCGGCTGGTGTGCCGGTTGCCACCGCGCAAGACGACATCGACAACCCGTATTATCCATTTGGACGAAACGATTTGCTCGAGGTGGCGCAGTACATGGCGCATCTGGGGCAATTTACTTGGGGTGATGAGATCAACCGTGTGCTCGAGATGGTCACGAGCATTCCAGCCAAAGTCATGAGGCTCGAGAATTACGGTTTGAGCCTGGGTTGCAAAGCCAATATTCTGATCTTGAACGCCAAAAATTGGCGCGACGCCATCCAATTTCAACCCGAGAAATCATTCGTGATCGTAAACGGAAAACTGGTGTCTCGAGCGGTCAGACACCAAGAATTTTTCGGACTGGGGACGTTATGAATCAAGGCATTCTGGAAAAACTCGAGGGCATTGTTGGCGCAAATCAAACCTTTACCGATGCTCGGGTTTTGGAAACTTTTTCCAAAGACCAGTACGCGTTCTCACCTGTGCTGCTCGAGATGTTGCGCGATAAACGCGCCGAGGTGATGGTCGCGCCGGACTCGAGCGAACAGCTTCAAAAAATTATTTCTTTGGCGGCACTCGAGAATATCCCGTTGACTGTTCGCGGTGCGGGCAGCGGAAACTACGGGCAAGCCGTGCCACTTCACGGCGGCATTTTGGTCAGTTTGCACCGTTTCAATTCAATTCTCGAAATTGATGTCACAACACAAACGGCACGGGTTCAAGCGGGTGCGCGGCTCGGCAACCTCGAGCGTGAAGCCAGAAAACACGGTTTGGAATTAAGGTTTTACCCGAGCACCTGGGCAACCGCCACAGTTGGCGGTTTTGTCGGAGGCGGTTTTGGCGGCGTGGGTTCAATTCAGTACGGCACGCTCTGGGACAATCTGATTGTTGAGACTCAAGTGTTACCGATGAGCGAAAACCCGCAGCTCGAGCTTTTGACCGGCAGTGATATTTTTGCCGTGATTCACGCTTACGGCACGACGGCGATCATGACCGAGTTGACGATCAGACTCGCGCCAGCGACCAACTGGGAGGAATGCGTGTTCTCGTTTCCAAACCTGGGGAATGCGATTGCATTTGCCCAAGAAATTGCCGAAAACACAAGCCTCAAAAAACGCGAGGTTGGAATTTTTGAAGCGCCGATGCCAAACTATTTCAAACCGCTCGAGGCGGCTGGCGGTGTGAAAGACGGGCGAACTGCGGTTATTTTGGAACTCGAGGAAAACGCCAGTCATGACCTTCAAACTCGAGCGCACGAATTGGCTGGAACGCTCGATTACTTCAACCCACACGCCACATACCATCACTCGAGTTTTGCACTCTCGGACTTTACCTGGAATCACACGACCCTCTGGGCGATGAAAGCCGACCAAACCTGGACGTACACCCAAGCCAGGTTTGAAGTGGAAAAAATGCTCGAACAGGTACACGCCATCAAAGAAAAATTTGGCGACGAAGTCCTGATGCACCTCGAGTTTATCCGTGAACGCTTAAGCGATGGGGGCGTGCTGATCGCGGCAAGTCTGCCCCTGATTCGGTTCAGCACCAAGGAACGCTTGTTTGAAATTCAAGCTTTTTTTGAAGCCATCGGCGTGCAAGTTGCAGACCCACACACTTTTTACCTGGATGAAGACTCGAGGTGGTCCGGTGAAGCCGTTCTGAACGGCGTCGCTCAGTTCAACCCAAAAGGACTGCTGAACCCTGGCAAGTTGAAAGTGCTCCACACTGGAGAACACGCGGTGCTGGCGAATTCTTGGTTTGGTAAAACAAAAACCGACTAGCGATACTCGAGCTTTGAGCGCAAGAACAAATAATCTCCCGCCCGTTTGAGGCTGATTGGAATTGAACGCGGCGCGGTTTCGGGTGTGAACGCCACGCCTTCGATCAAACCTGGTCTGCTGCGTTCGGTGTTTTGACCGATGACCACTGGCGAGAGCGCTAAAAATTCTTCGTCGATCAGTTTTTGCGCCACAAACGAACCGTACACCCTCGGTCCACCCTCGCAAAGCAAGGTTTTGACCGAGTAATCATGGTGTAAAACCTGCATCACCCGCTGCAAATCGACGCGATCAGTGCCAACTTCGGGCAAATCAACCCTCGCCGCGACACCCTCGAGATTCCTGGCGCGGTCACGCCCACGGGCGGTGGTGAAAATGACAATCTTCAAGTCGGCTCGAGCAAACACGGGCAAACTTGGGTCAAATTCTCCCTCGAGCGACAAAAACGTTTGCAAGGGACTGGCTGCAAGTCCAAAACCCGAGCGCAGGGCATCAAAAGCGGTTTCGCTTGGACAGATGTATTGGTGCGTCCAAATGTGATCTGGTTCGATCTTGAGGGTGACATCGCCGACGATCACCGCATCGGCTCGAGCGCGAAGCAAGCCCATGAGCCATTGGTCGTGAAAATTGAAATTTGATACCTCTCCCCCACCCGACTGCCCTGGAATGCCAAACGAAATGCGTCCATCTCGAGATTGCACAAAATTGGAATACGTGTAAGGTCGATCTGTCGGCGCATCGAACCGCCAGTCGCCTCCGTAAGCAAGCCTGAATGCCTCTGGAAGCCCCTGCGAACTCGAGCTTGAGTCCGAAGTCTCGAGCAGTGGTTGAAACGAATTCTCGGCGGTGATGGCGACAGTCTGCATGTGCAAGTTTAACGCGAATTGAGACTCGAGATTCAAGTTTTCCATGCAATATCGTTAAACCCGCGCCGCAACTCGAGAATGCCAGATTGAACCTCTCGAGATGGATTGACGCGGTTGGTCAAGAGCACGTGTATCTGATGCGTTCGCGGGTCAAACCAAGCGCCAGTTCCGGTGAAACCAGTGTGCCCAAGTGCCGTTTTCGGCGCAAGATCGCCACCGCTCCAATTGTAGTGAGCCAAAACCCAACCAAAAGCCCGAGCATCGTTTTGAGTGCGGGCAATTTGAGTTGTCATCAACTCGAGCATTTCAGTACCAAACATGCGTCCCTGGAGCAAATAAACCAGAAACAAAGCCACATCCCCAGCCGTGCCGAACAAACCCGCATGACCGGAAACGCCATCAAGCGCGGCAGTGTTCTCGTCATGAACCCGTCCGACGATCAAGCCGCCGCGCTCTGGTAAAAATTCTGTTGGCGCAGACTTGGCGATTTCAGGCTGATAGGTCAAACCCAAGCCAAGAGGTCCGAACAATTCAACTCGAGCGACAGTGTCCAACCTTGCGCCGTACAGTTTCTCGAGAATACACGTCAGCACCATAAAACCCTGATCGGAATAGAGAATTTCTCGAGATTTGTTCAGTGGTTCGCTCAAAGCTCTCTCGAGTGCGGCTTGACGCGCCAAATTCCAGAATCTCAGTCTCGAGAGCGCCTGAAGACCCGTAGTGTGCGAGACCAACTCGAGGATGGTGCTGTCTTGAAGCGGAAGACCCTTGATTTCGGGCAGGAACTCTAAAATTGGCGCTTTGGGGTCAAGTCTCCCCTGTTCAATCAATTTTAAAAGCAGCGGCACGGTCACGAGCACTTTGGTCAAACTTGCCAGATCGTAAACCGTATCGAGCATGACCTGACTCGATTCAAGATCGCTCGAGAGACGCCCAAAACAGGCGAATTCGAGATTTGCACCGACTCCCAGGGCGACGCTTGCTCCAGGAATTGGACCAATTTTGATGGCATTTTCCACCATTTCAAATGCAGGATTCACCGCTCGAGCGTACCTCAAAACTTCGCAGATTAACGAAAGGCACGGTATAGTCTCGAGCGAAACATTCACCCGAGAGACACTCGGGTTTCGGAGGAAAACACATGTACGAATTGTTGTTGTTAACCAAATCGGGACGCGAAATTGCGATGGGTCAAGCCGAAAACAAAGACGAGGCACAAAATCTTGCCAATGCCGCCGTGCAATTGCTGGGCGGATTGAAAACCGCACAAGAACTGAACAACGTCATGATCATCAACTCTGGACCTAACGTGTATTTCATCGTGCCCAGCGAAATTGAGGGCATCAGCTTGTTCCATGTTGAAGAGACACCACTGAACGTCAACATTCAAGAGATGGTTGGCAAGGCGCTCGAGGATGCCCAAAAGCCGCAGGCGTAAATTTCAATTCAAAAAGACGAAAGCGCAAGTCGCTTTCGTCTTTTTGTTGCTCAAAATCGGGCAGCGTGTTTGATCACATCTTTTTGACACGGTAACGAATATGGGTTGCCAACGGCGCTTCAACGATTCGTGTCCGCTCGAATTCAATGCGGGCTGATCCAAGATGCTCAAACAACCGCAGCCCACCGCCGAGCAAAACGGGCACCAGATGAAGCTGAATCTCGTCAAGCAATCCTGCCTTTAAAAACTGCTGCGCGGTGTTCGCGCCTCCAGCAATGCAAACATCCTTTTCACCTGCGGCTGCCTTGGCTTGATCGAGGGCGCTTTTGATGCCATCGGAAACAAAAATGAATTGCATCCCATCTCGGGAAATCGTGGCTCGAGCTTCGTGAGAGAGTACGAAATGTGGCACTTTGTAGGGCGTGTCAAAACCGTCTGGTTGGATTCCAAAGGCTTTTTTGCCAAGAATCATCGCGCCAATGTCATGATGTAACTCGTCAAGGATTTGCTGGCTTTTGTGATTTTCACAAAAATACCATTCGTGAAGTCCACCGTCGTTATTGTTCGGTCCAGCGATAAATCCGTCCAAAGACATGGCCAAATCGAGAAATACTGTTGCCATTTCCAACCTCCACGTTTGGCATAACTTGCATAATTTATGCTTTGTGTTCTGACTTTAACATAACATTATTCAAACATTCAATCTGGCGGGTCGAATCACAGCATCACTCGAGCAGCCTGTAAGAGCTTAAAAGTAAAAACCTGTCAACCCACATGAACCCGAGGGCGACGGCGCGGTTTGGGTTCGGATTGCCGAATGATTTCACGGGTCATCGGGGCGGTATCTCCCTCGCCGAAGAACAAGAACCTTGAGACGTTGGCGAGCGGCGTGATTTCGGACCAGGTGAAGTAACAGTGTGGAATCATGGTGCTACGATCACGCAGGTACAACAAAAATGCGGCGATGGCATTGGGCACGGCTGGCGCGGTGGCACGCAGAATATGGTATTTAGAACCGTTTGGACTGGCAATTTCAATGCCTTGAACCTGCAACTTACCAACAAACTCTGAGGCGTCAGAAATGCTGACCTCAAAAAACAAGATCGGGTCGCGTGCGTCAATATGGTGGTCTTCGCGTTCGGCGAGTTCCTTGTCCTGGTATTCGCCCCAGTCGCCAGCCTGGCGTTTGTTTGTAATGATGTGCAACTCGGCGCAGTGGTGAATGCTGTTTTGCAGGAATTTCTCGGCGGTGTCGTCAAGATGAATGTCTGTGATGCGCAACTCTGTCGAGCGAAAGACCCTCGAGAGAATTGAGACAAACACGATGGTGGCAATAAATAACAAACCAATTCTTAAACCATCCGGGCGATCAATAATGTTAACGATGGTGGTGTAAATAAAAACAAAAGTAATCATGGCAAAACCGATCATGGCAGATCGTTGCCTTTTAGCTCGAGCCGACAAGAACACCGCGATGGCAGCCGAACTCATCAAGACCAGAACGCCTGTAGCATACGCGCCACCTTGGGCGTTGACATCGGCTTTGAAGACAACGGTCACCAGAAAGGCGATCAAGGTGAACAACAGTGTCAACGGACGGTTGGCTTTCGCCCACTCTGGAGCCATACCGTAACGCGGAAGGTAACGCGGCACAAGATTGAGCAGTGCAGACATGGCGCTGGCACCTGCAAACCACAAGATTAAGACGGTGCTGATGTCATAAACAGTGCCAAATCCATCCCCGTAAAATTGGTGTGCCAGATATGCCAAGGCACGTCCATTGGCAACACCGCCCTCCTGAAACGCAGCCGCAGGAATGTGCAGGGTCGTCACAAAGCTCGAGGCGATCAAGAAGACACTCATGATGAGTGCGGCGGAGGTAAGTAACTTCTTGGCATTGCGAATGCGCCCAAGCGGGTGTTCTGGATCATCGTTTTTTTTCCCTTTGATCAGCGGCATGACGGCAACACCCGTTTCAAAGCCAGAGAGTCCAAGCGCGAGCTTTGGGAACAACAACAGCGCAAAACCCACAATCAAAATTGGGTTGTTGCTGCGGGCTGTCAAACCTGCAACCCAGTTGTGAAACTCGAGCGGTTGATGTAACACCTCGAGAATGCCGCGTGTGATAACAATGGCGTTTAAGACAAGATAGGTCACGACCAAAACCACCGCAATGCCGATGGCTTCTTTAAAACCTTTTAAAAACACTGCGCCCAGCAAGGTAATAAGTGCAATCGTGATGCCAATTTGAAACGCTGGCGACCCGTGCGACGGGAACGCTTGGGCGAAATACGGATTTTCGATGACGTGTGCCGCTGCGTCTGCGGCTGAAAGTGTAATGGTGATCACGAAATCTGTGGCGGCAAAGCCTAGAAGCGCCAGCACAAACAATTTTCCAGCCCAGAACCCAAGAAGTCGCTCGAGCATGGCAATTGAACCACTGCCATGCGGACTTTCAGAGGCAACCCGCAAATATACTGGCAAAGCCGCAAATAAGGTGACCAAGACCAGCACCAGGGTTGCCAGCGGCGAAAGCACCCCCGCCGCCAATGCCGCAAAACCCGGTTGATAACCCAAGGTTGAAAAGTAATCCACACCGGTTAAACAAACAACTTTCCACCATGAATACTGATGCTCAGCCGCCTTGTGATGAACTTCATCAGAACCAGGAGAACCTTGAACTTCTTTTTGTGATTCGCCCTCGAGCAGCCAGTTTTTGATGCGATGGTTATTGCCGGTTGAGTTGGAAGACATAAACGCTTGATTCTGGTACTTAGACCCTCAATTGTCAAGACGTTTTCGACACGTTGATGCCCGAGAATGGCTGTATTAAGGATTGTCTTGTCTGGGGTTGTTGAAAAAACTTCAAGAAATCTTGACAGCACCTTGCTACAGCCTTGCATTCAGCTTGTTAACCTTGGAAAATGAGATTGATCCTCATGTTGATATTTTTGGTCGCGTGCAACGCGCCTCACTCGAGTTCGGTCGGGTTTGAGAACTGGTTGGCATTTCAACAATACAGCCTTTCAACAACCAACAAAACCGCGCCCGAACGGCTGCCCATTCCTGTCGCTCGAGTCAAACTCAATCAGATCACCGACACTTGGGGCGGGGCACGTTCGGAGGGGCGAAAACATGAAGGCGTGGATATTTTTGCCCCAAAAGGAACACCGATTTACAGTGCGACGGACGGCATCGTGATTTTTAAAGGCTGGAATCGGTTGGGCGGCAACACCGTCACGATCTGGGGCGCAGGCGACAAGCGTTATTACTACGCCCACCTTTCAAAATACGCCAACATCAACAATGCACAAATCGTGACTCGAGGAACATTGATTGGCTTTGTCGGGAATTCTGGTGATGTCAGCAGCACACCGCCACACCTGCATTTTGGGATTTACGATAAAAATTGGAAAGCCAGCAATCCATTTGCCAAACTCGAGGAACACGAAGTCAAGGAACGCAGAGGGTCATTGAATCCCTGAAAAGATGCCCCTCGGGTTTTCAAACTAAATCCTGAGCTGCATGTTGTAAAAATTGGCGTAGACGCCACCCAACGCAATCAATTCCTGATGCGTTCCCTGTTCGGCAATCCCTTTATCGCCAAGCACCACAATTCTTTGCGCATTTTTGATGGTCGATAGGCGATGCGCGATCACGATGGTCGTGCGGTTTGCAAACAGTTTCTCAAGCGATTGCTGAACGGCTCGTTCACTTTCATTGTCCAGAGCGCTGGTGGCTTCATCAAAAATAATGATCGCAGGATTTTTCAAAAACACTCGAGCGATGCTGAGACGTTGTTTTTGTCCGCCCGAAAGTTTGACGCCGCGCTGTCCAATGTCTGTATCGTAACCATTTGACAGCGCCATGATGAATTCGTGCGCATTGGCTTTTTTGGCGGCGTCCACAATTTCAGAAAAACCCGCCTCAAGATTGCCGTAAGCGATGTTGTCAGCAACCGTTCCTGCGAACAAGTAAACGTCTTGTTGAACAATGCCAATGCTTTGTCTCAACGAATTCAAGCGAAGGTCCTTGAGGTTTTTTCCGTCCAGAAAAATTTGTCCCTGACTGACATCATAAAAGCGTGGGATCAACGAACACAGCGTTGTTTTCCCGACGCCCGATGCCCCGACCAGGGCAATAAATTCTCCAGCTTGAATCTCGAGCGAAACGTTTTTCAGGACTTCTTCGTGGTTTTCGGTGTACTTGAAGCTGACATCCTGAAATTTCAGATGCCCTCGAACCTGCTTTAAGTCAGTCGCCGTCACCAAATCTTCGATATCTGGTCTGACCTCGAGCATTTCCATAAAACGGTTGAAACCTGTGATGCCCTCCTGGTACAACCGCCCCAGATTGCTCGCCCCTCGGATTGGCTCGAGCAAGATGCCGAGGTAAAGCAGGTAGGTCAGCAGATCGACCAAATCCAAGCTGTGATTAACGATGCTTGCACCGCCAACAACCAAAAGCACAATGGTCAAAAGCTGGGTAAAAAACAACATTCCACTCGTGAAAAACATGTAACTTTTGTACTCGACCCTGCGAGCCTCGAGAAAACGATTGTTCTGGATGCCAAATTTTTTGGCTTCAACCACTTCATTGGTAAACGATTTCACCACCCGAATGCCTGCCAGCGAATCCTCGAGTTGCGCGTTGACATCACCGATTCTGTCGCGGCTGGTTCTGACGGCAACACTCATTTTCTTGTTGAAGTACAGGGCATAGACGGTCATGATCGGCAAAAACGCAAAGATGACAATGGTCAGCGGAACGTTGATGGTGATTAAAATTGTAAACGCGCCAATCAATTTCAGCACAGAAATCACAATGTCCTCTGGACAATGATGAAACAATTCACTCATGGCAAAAGTGTCGTTGGTGATTCGGTTCATGAGGTGCGCCGTTAAATGGTTGTCGAAAAAACCAAATGAGAGTTTTTGGTAGTGCTCGAACAATCCCCGACGCATGTCGCGTTCCATGAAAGCACCCATCATGTGACCTTGATAGTCAACAAACACGGTGCACAGCGTTTGAACGACCACCAAAACCAACATCAAAGCACCCGTGCCGTAAATCTGACCCAGCACATCTGGCGCATTTCCTGCCAAGATGTCTTTGGTGATGTGCCTGACAAACAAGGGCAGAATCAGCGCAACGGCTGCCACCACAAAAGCACTGACCAAATCGGTGACCAGCAAACCCAAATATGGTTTGTAATACGAAAAAAACTTTCTGCTTCGAGCGTTCAACATTGTTCCCCCGTCAGTTTGGAGGAACAAAAAGACTTACCCCCCAAACCCTGGTCTGGGTTTCAGACCTCGAGCGGCGACTGTGAATGGTGGTTGAGATGTTGAACAGCTTCTCACGTCGCGCCTCCTTTCAAGGTTTGGAATGGTTGTACTGGCTGACAGTTTAACACGTTCTCAAAATCTAAAATCAAATCTCAAAAACCTCGAGAATGTTCACGCCTCGAGCTTCCAGCGCGTGCCGTCCACGGTATCCTCGAGTTGCACACCCAAGGTTTTCAGGCGTTCTCGAAGCGCATCCGAGCTTTTGAAGTCACGGTTTAATCGGTAAGACTTTCTGGCTTCTATCGCAATCTCGAGCAATCCCTCGAGCAAACCATCTTTTCCTTGGGTGGCTTGACTGGTGTTGGCTGGGAACAAACCAAAAACAAAACCTGCGAGCATGTCAAACGTCTCCAGCCCCATCTCGAGCGAGTTTTTGTTGTTGGTGATGGCGACCGCGTTGAATTCTTTGGTCATGGCGAACAGTGCTGCAAGCGCCTCTGGCGTGTTGAAATCGTCATCCATCGCGGTTTCAAATTGTGCCCGAGCGAAATCAATTTTTTTCTCAAAGGCGGCATCGTGTCCAGCCATGGCAAGTTCGAGTTTGCGCACAAATTCGCGGCGCGTTTCCCTGAACCTCGAGAGCACGCTGGTGGCGGCGGTGATGGTATCGGCTGAGAGTTCTGCCACACTGCGGTAATGGCTTTGAATGTAAATCAGGCGCAGCACCATTGGATCGTGGGTGGCAAAAAAATCTTGCAAAGTTGTGAAATTCCCTTTGGATTTGCTCATCTTTTCGCCGTTGATGGTCAGCATGTTGCCGTGCATCCAGTAACGTGCAAACTTGTAGCCCGCACCCTCGGCTTGGGCAATTTCGGCTTCGTGGTGCGGAAATTGCAAATCCAGACCGCCGGCATGAATGTCAAAATTCTCGCCCAAGTATTTGATTGCCATTGCCGAGCATTCGATGTGCCAGCCAGGAAAACCCTCGCCCCAAGGCGATTTCCAGCGCATCAAATGCTCGGGTTCGGCAAATTTCCAGAGGGCAAAATCGAGCGGGTCTTCCTTGTCCTCGCGCACGTCCTCACGGGTTCCAACCTCGAGTTCGTCAATCTTGCGACCCGACAGCTTGCCGTAATCTGGGTCGGATCGCACCCGAAAATACACGCTGCCACCGCGCTCGTAAGCTTTGCCATTGGCAATCAGGGTTTCGACCATTTCGATTTGCTCGAGGATATGCCCCGTGGCTCTGGGGGCAATATTGGGCTTTTGAACGTTGAGCGCTTCCATGTCGTGAAAGTAATTCCACATGTACTTCTCGGCAACCTCCATCGGCTCGAGTTGCTCGAGTTTGGCGCGTTCACCGATGCGGTCATGACCCTCGTCGCTGGTCTCGTCGGTGATGTGACCCACGTCGGTGATGTTGCTGACAAACCTGACCTTAAAATTTCGGTAGACGAACCAACGGCGGATCACGTCAAATGCCACGGCGGTCTTGCCGTGTCCAAGGTGCGCATCCGAATAGACAGTGGGTCCACAGAGGTACATGCCCACGCGTCCGCTTGTGGTCGGCACAAAGTCTTCTTTT
Source organism: Deinococcales bacterium (assembly GCA_025352125.1). Lineage (GTDB taxonomy): Bacteria > Deinococcota > Deinococci > Deinococcales > JAAFIG01 > JANXTZ01. The sequence goes on along the minus strand of JANXTZ010000045.1, from coordinate 74,961 downwards.
TGCTTGCTCAAGGTGTTAAACAACCTGATGGTCATGGGAAAATCCTTTCAATAAAAAAGCTCGAGGGTTAAGGCTCGAGCACAATTTCGGGTCAATACAACAGACGCAAAACCGCTCTAAAGGCGGTCACAACAGCCATGCAGGATCACTCGAGGGGTAAACACCATGAAAGAAGTATACAACCCCAAAAGCTGGGTTTGGTAATCCGCGCTGCACTGGAGTAGACTCGAGGCAACATGAACGCTCCGAACTGGCAACAAGATGCCATTCCACCACCCTTTCGATAGCGCTCGCTCGAGGGACACAATGTTTCGCCATTTTTTTGTTCGAGCAACCAAAATCACTGCTCGAGAAGAGGTTTTTTATGGGTCAAATACAACTGAAAACCGCGCTGCCAGGTCCAAATTCTCGAGCTTTGCAAGTCAGACGCGCCGCCGCCGTCTCGAGCGCTTTGGGGCAAGCCAACCCTGTCGCCATCAAACGCGCCAAGGGTTCAATGCTCGAGGATGTTGACGGCAATTTGCTGATCGATCTGGCGGGCGGCATTGGCGTGCTGGCGGTTGGACATGGTCCAGAAAGCGTTAAAGCAGCACTTCACAAGCAGGTTGACGAGTATTTGCACATTTGCAGCATCGTGGCGAATTACGAACCTTACGTGGAACTCTGCGAAAAGTTGAACAGCCTGACGCCAGGCGATTTCGCCAAGAAAACCTTGCTCTCCAATGGCGGCGCGGAAGCCGTCGAAAATGCGGTTAAATTCGCCCGTCGTTTCACAGGACGGGCTGGCATTATTGTCTTTGAAGGCGCGTACCACGGACGCAGCAACCTGACGATGGCAATGACCAGCAAGTACAGCCTGTTCAAAAAAGGTTTCGGACCCTTCGCCCCAGAAGTTTACCGTCTGCCCTTGCCAAACCTCTACCGCACCCCAAAAGGCATGAGCCAAGCCGATTACCTCGAGTGGAGTTGCTGGAACCTCGAGAATGCCCTGGTGGCGCACATCGACGGTTCGGCGCTGGCTGCCATCGTGATCGAACCCATCATCGGCGAGGGTGGCTTTGTTCCCGTGCCTAAGAAATTTCTCGAGAAAATCCGTGAAGTCTGCGACAAAACGGGTGCGGTCATGATTGCCGACGAGATTCAATCGGGGTCTGGACGTACCGGTAAAATGTACGCGATTGAGCATACTGGTGTTGTCCCCGACATGGTGATTAGTGCCAAATCGCTCGGGGCGGGGCTGCCAATTTCGGCGGTCACAGGTCGCGCCGAAATTCTCGATTCGCCGCACATCGGCGGTGCGGGCAGCACTTACGGCGGCAACCCTCTGGCTTGCGTTGCTGCGCTCGAGGCAATCAAAATCTTGACCAGTATTGATGCCCAAGAAGGCGCTGCGCGAATAGAACGTATCGTGCGCGAAATCTTTGAACCCATGCAACTCGAGATTCCCATTTTGGGTGATGTGCGCGGCGTCGGCGGCATGATGTGCCTCGAGTTTGTGCACGACCAAGCCAGCAAAGAACCCTGGATGGAAATTGTGCCACAAATCGTCAAAGGGTGTCTCGAGGGCGGCGTGATCTTGCTTCGCGCTGGGTTGTACACCAACTGCATCAGGTTCCTGCCTGAAGTCACGATTGAAGAGGCAACCTTACGGGAAGCGCTCGAGGTTGTTGCTGGCGCGATTCGTCAAGTTAATAAGGCGAATCAAGTGGCTGTGGCGGCGGATTGAATCTCGAGGAATCGCAAAAGACCTGAATCAAAAGCAAAATGAATGAAATCTCGCGCAAGTGAAGCCCTCACCCGACTCGCCTAGGCTCGTCACCCTCTCCCGCTTGCGGGAGAGGGTTTGGGATACAGAATTCTTATCTCTCGAGAAATCAATTAAACTCCCGTCTCTCTTCGGAGAGACGGGTCGGGGATGAGAGGGCAAAACCTTGCCGCCCCAATAAAAATAAATGAGCACAGGCACTTTTCTAGAATTAAGCAGGTATTTCATGATGACACTCCCAAAAGCTCTACTCTCGAGCCGCGACAACCGCTTCAGCGTGGTGCAATCCGAACCTTGGATGGCAAACCAACTCGAGGCAATTCAACGTGCCAGTTTCCCCGATTTGGCAGAGCATGAATTGGCGCTAGAACGGCATTACCTGGCGCAAATAAACACGTTTCCCGCAGGTCAGCACGCCATTCTCGAGAATTCTACGGGTCGCGTGATTGGCAGCTCGAGCGATTTGCGTCTTGAATTGGATTTGTCGCATTACCAGCACCGTTTTCTCGATGCGGTGGGCGATAATTATTTCACCACACACCTTCCAGATGGCGATTGGTTGTACGGTGCCGACATTGGCGTGCTGCCCGAGTTTCGGGGTTTGGGTTTGGCAAGTTTGTTGTACGCCAGACGGCAAACCCTGGTGCGCGAACTGGGGTTGAAGGGACATGTGGCTGGCGCGATGCCGAAAGGTTACGGCGCGTTGAAACATAAACTGCCCATCGAAGAATACGTCAACGATGTCATCACCCTCGAGTTGAACGATCCAGTGTTGTCAGTCCAATTGCGTCGCGGCTACCGCGTTTTTGGCATTATCCCCAATTATCTCGAGGATGCCAGCACCAACAATTACGGCGTGCTGATTTTGTGGCGCAATGTGGACCGAGGTTGGTGATGAAAGCCGATGTATTTTTTCACAATGGCGCAATTTTGACCATGAACGCAAATGTTCAACCCGAAGCTTTGGCTGTGGCTGACGGAAAAATTTTAGCTGTCGGCAATAAACTCGAACTCGAGCCTCTCATTGACTCGAGCACCAAAGTCATTGATTTGGCGGGGAGTGCGTTGTTGCCAGGGTTTAACGATGCGCACGTTCATGTTTGGAAGGTCGGGCATTTGCGCACGACGATGCTGGACTTGCGCGAACAAACCACCCTCGAGGGCGTGTATGCCGCCGTGCGCGAACGGGCGACGCAACTGACACCTGGAACCTGGTTGCTCGGACGCGGTTGGAACGAGGCGAAACTGATCGGTGGAGCGCCAGACAAAACTGGTCTGGATGCTGCCGCGCCGAACAATCCGGTCGTGTTAACCCGAACGTGTGCGCACATTCACGCCGCGAACTCGAGCGCTTTGGCACTCTCGAGCATTACAAGCGAGACTGTAGCCCCCACAGGTGGAGAATTGGATTGGTTGCGCGGTCACGCCATCGAAACGGCTTACGGACTGTTGCAACGCGCCATGCCAGCACCAAGCGTTGCCGACTACCAGGGTTACATTCTGGCTGGACTCGGGTATTTGCGGTCATTGGGCGTGACCAGTGCCACCGATCCAGCCGTTGACCCCGTGCTGCTCGAGGCATACCGTTCGCTCGAGGCGCAGAACAAGTTGCCGATTCGGGTCAATGTGTTGTTCATCCGACGTCCAGATGGTGGCAGCGAAACCTTCCCACTGCCCGAAAAGTTCAACTCGGGCTTTTTACGCATTGAAGGCGTAAAATTCTTTGCCGACGGTGGCTTGTCGGGCGCGACAGCGGCAGTCAGCATCCCGTTTCGCAACACCGAGCACACGAGTTACGGGGTTTTACGATTTGAAACCGAGGAGCTGTATCAACTGGCACTCGAGGCGCACCTTGCAGGGTTTAGAATCGGCACGCACGCCATTGGTGACAGGGCTTTGGATCAAATTCTCGAGGTTTACGAACGACTCGAGATTGAGCATCCGAACGGAATGCGACACCGGATCGAACATTTTGGGCTGGCAAACAAAACTCACCTCGAGCGAGCAAAGAAACTGGGAGTAATCGTTGTGCCGCAAGCCATTTTCTTGCACGAATTGCGAGCCAATTTTCAACAATATGTGCCGACACCTTTCCTCGAGCATTGTTACAACCTCCGCGCCATGATCGACGCAGGCTTGACATTGGCACTCTCAACCGATGGTCCAGTGGTGCGCGAACTCGACCCGCTCGAAGGCATCAAAGCCGCCATGACTGAGCCGATGGTTGAAGGCAATGGCATCACGCTCGAGGAAAGTTTGCAGGCTTACACGTTAAACGGCGCAATTGCCCAAGGGGACGGGTCAAACCGTGGCACGCTCGAGGTGGGCAAACATGCGGATTTGGTGGTGATTTCCAACCCCTTCACCACCAAACCCGAACACTGGAAACTCGAGAAAACCTTTGTGGCAGGACTCGAGATCACGCAATAATCCGAAAATGAATATCAAATTCACAACACATCAATTCAACATAGGAGAATTTCATGACCATGATTTCCCAAATTTCAAACCGCGCCTACATCGACGGCACCTGGCACAAGCTCGAGAACAGCTTTGAAGTCCGCAATCCTTTCGATCAAAGCCTGGTCGCCAACGTTGCCGATTGCGGCGCACAGGAAGCCAAAATCGCACTCGAGGCGGCGGTTGAAGCCTTCAAATACTGGAAGAACAAAACTGGTTTTGAACGCGCCGCCGTCATGCACCGCTGGGCGCAATTGATTCTGGATCATCAAGAAGAACTCGGGCGCACCATGACGCTCGAGATGGGGAAACCCATTGTCGAAGGACGCGGCGAGGCAGTCTACACCAGCACCGCCATCACCTGGTACGCCGAAGCCGCCACCAGAATTGCAGGCGAATTTGTCCCTTCAAGGTTTCCCAACAAACGCGCTTTTTCTCGTCCCGAGGCTGTGGGCGTGGTCTACGGCATCACCCCTTGGAATTTTCCGGCGGCAATGCTCGCCCGAAAAGTGGGTCCGGCGCTGGCGGCGGGTTGCACGTTTATTCTGAAACCAGCCGAACAGACGCCGCTCACCGCCTTGTACCTTGCAGAACTCTGGGAACAGGCTGGCGGCTTGAAAGGCGTGTTTCAGGTGTTGCCCTGCCAAGACCCCGTGCAAGTCTCAAAAGTGCTGATGGATGACCCTCGAGTTCGCAAAATCACGTTCACGGGTTCAACCGAAGTTGGGCGTTTACTTTACGGACAGAGCGCCAAAACCTTGAAGCGCATCTCGCTCGAGCTTGGCGGTCATGCGCCGTTTATTGTGTTTGACGATGCCGATGTCGAACTTGCAGCCGCCACAGTGGCGGGCAGCAAGTACCGCAACGCGGGTCAACAGTGCGTGGCAACCAACCGCGTTTATGTCAGTGAAAAACTCAAAACCGAGTTTGAAAATGCGCTTGCCAAAGCCACCAGCAGCATCAAAATGGGCAACCCTCTCGAACTTGATACCAACCTTGGACCTCTGGTCGATGCCGCAACCCTGGCAAAAGTCAAAGACCATGTTGCCGATGCCGTGTCCAAGGGTGCTCGAGTGGTCAGCGGCGGTCATGCCACAGGCGGTTTGTTCTTTGAAGCCACCGTTTTGAGTGATGTCAAACCTGGCATGAAGATTCTCGAGGAGGAGACCTTTGGACCCGTCGCGCCAATCGTGACTTTTCATTCCGAAGAGGAAGCCATCCAAGCCGCCAACAACACCGAATACGGTTTGGCAGCTTACATCTGGACCAAAGATTTGGGTCGCGCCTGGCGGGTTGCCGAAGCCCTCGAGTACGGTATCGTTGGCGTCAACGACGCCGTGCCGAGCGCCATGGCTCCTCAAGCGCCGTTCGGTGGCATGAAAAATTCTGGCGTCGGACGCGAGGGCGGCATGTGGGGCTTGGATGCGTTTCTCGAGGTGAAATACATTTCGATGGTGCTGCCCTAGATTTGTTCCTTAAAGAAAAAAGTTATTCCGCAACACGTTAAACTCGAGCGTAGTCAGTCACCCAAACGAAAATTGAATAAAACTCCCTTCTCCCGCTGGCGGGAGAAGGGTCGGGGATGAAAGTGGCGCGATGGTCATTTCTCGTGTTTAGAACGTAATTTTTTGGGATTCTCGAGTTCAATTGACCTTGCGGCGCATTTTACCCAGCATCTCGAGCGTGCGTTTAAAATCCTCAGGTCTTAAATTGCGGGCAATGCGTTTGCCTTCATTGGTCAAGGCAGTCAACCACTCCCGCCGCTCTTCGCTCGAGAGCGCCGGCAGGTCTTCGCGCTTGGACCTGAAATACCTTTCGGCAACATGACCAAGGGTGTAAGTTCCAGCGTAGGTGATGGGGGCATTTAAAAGCCCGCCTACACCTGGAATAAATTTCAGGAATCCTCGAGCCACATTGCGCGTCACATAACTGTAGGCAACCACGCCAGTCAACTCGAGCAAGACCTTGTGCGCTCGAGCGGAGTTCATTTCAAAACCGTAAATCTTGCCGATTTCCATGACCATGCGCAGTTGAATCGGCAATTGCACCGCCAGGTCGAGCCACGGGATCGGTTCAATGCTTACCGCCGCGCACCACAAACTCGAGCGTTCGGTGATGCTTCTGGCGCGTTCGTGCTCGTCGCCAATCAAATCGAGAACAGTGACTTCTGGCTGGTAGGGTTGCATCTCGAGATTCGCCACCGACACAGTGTAGGGGTTTTTGGCTCAGAAATTGTGAAGAAAAAACAAAGACCATCTTGAGGTATCATAAAAAACGTGAACGATATTCGCACGCCCGACTGGGTCAAAGACGCCATCTTTTACCAGATTTTTCCAGACCGTTTTGCCAAAAGCACAAAGGTTCCCAAGTCCAGCAACCTCGAGGTTTGGGATTCATTGCCGACGCCACACGGTTACAAGGGCGGCAATCTGTACGGTGTGATCGAGCATTTGGATCACCTCGAGAAGCTGGGCGTGAGTGCCATTTATTTTTGCCCCGTCTTTCAGTCTGGCTCCAACCACCGCTATCACACCCACGACTATTTCAACGTTGACCCGATGCTCGGGGGCAACAAGGCGCTCGAGGATTTGATTGAGGCGGCGCACGCCCGGGGCATGAAGGTGGTTTTGGACGGCGTGTTCAACCACGCCTCACGCGGGTTTTTTCAGTTTCATGACATCCTCGAGAATGGGGCGCAGAGCGCGTACCTGGATTGGTTCAACATCAAAGGTTTCCCGCTCAATGCTTACGAAACCAAAGACCCACCCAATTACCAAGCCTGGTGGGGTTATCCCGCGCTGCCGGAGTTCAACACCGACACGCCAGCCGTGCGCGAATTCTTGTGGGGTGTCGCCGAGTACTGGATTCAAAAAGGCATTGACGGTTGGCGGCTCGATGTGCCAAACGAAATTGATGACGACGCGTTCTGGCAAGAATTTAGACGGCGCGTCAAAAACATCAACCCAGAGGCGTACATTGTCGGTGAAATCTGGGGCGATGCCAGCCGTTGGTTAAAAGGCGATCAGTTTGATGCGGTCATGAACTACGTGTTCACCACGATCAGTTACGAGTTTCTGGCTGCCGATTCGATGCAACCCGAGATCATTGCTGAGACTGGACTCAAGCATTTCCAGAAGTTGGATGCCGCAGGTTTCGCCCTGAAACTCGAGGCACTCCTGAAATTGCATCCGACAGAAATCACGCAGTCACAACTCAACTTGCTCGGATCACATGACACCCCTCGAGTCATGAGTGTCACCGGTGGCGACATTTTGAGCGTTAAATTGATGACCGTTTTGCAAATGACGTTGCCAGGAGCGCCCTGCGTTTATTACGGCGACGAGATTGGGCTTGAAGGCGAACGCGATCCCGATTGCAGGCGCGGGATGCCGTGGGAGAAAGAAACTTGGAACCTCGAGTTGCTTGATTTTACGACACAAGCGATTGCCGTGCGCAATCAAGTTTCGGCGTTGCGTCAGGGATCATATAAGACTTTGTACGCCAGTGATATGACAGTGGTCTTCGAGCGCAAACTCGAGGATTCTGTTGCCATTGTCGTGCTGAATGCCGGAAAAAAATCTCAAAGCCTTGCGCTCGAGAATTTAGAAAATGGTAACTACGTCGAGCATTTTGGCAAGTCCACCATTGTTGCCACCGATGGGCTGATGACACTCGAGGTTGTCGCTCGAACGGCGCTAGTGTTTGTACTGCTTTAGTTTTGTACTGCGTTAAAAAGGATTTTAAAACCGTGCCAAGAATGCTCAGTATTCCACCAGACCAAAGCGTTGCCATCATCGCGGACACGCACGCGAACCTGACCGCGCTCGAGGCGGTTTTGGCGAATATTGACGCCAGGGGAATCGAGCATGTTGTCCATTTGGGCGATGTCGGCGGAAAAGGTCCACGCCCGAGAGAAGTGTTTGAATTGCTGCTCGAGCGCCAAATTCCAATTATTTATGGCAATTGGGACGATCTGCTCTCTCGGCGCGTTCAACCCGATTTTCTGGGCGATCAACCACTGATGGCTGAGGCACTCGATTACCAACGCAATCAGATCGGAACTGAACTGCAAAAAGCCTTAACCCGTCTCCCCTATGCGCTCGAGTTGCAACGCTTTTCTGGGGTGGTGCGGCTGTTTCACGCCAGCGCCAGAGGCTTGTGGGTTCGGGTGCGTGAAAACGATCCGCTCGAGAGTTTTTACGGTTTGTTTGACGCCACCGAACTGGTGGGTACAGATGTAGAACTGCCGATTGGCGTCGGCTACGGCGACATTCACACGACCCTGGTGAAATACTTGCGCCGCTTCCCGGAACCCACGCCACACATGCGTGGCAAAATGATTTTCAACGTCGGCAGCGTCGGCAATCCGCTGGACATCCCCGTCCCAAGTTACGGCATTTTGCACGGCAGCCTGGGACTCGAGTTAACCCTGGTGCGCGTTCCTTACGACATCGAACTCGAGTGCAGCGCCGCGATCAGATCAAAAATGCCCCAACTCGAGGAATACCTGCAAGAAACCCGGACTGGAATGTACTTTCCTCGGGGCGCACCCCTGCCAATTTGAAGCATCTCGAGCCAGAGGATCAGGTCAATTTCGCCAATTCTTCATACAAAAACCCACTGGTTTTGATGCCGCTATGAAAGCACTCGAGCGTGAACCGTTCGTTCGGTCCGTGCGCTCCGTCGTCGGGCAGTCCATAATCGACCAGCAACACCGGTGCGTTCAATTTTTCTTTAAAGGTTGCCACCACCGGAATCGTGCCGCCACCTCGGGTGATGGCAACTTCTTTTCCTGGATAGGCTTGCTCAAGCGCTCGAATCGCGGCTTGGGCGGCAGCACTCGAGGCTTCGACCAGCACCGGCATTCCGCCATGCAAGAATTTGACCTCGACGGTCACACCTGGAAGCTCGAGGCTTGAGATGTGTTTGGTGACAAGTGCTGCAATTTCTTCTGGCGTCTGGTCTGGCACGAGGCGCAAACTGACTTTTGCGCTCGCTTTGGCTGGCAAAACTGTTTTCGCGCCCTCGCCTTGAAAGCCGCCCCAAATCCCGTTGATCTCGAGCGTTGGTCGCGCCCAAAGTCGCTCGAGGACGCTGAAACCTGGTTCGCCCGGGAGTTCGCCGACGTGTACTGACTTGGCAAATTCTGATTCGGAGAACGGCAGTTTTGACCAAGCCTCACGCTCCAAACTCGAGACTTCGCGCACGTTGTCATAAACGCCTGGAATCAAAATTTTGCCGTTGCCATCACGTAATGTTTGAATGATTTGCGCCAGGGCTTGAATCGGGTTGGCGACTGCGCCGCCAAAACCTCCCGAATGCAGGTCTTTAAACGCACCTTGGACATGAATCTCGAAATATGCCAGACCACGCAAGCCGGTTGTCAGGGTCGGCACTCCTGGCGCGAACATGCTGCCGTCTGAAATAACCACCACATCACACTCGAGTTTTTGTTTGTGCACCTCGACAAAAGGCGTTAAGTTCGGGCTGCCAATTTCTTCTTCGCCCTCGATCAGTAGTTTGACGTTGATCGGCAAATCCCTGTGATCGCGCAGGTAAAACTCGAGGGCTTTCACGTGGGCATAAACCTGCCCTTTGTCGTCCGTCGAACCACGGGCAAAAATTTGTCCATCGCGGATTTCGGGTTCAAACGGTGGTGTGATCCACTCATTTTCGGGGTCAACGGGTTGCACGTCGTAATGCCCATAAAGCAAAACTGTTGGGGCGCTCGGGGTTTTTGATTTGCGTTCGGCAAACACAACCGAATGCCCCGCAGTCTCGAGGATTTCAGATTTAAAACCGATGTGCTCGAGCTTGGCGTGCAACCACTCGGCGGCGCGGTTCATGTCAGCTTTGCGCTCGGGCAAGGTGCTGATGCTGGGAATTCGCAGCCACTCGAGCAATTCGGCATCGGCGGTTTGCAGGTCGATTTCAGAAATATTGGACATGGGGCAGTATAACGCCGCACCCAGATTGAGCTTCAATCTTGCGCGACCCAATCCCCAGACTTTCCACCCATTTTTGAAAGCAATCTGATGCTCGAGATTTCGATGCCCTTGCTGACAGCTTTCAACATATCGTAAACGGTTAATGCGGCAACACTCACGGCGGTCAGTGCCTCCATTTCAACCCCTGTCTGGTTGGTGGTTCGGGCTGTGGCGGTCACACGAACACCAAGTTCAGTTCGCTCGATGTTCACATCCACGCTCGAGAGTGGGATTGGGTGGCACAGCGGAATCAGGTCGCTGGTTTTTTTTGCACCCATGATGCCTGCAAGTTGCGCGACAAGGAGCGGATCGCCTTTTCCGACGCCGCCTCGGTCCAGGGCTGTTCGTGCCTCGAGTGGCAGTTTGATGATCGCTTCGGCGGTGGCTTCACGTTTGCTAGCCAATTTTTCGGAAACGTCCACCATGTGGGGGCGTCCGTCTTTAAAGTGGGTCAGGTCTGACATAAAACTCAGCATAACCGCTTATGCTTGGACAATGTATTCAACAACTTGTATTTTCTCAGCACTCGAGAAATTTGACAATACCACACTCAAGTCTTATGCTTTGAGAGACTAAATATCTCGAGCAAAATCTCGAGCATCAATAACCATTTCGAGGTGGATTCATGAACAACGAAAAATTTACTGAACTGGCAGGGCAGGCGCTGCAAACCGCGCAGCAGATGGCGACGGCTCGCAGCAACTCGCAGATCACGCCCATTCACTTCTTGCTGGCGGCACTGCAACCAGACTCGAGCAACCAGGGCAGCCCCGCCGCTCGAGCCGTCAATCTGGCGGGAGGAGACGCTCAAACCGCCCGAATTGCGCTCGAGGCGGCGCTGGCAAAACTGCCCAAGGTTTCGGGCAGCACCCAACCAGGGCAGTACCTCTCGAGCGAGGCGGCAAGGGGCGTTGACCGCGCCGAGAAGCTGGCGAAAGAATTTGGCGATTCTTTTGTCGGTTTGGACGTGCTGTTTCTGGCGATGCGCGAACAACATGTCGGCAAGGAATTGCCCGATTTCAAGGCATTAAAAGCCGCAATCGAACAACAACGTGGAGGCAAACGCGTGGACTCACAAACCAGCGAACAGCACTTTGAATCGCTCGAGAAATACGGCACCGACCTGACACAGGCGGCGAGGGAAGGCAAACTCGACCCCGTGATCGGGCGCGACGAGGAGATTCGTCGGATCATGCAAATTTTGTTGCGGCGCTCCAAGAACAACCCTGTACTGATTGGCGAACCTGGCGTGGGCAAAACCGCCGTCGCCGAGGGATTGGCGCAGCGAATCGTCAAGGGTGACGTGCCCGACGGCTTGAAAGACAAACGCATCGTGAGCTTGCAAATCTCGAGCTTGCTGGCGGGCGCAAAGTTTCGCGGCGAATTTGAAGAGCGCCTGAAAGCCGTGATCGACGATGTCACCAAAGCCGATGGCGACGTGATCTTGTTTATCGACGAGCTTCACACGATTGTCGGTGCGGGCAAAACCGAGGGCAGCCCAGACGCGGGCAACATGCTCAAACCCGCCCTGGCGCGTGGCGAAATGCACTTGATTGGCGCAACCACGTTAAAAGAGTACCGCGAGATCGAAAAGGACGCGGCGCTCGAGCGGCGCTTTCAACCCGTGTTTGTCGAGGAACCAAGCGTCGAGGACACGATCAGCATTTTGCGCGGCGTCAAGGAGCGCTATCAGTTGCATCACAACGTCGAAATCACCGACCCTGCATTGGTGGCTGCCGCCACGCTCTCGCAGCGCTACATCACCGAGCGGCAACTGCCCGACAAAGCCATCGACTTGATCGACGAGGCGGCAGCACGCCTCAGAATGCAGCTCGAGAGCAGTCCAGAAGAAATTGATGGTCTGGAGCGGCGCAAGTTACAACTCGAGATCGAACGTCAGGCGTTGCAAAAAGAAAAGGACGAGGATTCGATGCGTCGCCTCGAAGACCTCGAGATTGAGTTAAAAGACATTACGGGCAGGGTCATGAGCCTTCGCGCCGAATGGGAAACCGAGCGCCAGGAACTCGTGCGGGTGCGTGACACCCGTGAAAAACTCGATGCGACACGCACCGCGATTGAACAGGCGGAACGCGATTACGACCTGTCCAAAGCCGCCGAACTCAAATACGGCACATTGCCCGCGCTCGAGCAGGAGATGCGAGAACTCGAGAAGAAATTGAAAACTGCCAAATTTGCCAGCCAGCAGGTCACCGACGACGACGTTGCGGGCATTGTCTCCAAATGGACGGGCATTCCAGTCTCGAAATTGCTCGAGGGTGAACGCGAAAAACTCTTGCGGCTCGAGGCTGAGCTTCACAAGCGCGTGATCGGGCAGGATGAGGCAATTCGTTCGGTTTCGGACGCCATTCGCCGCTCGAGGGCAGGATTGTCTGATCCAAAACGTCCAATTGGCAGTTTTATCTTCTTGGGACCGACGGGCGTCGGCAAGACCGAGCTGGCAAAAGCCCTGGCAGGATTTTTGTTCGACACCGAAAGCGCCCTGATTCGGCTGGACATGAGCGAATACATGGAAAAGCACACGGTGGCACGCCTGATTGGTGCGCCCCCAGGTTACGTCGGTTACGAAGAGGGCGGGCAATTGACCGAAGCGATTCGCCGCCGTCCATATGCGGTGATTCTGTTTGATGAGATCGAAAAAGCCCACCATGATGTTTTCAACGTGCTCTTGCAAGTGCTCGACGATGGGCGACTGACCGACGGGCAGGGACGCACCGTGGACTTCAAAAACACGGTCATCATCATGACCAGCAACATCGGCAGCCCCGTGATTCTCGAGGCGGCAAGGGCTGGCGGCATGACGCAAGGCACCCGAGAAGAAATTTTGAACATTTTGCAGCGCGAATTCCGTCCAGAATTCTTGAACCGCGTCGATGACATCGTGATCTTTGAGGCGCTCAGCATCCACCAAATGCGCGAAATCGTGGACGTTCAACTCAATGGTTTACGCTCGAGACTCGCAGAACGCCGCGTCAGCCTCGAGTTGACCGATGCCGCCAAAGACCACCTGGCAGGCGTCGGATACGACCCAGCCTACGGCGCAAGACCACTCAAACGCGCGATAGGGCGCGAACTCGAGACGCCACTGGCGAAGAAAATCCTGGCAGGCGAGGTGCAGGACAACTCGAGCCTGAGCATCGATTTTATTGACGGGCATTGGAATTTTGGCTCTCGAACCGTTAATTAATTTTGTCGCTGATTCGTAGGGGATGGTCTAGACCATCCTCTACTGTAGTTTCGATTCATTTGAGTCTAATTGAAAACGACGCCCGTTTCGGGCTGAAAGCACAAGTTCACGCAACTCGAGAGGCAATTGATCGTTTTGCCAGATTCGTTCTGCATCTGGTGATTTCCCAGCCGCAATCAATGCCTTCAATGCGTACCAGGCAGAATTGATCGAATGGTCTGCCTTGTGCGCCGTGGCAACAGCCTGACCCACCGCTCGAGCCACCGCAATTGCCGCAGGATTGACGGATTCTCGAGCCACAGCATGGGATTGCAGCGAAGCTTTTTGAGCTTGACCCACAGGAATTTCACCCCTTGCCCAAGCTCGAGCGGTCTGAATTGCCTCGAGAAGTCGAATGTCAATAGGTTCACCAAATAAGGGCAAGACATGCTCAGCACAGTCTGTCGCCCAAGTTATCAGTTGACAATGCTGTTCGTTGCCGAGCAGACCACCTCGCTGAATGGTGACAATACGTTGATCTCGCATGACGATATTCCTTCAATGCGTGGGGGATGGTCTCAGACCATCCCCCACAATTTTATTCACCTTTATTCACCGTGCAGTCACACCACCGTCAACCATCATGGCAGCACCAACGACGCTCATCGCCTCGCTCGAGGCAAGGTATGCCGCCATTGCCGCAATCTCTTGGGCGGTCACCAGCCTTCCGTGCGGTTGCCGCGCCCGCATGGCAACCCGAGCGGCTTCGGGGTCTTCGTAACCCGATGTTATGCGCTGCACCCACGGGGTGTCCACCGTGCCTGGGGCAATGCAATTGACGCGAATGCCATCTGGAATGTGATCCATCGCGGCAGCCCTGGTCATGCCCAGGATTCCGGCTTTGGCGGCGCTGTAGGCAACACGGTCTGTCAAACCGACGAAGGAGGCGATGGATGCCATGTTGATTACGCTGCCGTCGGTATTTTCTGGGTGAACTGAGTGTTGAATGGCTGGAATGGCATGTTTCATGCCAAAGAACGTGCCTTTCATACAGACGTTCATCACCCGATCCCAGTCCTCTTCGGTGGTGTCGGTCACCCGAGCCGCAATGCCAACGCCAGCGTTGTTGACCATGCACTCGAGTCCGCCGAAATGCTCGAGCGTGAAGGCAATCAAGGCTTTCATTTCGCCCTCGATGGCAACATCGACCGCAAATGCCAAACCTGGAGTCTCGAGCATGGCAACGGTGTTTTGTGCCGCCTCAAGGTTGATGTCGGAGCAGACCACACTCGCGCCCTCTTGGGCAAAGCGCACCGCAATGGCTTGCCCGATGCCCGAACCTGCTCCAGTCACCACGGCGCGGAGTTGCTCGAGTCGTCTCATGCGTTCACCTCGGTAATTTTATTTTCGATCTCGCCAATGCCCTCGACCCAGACTTTGGTCACATCGCCTGGTTTCAAAAAGATTGGCGGCTTTCTGGCAAAGCCCACACCGACGGGCGTTCCGGTGATGATCACATCGCCCGCCTCGAGCGTGAACCAGAATGACAGTCGGTGCACCAGTTCTTCGACGCCAAAAATCATTTCGCTGGTGCTCGAGTCTTGCAGGGTGATGCCGTTGACGGTGCAGCCAAGCCTGAGGTTTTGCGGGTCGAGAATTTCATCTTTGGTGACAATCCACGGTCCTATCGGGCAGGTGGCGTCCACGTTTTTGCCCCGCGTCCATTGACCGCTGGTGTCCTTGCCCATCTGCAAATCCCTGGCGCTGACATCGTTGCATACGCTGTAACCAAGCACGTGCCGCATTGCATTTTCTTTGGCGATGCGTTTGCCCGTTTTGCCAATCACAATCACCAGTTCGACCTCGTAATCCAGTTCTGAAGTCAAACTCGAGTCGTGACCTATGTCTTCATCGGGGTCGAGCAAGGTGGAGTTGAACCTCGAGAACACCACAGGCACAGTGGGAATTGCCATGCCCGATTCAATGGCATGGTCGCGGTAATTTAAGCCGATGCACAAGACTTTGGTGGGTCGGGCAATCGGGCGGGCAAGGTCGTGCAACTCGAGGTTTTCTTGAAAGCCAACCTCGGCAAGTTTGACTTTGATGCTCTCGAGTGCCGTCTCCCCCGCCTGAACAAACTCGAGCATCGAACCTGAAAATCCCAAGCTCGAGAGTGGTGTAAACCGTGTGCCGTCGGTGACGATGGCACGTCCGTCTTTGAGTGAAGCAAGTTTCATGATTCCTCCAATTACAAAGCACTTGTTAACCAATACTTTTTCCGCCGTCCAACGTCAGAATAACCCCATTTGCAAAACCGTTGGTTGCCAAAAATAAAATCGCTTGCGCGGTCTCTAAGGTTGTTCCCAAACGTCCAACTGGCAGCCGCGCATTGATCGACCCGAGCATGGCAGCGCCATCGGCTTGTTCGGTAAGCCATTCACTGTACTGGGGCGTCCAAATATCGCCTGGACAAATGCAGTTGACCCGCACGCCGAGCGGTGCGAAATCAAGCGCCAGGGTTTTAGAGAGGGCAATCACGCCTCCTTTGGCGGCGGAATACACGACAGCTTCGGCTTGCCCCTGCAAACCGACCAAACTCGAGACGTTGACGATGCTGCCCTTGGTTTTGATCAGCTCAGGCATGGCGGCGCGGCACATCAAAAAAACGCTCGAGAGGTTCAAAAGAATGCCATCTTCCCAGTCATTTTGGCTGATCTCCAAGAGCGGTGTGCGTTTGTTGCGCCCCGCGTTGTTGATGACCACATCGATGCGACCAAATTTGGCAATGGTCTGAGAAATCAAATGTTCGACACTTGAGGCGTTGGTCACATCGGTTTTGATAAAACGCGCCTTCAACCCCAATTCAGACTCGAGTTTCAAACCCAGGCTCGATTCCTTTTCGGCGATCACCACGGCAAAACCCTGTTCCAGAAAGGCTCGGGCGCAACCCTCACCGATGCCGCGACCTGCACCGGTAATGACGGCAACTCGAGTCTGGGATGTTGTGTCTGACATATTTTTGAGTCCTTTTGCGGCAATAATTGATACTCGGCTTGTGGATTTCTGCGGTTTTCCTTTGGCGCTTGACAGAATTCTAAGCTGCGGTCTATAGTTTCTGCAAACGTTTGCAGTCAAAGTTATTGTCTCCCAAATCACACGGTTTGGGTCTACAATTTGTGTGCCTGACAACAGGCTTGAGCTTGATTGTGAACGTCTAATCCCAGGAGGTAGGGCATGAACAAAAGAAAGCTTTTGGTCGGATCGCTGATGGGTGTGGCACTGCTGGCGGCAGTTGGTTTGTTGGCGGCGGCAAGTGGACAATCGAGCCTCAAATACGCTGGTCGCACCATGACCATCGTGACCTTTGATGGACCTCAGATCGGTGAGCCTTTAAAACGTCACGCCCCAGAATTTGAGAAACTGACAGGCGCGAAAATCAACGTGGTGCTGACGACCTTCTCAGATTTGTTCCCACGAATCCTGACCGACTTTACCAGTGGCACCAACACCTTCGACGCGGGCGTCTTTGACCCGCAATGGCTGGGCGATTACGTCTCGGGCGGTTATCTCGAGCCTCTGGACAGCTACATTGCCAAAACCCCGAGCATGAAATGGAACGAGATCATGCCGTTCTTCAGGGAATTCTCGGCAACGTATGCGGGCAAAACATACATGGTTCCACTGGACGGCGATTTCCAGATGGTCTATTACCGCCGCGACCTGTGGGCAAACAAGCAATTCAAAGCCGATTTCGCCGCCAAGTACGGTTACGCGCTTGTGCCGCCCAAAACCTGGGGTCAATACAACGACATGGCAGAATTCTTCAACGGCAAGACCGTGGACGGCGTGAAAATGTACGGCGCGGTCGAGGCGCAAAAACGCAACGCCCAAAGCTTCTGGTTGCTGGGTTCTCGAGCGGGCGGTTACATGCAGTACAAGGGCACGACCCAGGGCATGTTCTTTAACTCTGACACCATGAAACCACTGATCAATGCGGCTGGTTTTGTGCGGGCGCTCACCGAATGGAAAAACATTCAAAAGTTTGGTCCACCAAACATGATCAACTTTGACACCGGCGACGTTCGTTCTGCCTTCGTTGGCGGTCAAGCCGCCCTGGCGATTGACTGGGGCGATATCGGTTCGCTTTCGACCGACAAGAAAACCTCGGCGATTCAGGGCAAACTTGGCGCCGTGATACTGCCAGGTTCCAAAGAAATTTGGGATCGCAGCGCCAACAAATGGATCACCAAGAACGCCGTTAACTATGCGCCTTACGCCGCCTTCGGTGGCTGGTCAGGTGCAGTCAACTCGAAGTCCAAAAACAAGGACATTGCCTTTGATTACCTGGCATTCCTGACCCAACCCGAAAACAGCGACGAAGACGTGACCCTGGGCATCACGGGCTTCAACCCATACCGTCAGAGCCACTTTAACAACGATTCGATCTGGATCAAATCGGGCATGACCAAAGAAGATGCCAGCAATTACCTGGGCGCGATCAAGTCCAGCCTCAAATCCAAGAATCTGGTGCTCGACATTCGCCTTCCAGGCACAGACCGTTACCAGAAATTGCTGGACGAGGGCATCGCTCGAGCCTTGTCAGGCGAGGAGACTCCGCAAGTCGCACTTGACGGCGTCTCAGCCGCATGGGACAAGTTGACCGACGAATTGGGACGCAAAAAACAACTCACCATCTACCGTGCCAGCTTAAAACTGAAGTCACTCGAGGGCAATTAAGTGACATTGCAAGACACCAGGATTTGATTCCTGGTGTCTTGTTTTCTTTTTCAAATTAATAAATCAAGAATTATTTTTCTCGAGGTGAACGCATGAACCAACATTTCAACAGTGCTCGAGCAACCCCGTGAGTCAACATGTTAAGCCCAAAAAAGGCGGTTTCTCGAGCAGCGAAACCCGTTCCAAAATATTTTTTCTGGCACCGGCTCTTTTTTTGGTGTTTGTGCTCTCGATTTTTCCGACCATCGCCAGCTTGTTCTTGGCAATCTCGAGGTACGGACCGGCAGGATTTGGCGGCTTTGTCTGGTTGGGAAATTTTATTGACGTGTTGGGCAACCGCCACATTTGGGAAACCCTTGGCACGACCCTGATTTACGTGGTTTGTGGCGTCAGCTTGCAGTACCTTCTGGGTTTTGGACTGGCGTTGTTGTTGACGCAAAAATTGCGCTTCAGACGGTTTTTTCGGGTGCTGTTTTTGATTCCCATGATGATTACCCCCGTGGCGGTGGCGTACATCATGCGCATGGTCTTTGATTTTCGCATTGGACCGCTCGCGCCGATCATGGGCATCTTTGGGCTGCAAGACGTGCCCTGGCTTGGAAACGGCACGCTGGCAAAAATATTGATCATTCTGGGCGACACCTGGCAATGGACACCGTTTATTTTGATTGTCATGCTCGCCGGACTCGAGACATTGCCGCACGAACCTTACGAGGCAGCGGTGGTGGACGGCGCAACACCCTGGGAATTGTTCTGGCACATCACCTTCCCGATGATGTTGCCCGTCTCGAGCACGGTCATTCTGATTCGGATGGTTGAGGCGTTTAAGATCGTGGACATGCCGATAGTGCTGACCGGCGGCGGTCCCGGCGTGGCAACCGAAAGCACAACCCTGTTTGCCTATTCCACTTGGCGCAGTTTTAATCTGGGACAGGTCAGTGCGATTGGCTATATTTTGCTGTTCACCGTCACCCTGGTCACGACCTTGTACGTCAATACCGTCCGTCGGCGGATCGCTGGGGGCATGTGATGCTCGAGCGGCGAAATCCTGTCAAAACGTTTTTTTCGTACCTGGCACTGGTGATCTGGTCTTCGGTGGTGCTTGTGCCACTGCTCTGGACGCTGACCACGGCGTTCAAGAATCCGATTGATGTGTACCGTGGACCCAAATACATTCCAGGCATCGATTTTCAGGGCACGTTCGACAACTGGAAATACTTTTTGATTGACCAGTGGCAGTTCTTCAGCGCACAGTATTTTAATTCGATCACCGTTGCCATTTTCTCGAGCTTGCTGTGCATTGCCATCGGTTCGCTGGCGGCATATGGTCTTGCGCGGTTTTCTTATCAGTACGGCAAGATACAAAACAAGGACATCGCCTTCTGGTTTATCTCGCAAAAAATCTTGCCGCCCGTGGTGGTCGTGATTCCCTTGTACGTGATGTTTCAGTGGCTGCACATTCACGACACCAGATTTGGGTTGATTATCGCCTATGCCGCCTTCAACCTGCCGTTTGCCGTCTGGCTGATGCGCGATTACTTTCTGGGCATCCCAAGTGAACTCGAGGAGAGCGCTTTGATTGACGGTTGCTCGAGGATTCAGGCGTTTGTCAGAATTACACTGCCGCTCTCCGCGCCTGGACTGGTGGCGACATTCTTGTTTGTGCTGGTTTTTGCCTGGAACGAGTACATTGTGGCGCTCTTTTTGACCCAAACGCTGGCGTCTCAGACCATGCCAATTTTGGTGGCGGGGCAAAACGCGCAACGTGGTCCGCAGTGGTGGGGCATCAGTGTCCTGACGCTGGTGACCATTGCGCCCGTGACCGTGATTGCGGTTATTCTCGAGCGTTATATTTCCAAGGGCTTGCTGGTGGGAGCGGTGAAAGGTTAAACCGTGGCTCGAGATTCTGGCAATGACCCCGCAGACCTGGAAAGTGTTGCCAAACACGCTGGGGTCAGCATCAGTACCGTCTCGAGGGCACTCACCCGCCCTGACCGCGTGGCAACGGCAACCCGCGAACGGGTGCTCGAGTCGGCGGCAGAGTTGGGGTATGCCCCAAATCAGTTGGCGCGAAGCCTCAGGATGCAGGGATCAAAAACGATAGGTTTGATCATTTCCGATATTCTGGTGCCGTTTCACGCTGAAGTTGCCAAAGGCGTCGAAGATTTTGCCAGCGAGCATCATTACACCACCATTTTGTGCAACTCGAGCGAGAATGGCAACAAAGAAAAACAATATCTGGAATTGCTGAAGGGTTTCAAGGTCGGCGGCGTGATCCTCGAGCCTACAGAGGCTGGTGTGGCAACCATCGAGGCATTGGCTCGGGCGGGTACGCCCGTGGTCGAGGTTGACCGGATCAGTGGAGCAAAGGGTGTTCGTGCCGTGCTTTCGGACAATGTCGCTGGTGCGAGACAAGCCGCCCGTTATCTGCTGGATTTGGGTCACTCGAGCTTTGGTGTGATTGCTGGCGACATCAAAATTACGTCGGGTCGTGAACGGTTAAAGGGTTTTCAAGACGAACTCAAAACCGCCAAAATCAAACTCGAGCCTGGACGCATCAGGACGTGCAGAAATTTGGACGAAAGTGGTTTTAACGCCTTTGTTGAAATGTTTGGGCATCCAGACCCACCAAAAGCCTTGTTCGTTTGCAATGCCCAAATGATGGGCGGCGTCTTGCGAGCGATTCGAGAACTCGGCATTCGGGTGCCAAAAGACCTGTCACTGATCGGTTTTGATGATTCAACCTGGGGGAGTGTGGTCGATCCGCCATTGACCGTGATTGCACAGCAAACCTACGAACTCGGTAGAATGGCGGCACAAATGATTTTAGATTCTATCGAGGGCAAAAAAATCAAATCTGGCATCACCCGACTCGAAACAAGACTGATCGAACGCGAATCCTGCGCTCGAGCGGTCTCCTCTTTGAGAAAACGATGAATCATCCTCAAACCAGGGATGCTGGTCTGCCAATGCACCTTTACATTGACAGCGCCGATCTTAAATTGCTCGAGGAATTTTTGGAATTGCCTGTCGTTTACGGTGTGACCACCAACCCAAGCATTTTGAAACGCGACGGTGTTTTGCGTACGAACTTGCCAAAATTTGTGGGGCAGGTTTTTGAATTGGGCGCTCGAGTCGTGCAGGTTCAAGTCTGGAGTCAAGATGCTGCCAGCATGGTTTCCGATGCGCTCGAGTTTTTAACTTACGGCGAGGCTGGCGCAATCGTGCCCAAAATTCCAGCAACTCGGGAAGGCTTGAAAGCTGCCGCCAAACTTGCCAGCGACGGTATTCCCGTGACCCTCACGGCAGCCTATGCGCTCGAGCAGGCGCTCTGGGCAACCCAATTGGGCGCGGCTTATTTCGCACCGTACCTTGGCAGGCTCGAGGATGCGGGACAAGATGGTCTTGGTTTGATTGCCAAGATGCAAAATTTGATTGCTCGAAATCCAGACAACAAAACCCGTTTGCTGGTTGCGAGCGTCCGCTCGAGACGGGCTTTTCTGGCGCTCTTGGAACTTGGCGTGGGCAGCATCACCGTACCGCCGAGTTTGTTGCCCAAATTGTTTGACCACCCTGAGACACTGGCGGCAGAACAAACATTTTTAAGCGATGCAAAAACAATTTCAGATTAAATTTATTGGGGAGTTCACGTGAAAATTGCAATTTTGGGCGAGGCACTCATCGATTTTAAAAGTACGGGCGAATTGGCGTTTCAGGGTTTTGTTGGCGGCTCGAGTTTGAACGTTGCCACCGCAAGCTCGAGACTCGGGCAGGCGACCACATTTTTAACCCAGATCAGCACGGATTTGTTTGGTGCGAGGCTTTTGGATCACATGCGGCAAAACCAGATTGACGTGTCCAATGTGCTCAAAACTGATGCGCACAGTACCCTGGCATTTGTTGAGGAACGCGGCGGTCAAGCGCACTATTCGTTCATGGGAACGCTTGCAGCCGACACCCTGTACAACCCTCAACCGCGCCCAGTGTTGCCCATCAATCTTCAGTTTATGCAGTTTGGTTCGATCAGCCTGCTTTCCGAACCCACCAGTTCGAGCATCACCGAGATTGTGGCAAACCACCGCGAGCGGCTGACCGTGGTCTTTGACCCCAACTGCCGACCGACTTTGACGCCCGATTTGGCGGGTTACAAGCTCAAGCTCGAGGCGTGGCTCAAACTGACGCATTTGGTCAAGGTTTCAGATCAAGATTTGGGTTGGCTCGAGCCTGATAAAACCTTGCAACAGGTCGCAAACGACTGGCTGTCCAAAGGTCCAAAAGCGGTCATCGTCACCAAGGGCGAACACGGCAGCGTGTTGTTTAGAGCAGGCAAACAAAACCTCGAGATTGAAACGCCAAAAGTAACCGTGATTGATACCGTGGGTGCGGGGGATACGTTTACGGCTGGTTTGATGGTTGGACTGCTCGAGCATGGGCATACCAATTCGGCGCAACTCGAAACACATTCAGATGAAATTTGGCTATCCGTGATGCGCTTTGCTGCCGTCAGCGCCGCCATCAACTGCACCAGGGCGGGCGCAAATCCGCCAACCCGCGATGAAGTTCGTCAATTTCAAAACCAGTGAGAAATCGGAGGCTGTTATGGGCTGGGAGTCAACCATTCATTTGCACAAAACCCAGTTCTTGGACCTCGAGAAACCACTTGCCGAACTGGGCAATCTGAAAGCCAGCACGTTCTTGTATCCGAGCGGCGTTCAAGGCATTCGCTTGCAAAACGGGCTTGGGCAGATGGTGGTTTTGCCATTTCAAGGGCAGCAAATCTGGTCGCTCGAGTTTTTTGGGCGCAACCTGACCATGAAAACCATGTTCGACACGCCGTACAATGCGCCGTACCTGCAAACATACGGCGGGTTTCTGATTCACTGCGGGGCAACGGCAATGGGCGTCCCGGGGACGGGCGACAACCACCCGCTTCACGGCGAATTGCCGAATGCGCCGTTTCAAAGTGCGCAGTTGTTGATCGGTGAGGACGCCAAGGGGCGTTATCTGGCAATCGCTGGAACGTACCAACACACGGTGGCGTTTGCCTGCAATTACAAAGCCAAACCATGCGTCAAACTGTATGAACATTCGAGCACCATTGACGTGCGTTTTGAACTCGAGAACCTGAAAAACTCGAGCATGGAATTCATGTACATGGCGCACGTGAATTTTCGCCCAGTCGACAACGGCGAACTGAAATACAGCGCCGTGACCTCAAGCGAAACCGTGCGCGTGCGCTCGAGCATCCCAAGTCATGTCAAACCGCCGCCTGGTTATGCCGAATTCCTCGAGCAACTGCGCGAAAATCCGAGCTTGCACCACAAACTTGTGCCAGGTTTGGGATTTGACCCCGAAGTGGTGTTTTTTATAGATTACCTGGCAGACCAAGACGGTTGGGCGCACAGTTTACAGGTGCATCCAAACGGCGTGTCTGATTACATTGCACACAAACCCAGCCAGCTTGGTCACGCCGTTCGCTGGATTTCTCGCACGCCAGATCAGGACTGCCTCGGCATCGTTTTGCCAGCCACCGCCGAATCTGAGGGTTTCATTGCCGAACGCGCCAAGGGCAACATCAAAACCCTCGAGCCTCATGGGGTGTTTGCCCTTGACCTCGAGATTGGGGCGTTGTTGGAAGCCGAAACATCTCGAGTAGAATCGACCATTGAAACTTTGATTGCTTGAGGGTCAGGCTCGAGATGTTTCACGCAATTGTTTGAAGTCTCTTGTATCCACTGGGCATTGCGCTTAAAATCAATCAATATGCCGACGTATGTTTACGAGGGACTCACATCAGGAACGCGCTTCGAGATCGAACAACGCATCACCGAAGCCCCACTCAAGACCAATCCAGAGACGGGCGAGGCGGTCAAACGCATCATTTTTGCCAGCGCCGTGGTTTTCAAGGGAAGCGGTTTTTACAAAAACGATTCTCGAGCGCCAGAAACCAGCCCCAAATCAGATTCGGGCAAATCAGAAGCCAAAACCGATACAGCCAAATCAGACTCGGGTAGATCAGACTCGAGCAAGTCCGAGTCGAGCGCCGCAAAATCCGAATCGAGCGCCGCAAAAACCGAATCGAGTCCCGCACCCGCCGCCTCGCCCAAACCGGCGAGTGCTGACTAAATGCACTTGGAATTTGGGACATCGGTCTTTGTTGGAGGTCACCAAACAGGGCTGAGCGCTTTATCTGAACTCGAGTTTTTGGTGCTGGTCGGTGTCACTGGTGTCGGCAAAACCACCACGCTCCAGGCATTAACAAATGCGGGTTGGCAATTCTTGAGTCTACCAGATCGGCGTGTCGTGACCGATCTGGTGATGATCGAACCGCTGGCAGGCAAAGCCGTGACAGACCGTGAGGAACGCTTTGCGCTGACCGCCAAGTACCGCCAATTGCATCCTGGGGGCATGGCGCAAGCCATTGGAATGCTGCAACTGAACCTCGAGCAGATTCGATCATCGCTCGTCTTTGACGGTTTGCGTGGGCTTGAAGAGGTCAGTTTTGCTGCCATCAGCCATGCCAAATCGCGGTTTATCGTGCTTGACGCCCCAGATGAAACCCGAGTTGAACGCTTGTTGGGACGCTCCGATGCGTTTGATGCAATCTCGAGCGCAACAAGTCCGGCAGCCACCTTTGAGCAACTTCAAGCCATCAAGGGCGTGGCATCCGTATTTTCCAGAGCGCAACTCGAGAAATTTGCGGCGCTCGAGCTTTGTGGTTTGAGCGCATCAGAGATTGTGGCAAAAACCAAAATTGTCGTGACTGAACGCCGAAACTACAACCCCATTGAGGCTCGAGATTACTTGATGCAACTGAATTCCAAACGGGTTTTGTACTTTGACACCACCGCCGCAACACCCGAAATCATCGCGCAGCGCATCATGAATTGGGTTTGAATGCCAAAAATGACAAACCTCGAGATCATCCCTTTCCGATTGCCGTTAAAAGGCACACTGGCTTGGGGCAAATTTTCGAGCATGAATGTTGCCGAGCACGCGCTGGTCAAGGTCACACTCGAGAATGGTGTGACTGGAATCGCTGAAGCGCCGCCGCGCCCCACGATTTACGGCGAGACGATTTCGAGCATGATTGGGATGCTCGGGTTGTTAAAACCGCAATTGTTGGAACTCGAGGTTGATGAAATTGACGCGATCAAAAATGTTCTGGCATCAGTCCCCAACAACAATGTTTTAAAAGGTGCGTTGGACATGGCGCTCTGGGATGCTCGGGTCAAAGCGAACGGCTCGGATTTGTTCGCGGCACTCTCGGGCGAAAACCCGAGCATTACCGTGTCTTATATTTTGGGCATATCGGATGCCAGCACCATGATCAAAGAGGCGCGGCGCGTGATCGAGGCTGGAGTAAGGGTTCTCAAGGTCAAAGTGGGGCGGAATTACAGACAAGACCTGGAAGTCATTCAAGAATTACAAGCCCAATTCTCGAGTTTGGGAGTGCGGCTTTACGCCGACAGCAACGAAACGCTCGAGATTGACACCGCACCAAAAATTCTTGAGGCGATGCGAGACGCTGGTTTGAAGTACGTCGAAGAACCGCTGCCCGTTCGTCAAATTCGAGCCAGAGCAGAATTAAAGAAACTCGGGATTTTACCAATCATCGCCGATGATTCTTGTTTTACCAGAGCCGATCTGGATCGTGAATTGGACTTTGACACGTTTGACATCTTAAATATCAAAACGGCTCGCAACGGTTTTAGCGAATCCCTCGAGATGCTGCAACTGGCGCACGATGCGGGCAAAGGCATCATGATTGGTTCTCAAGCCAGCACCACGCTTGGCACGGTTCATGCGGCAATCATCTCGAGTCGTACTGAGGTCACCCACCCTTGCGAACTAAGTTTTTTCTTGAAACTCGAGGCTGAAATTGTGACTCAAATGCCAACGATAGAAGCTGGAATGTTGAATCTCGAGACTTTGAAAGGCATCGAAATTGATCCTGCCCTGCTCGAGTTGCACCGCATCGACCCATAATTTTGCCTGCTTGCGGTGACAATCACGATTTTGCCCCCTTGCGGTGACAATTATGGTTTTGCCCCCTTGCGGTGACAATCATGATTTTGCCCCCTTGCGGGGGCTGGGGGAGGGATGTATGGAGGCGGTTGCTCGCGGCTATCGCCTTCAAAAACAATGTAACGCACAAAGATGAGAAAGTCCTGCAAATGCCGATGAGAAGCGTGGTCAAAGCACAATACTTTACTTCAAGAACTCGAGCATCAATGAATTGAACTGCCCTGGTGATTCATCGTTGGGGATGGCGCGACCTTTGATAATATCGAGCGGCACTTTCTTCAACTCGAGAAAACCTTGCGCACCACTGGCTGGAGTATTGACATCTTCGGTTCCCCAAATGATTCGGGCTGGTTGGGTGACGCGACCCCACAAGTCTTTGACGCTCTGGTTGGCGTACTGCGAAATAAAAGCAAAAACGGGATACCCCTTGGCGCTGCCCTCGAGGTTGCCTTGGTAGAGTTTGATGATGTCATCGCTGGCGAGTTTCCAATCGAGGTACACCTGGTTGTACAAGAAAAAACCGATGCCGCTCGGGGATTTCAAGACGTTGTACAAGACTGGACCCAAAATGCCGTTGGTCAGGGAATCGTAAAAACCAGGATTGGGCGGGTTGACCAGCCGATCAATTCCGGTCGGTGAAACCAGCAGCAACTTCGAGATCAATTCAGGTTTTTCAACCGCTATTTTGGTGCTGTAGGCACAACCGAGGCTCGAGCAGACTATCGCGGCGGGTTCTTTGACCACGTTTTTTAAAAAGTTTTCTATCGCCGCAATGTAAACCGTGTTGTCATACAATATTGGTCGTGCACCACTGCGGGCAAAACCTGGCAAATCAAGCACAAACACTTTATGGTTGGCGGTCAGAACTTGAGCATTTTTCTGCCACTGCATACTCGAGTTTCCACCACCGATGCCGTGAATGAAGACCACGCTCGAGCCTGCACCGCCCGATTCGTAATAGACGCGTTCAACGCCTGGAGAGCTGAAAAAAGCGCTGGCGGTCATTCCAGGGACCCGAGGGGCAGGAACGGCTTCGGCAGGGTCTGGCGTGTCTCTGGTGACCATGGGCGCACAAGAAACAAAACCAAGCAACAAAATTGAGAGCAATAATTTGTTCACAATTGCAGTCTGACGCGAAAACAAGGCGGCTCACTGTAACCTGACCTCAAGTTTCATTTTTTGAATTTCAATCGTGGCATAATCGGGCACCATGGCGTACCGACTGGACCTGACCGCATTAAACGCTCGAGAATTAAAACGAATGCTGCCTGGTGACATCACCACCGCACCCGTTCTGGCTGGCGCAAGACTCTTAAAAAAGCCCGTATTCGCTCCCGACGAATTTCCAAGCACCCTCGAACTGCGAATTGCCCAGGAAGAGGATTGGGACAACCTTGGCGCGAGCATTCAGGCGGCGCAGCGTATCAAGTCCATGCGCGATGCTTTGAGCGAACTCGGCTGTACTCAAGTTGGCGCGTTTCGCTTGGCAAACATGCCCTATCAGCGAAACTTTTTTGCCTACACCAAACAAGCCGACACCTTCGCCGCGTTGTATCTGTCCGATGCCGCCGGACCCGCGCCGTACCTCGAGTTGTTCACCCTGTTTAGAGCCGAAAAAAACGGCAAGCTTGGGGTTGTCACCTCGAGCGCAATCCTGACCGAACTCGACCCGAGTGAACAATTGATCTGGCTTCCCGTCCCTGGTGCCCAGGTCGATCATGTGTTTCAACTGCACCGCTCCAAAATTCTCGAGACGGGCAAAGCCAACATATCCGCACGCACCGTCGAAGATTTCACCAATGTGTACTTAACCATTCAAAACGTCAATTACTCGAGCTGGTTGGCTCGAGGGGTATTGAAATGAGTGTGTTGAAATGAGTGTGTTGAAATGAGTGTGCCGAAATGACCCGCGAAGACCATCCTGGCGGCAGCATCGCCATGAAACTCTTGCAAGGTTACATCTGGCAACCGCGTGAGAAACCAGATTTGAGGCTTCCTGATTCCCTGCCGATGGGAGCGAGCATCGTGATGGACCGAATTCCTGCACCAATGGCATTCTTTGACAACGGCATACAAACCCAAACGCAAGCCTTTTACCAAATTACGGTGCTCGAGATTTTTGCCGAGTGGGTCGAAAATGAGGTGATGGCATCTCGAGCGTTGCTTGCCTCAGACGAGTTAAACCTGATCTTGAACGCCACCGATAACGACGTGGGCTGGAGCTTGTCCGAAGACTTAAGACCCGCTTAATGAACCTGTGACCAAATCAGCACCACGCGGCTCGAAAAAGGATACAATGGCGGGC
This sequence comes from Deinococcales bacterium, assembly GCA_025352125.1. GTDB lineage: Bacteria > Deinococcota > Deinococci > Deinococcales > JAAFIG01 > JANXTZ01. Next base: position 46,495 of record JANXTZ010000045.1, on the reverse strand, counting down.
GTGATCGATTATCGCCTCGCCAGTAGTTCAGACGAAACCTACCTGAAGTCAGCCATCGAAGCGGCGTACCACGAGTACCCGCGTCTGATCGCCCTGGGTGGCGCAACCCTTGACCTTGCCGTTGAAAACGTGCTCGAACGCATCGCCGAAGAGGGTTTTGCCCACGTCGCCCTTCAGGATGCAAAGATTGTTGGTGCCGCCTGGTGGACGCCCGACGACAACGGCTCAGAGTTAAGTGTCGCCTATTACGTCGAGCAAGAAGTCCGCAAGCAGGGTGTTGCCACGGGTCTGCTCGAGGCTGGACTGACCGAAGCCCGCAAACGCGGCGTGGTCGCCACCACCGTCAAAACACATCCCGACAACCTTGCCAGCATTGCCCTGGCTCGCAAGCTTGGTTTCGAGCCTGTGGTGTCGTTGTTGCGCCAAGATTTGCGCTAAACAAATTGAAATTTGAGGCTCGAGGTCGTGTCTGATCTCGAGCTTTTTTTGTTGTTTGAGGTTGGCATGAAGTTACAAAGACTTGGCGTTTGGATCATGATTTACGGTGTTGGCGCAATTTTGTTGCCGCTTGTTGGTTTGAGCGTGGACGTGTTTTTTTGGATGGATCGCTTTCCGTTTCCAATCAATCTGGCGCTCAAACTTGCCGCCATTTATTGGGGTTATAAACTCTGGCGCAACCAAGACGCTTAAGCTGGCGTCAGCAATTTAGGCGTGATTCCAGTTCGGTGCTGATACTCGAGCGCAATCTTTTCTCCCGCCACTCTTCCCTCTCCAATTTTGGCAAGCGCCACAATGCTGCCGCCAAAACCCCCGCCCGTCAACCGCGCCCCGTAAATGCTCGAGTTTGATGTGGCAATTTCGACCAGGAGGTCAATTTCGGTTTCGCTCATGTCATAATCGTCACGCATGGAAGCGTGAGATTCAGCAAAAAGCTCTCCAACCCGAGTTAAATCACCAACTTTGAACGCCGCCACGGTCTTGAGCACTCGAGCATTTTCGGTGACAACATGTCGTGCTCGATTTGAGTACGGACTTGGCAAGGCGTTGATTCGCTCCAAATCCCCAATCTCGAGGTCGCGCAAGGTTTTGATGCCCAAGAGTTCACAGGCTTTTTCGCACTCATGACGGCGGGTTTTGTAATTTCTGTTGCCATCATCGTGCGCATTGCTGTGCATGATGCCCGAATGAATGATGACCAATTCGGCTGTTTTTGGCAGTGGCACGCGTTCAAACTGGGTCGTTTTAAAATCAATAAACAACGCCTCGCCAACGTGCGCCAAACTGCACGCCATCTGATCCATTAAACCAACTCGAGCGCCGACAATAGCACCATTTTCGGCACGTTGTGCGAGTTTGGCAATCTCGAGATCGGTGATTTCAAGCCCGAACAACCCACGAATGCCGCGCAGCAAAACCACCAAAAACGCCGCGCTCGAGCTTAAACCACTTCCAAGCGGCACATCGCTCGAGATCAGCGCGTCAAAACCCGCGATTTCATATCCCTCGAATTGGAGCAATTGCGTGACGGCTTGCGGGTAATCGAGCCAACCATGCGTTGAAGTTTCAGTTCCCAAGTTGTACTCGAGCTTTTGGTTCATTTGAACTGAATACAACCTGACAGTTTGATCTGAATTGACGCGTTTGGAAATTTGGAGCGTGGCCCGTTGCGCAATGGCGGTTGGCAGCACGAACCCATCGTTGTAATCGGTATGCTCACCAATCAAATTCACCCGTCCAGCGGCATGAACCTCGAGTTGCGCGGGTTGTTGAAATTGCGATTGAAAAACAGTTAACAATTCTTGATTCATCAAATTTTTCCTCGATAATCTCGAGCGGCAACGCTCAAAGTATGACGCATTTTACAGTGATACACTTCAATCGTGACGACCATCAAACCCTTTTCAATGCTGGCAAAAGTTTACGACACGATTTTCGCCGATGTCGAGTATCAAGAATGGGCAGATTTTGTGTTGCAATACCTCGAGAAGGCAGGCTTTGACCTGACGCCAAGTAACGTCAGCATTCTCGATCTGGCTTGCGGCACAGCCGCCAGTTGTGCACCGTACCTCGAGCGTGGGTACGAAGTTGTTGGCGTGGATGCCTCGAAGGAGATGCTCGAGCAAGCCCGAATCAAATTTCCCGATGTTCAGTTTGTTCAGCAAGGTTTTACCCAACTCGAGTTAAAGCAAAAATTTAATCTTGTGACTTGTGTTTTTGACAGCCTGAACAACTTAATTGAACCATCTGACCTCGAGAAGACCTTTCAAAATATTGCCAAACACCTTGCCCCGAGCGGCTGGCTGGTATTCGATATCAACACCCGTCAAGGCGTGCGCGAACTCTGGGAAGACGACCGTTTTGAGGGCGAGATCATCACCGAAACCGAGCATGTTCACTTCTCCTGGACACACGATTTTGACCCAGCCTTGGAGCTTGGCATCGTCAACGCGCACTGCAAAACCGACAACCTCGAGTTTACCGAAACACACTTTGAACGCGGTTACGACCCACAAGAACTCGAGCCAATGTTGTTGAGGGCTGGTTTTGATTTTATCGAATTTCTCGAGTTTCCAGATTTTACCGAACCCGACATTGATTCACCTCGAGTTTGGTGTTTTGCCCGAGTTTAAGATTTTGGAAACCTGACGGTCATGTGCGGTGTAAAAAACACCCTCGCACCGTTTGGAAGCTCGAAACGCGGTTCGGTTGGTTTGTTGCCAACACCAGCCGCACGAAGCACACCTTTAACCCAAGTTCCTTTGTGCATAAACTCGAGCGTTTCCCAGCCGTTCAATCGCTGACCCAGCAACGTCATCACGGGTCGCCCTTCCATCAAGAACACTTTCAAACGTCCCTGATCTCGAGCGTGGGTCGGTTTGGAGGTTTGGCTAAAACGCTCGAGTAGCTGCTGCCCAGGCGAAAGTTTGCGTTGGCTCGCCAAAAATTCGGGTAAGTCTGCCAAACGTTTGGGTCTTGCGCCAGCATTTGGGTAAAACGAAAAACCATTTTTGAGCAGTTCTTCAGCTTTTTTCCATTGCTCGAGATCCTCTGTCTTTGGGGCGCGAAAGGCTGTCCCCATCATGGTCATTGGCTGTTTACAATCGGGGCAGACATACGCCTCGAGCGCAGTGAAGTACGGCTTTTTGAAGGATTTTCGACAACGAAAACACGCCCATTTGAGGTTGATCGGACCCATGACTCGAGTTTAACTCAGGGCGGCAATGGCTTAAGCCGAGAAGCGCATTTTGTAAACTCGAGCCGAGAAGAATGTCCATCTTCTCGGCTCACTTTTGAAGTTCAGTGTCGAGTGCATTCGATGGCGATTTCGGTGTCCGAATCTTCTGACTGGAGTTGCTCATCAAGTTTCAAGCTGCGAATGTCCGCAAAACCAGTTTCAGTCAACAATTGCTCGAGTTCACCTTTTTGATAAGACCGCAGATTCAATTCCTCAAGTTCAGTCTCGAGCAATTTGTTGTCCTGAAAAACCTCATAGCGATCCAAGGATTTGTAAACCTGGGTCATGGCATCATAGGTTGTTAAAGCACTGAGCACCAAAAGTGAGCCATCGGGACGTTTCAGCCAGCGCCCACCCCAAGTTCCCAAAAACTCGGATTGGGTTTTGGTCACAAGTTCAATCGTCAACACCAACTTCCCACCAGGCTCAAGTGCCGCAAACAGGCGCTTTAACGATTCGCGCACTTGCTCGAGATGGGTGATTAAACCGAAACTCCCTGCTGGAATGAACACGAGTTTGTACTGACGTTCGAGTTTGAGTTCGTGCAAAAATTGTTGATACAAACGCGGTTCTAAACCTTTGCGATCAGCTTTTTGACGACACGCTCCAAGCATCTCGCTCGAGGCGTCCAAGCCATCGATGTCAATTCCAGCCTCCATCATTGGAATCAGAAACCGTCCAGAACCACACATTGCCTCGAGCACCGCGCCTTTCGCGGCTTGGGCGTACTCGAGAAAGGATGCCAGGGCATCTTTTGGCGCTTCTGGTTTGTCGAGGTCGTAATATTGAGTGCAGAGTTTACCGTAACTGCTCAGTGTTTGCGGGTTTGAATTGTTCATGTCTCAAGAATACACGGGTTAAACTGCGTCATGCCGATTCATTTGCGTGCTCAAGTTGGAGATGTCGCCCCTTACGTGCTGCTACCTGGCGACCCAAACCGCGCCAAGTACATTGCGAGCACGTTCCTCAAGGATGCCAAGCTGTACACCGAGCACCGTGGAATGCTGGGCTTTACCGGCTCGTACAAGGGCATTCGGGTCAGCGTCCAAACCAGCATGATGGGTTGCCCGAGCGCCGCAATCGCCTGCGAGGAACTCGCCATGCTCGGGGCGAAAGTAATTGTTCGGGTTGGAACCTGTGGTGGTGTCAGTCCCAACCTCAAACCAGCCGATCTGGTGATTGCACAGGCGTCCTTGGCTCGAGACGGCACAACCCGTCAGTACATGGGCGAGGGCAACCACACGCCGATTGCCACATTTCGGATTGTTCGCGCCGCCGAAGATGCCGCGCTAGAGGCGAATTTGCCCCACGCAGTTGGTCTGATTGCCTCCGACGATTCGTTTTATTCCGTGACCACCGAGGAGGCTCGAGGATTGTTCACGTCTCGCGGGGTTCTGGGACTCGAGATGGAAGCCAGTGCCGTGTTCACGGTGGCGCACCTTCGCGGCATGGAGGCGGCTTGCCTTGCCACAGTCAGCAATTACATTGGCGATGAAAGTTTGGTTTCTGACGAGGTTCTCAAACGGGGCGTGGACAACATGGTCCTGGTGGCGCTCGAGAGCATTGTCAGGCTCGAGGCGCAAAAACCGCTTTCGGCGTAAACTTCAATCATGCCAATTCATGTCAAAGCCGAATCCAGCGATGTCGCGCCTTATGTCTTGCTGCCAGGCGATCCAGGACGCGCCACGTATATCGCCCAAACCTTTCTCGAGCATCCAGTCTTGTACACCGAATACCGAGGCTTGCTGGGCTACACGGGCACGTACAAGGGCTTGCGCGTCAGTATCCAAACCACGGGCATGGGTTGTCCGACCACCGCCATTGTGCTCGAGGAAATGATTCAGTTGGGTTCAAAAGTCTTTGTTCGGGTTGGCACGTGTGGGTCATTAAAGCCCGAACTCGAGCCAACCGATTTGGTGATCGTGCAGGGCAGTTTGCCGTTTGATGGCACGACCAAATTGTACCTGGGCGAGGGTCCTGCCGTGCCGTTGCCAACCTGGCGCGTTTTAAAAGCCAGTGCCGACATTGCCGAGTTTGAGGGAATCAAGCATCACGTCTGCATGATCTCGAGCGGCGATGCGTATTACGGACCGCCCTGGGTGAAAGAGGAACGTCTGAAACGCGGCGCGAAAGCCGTCGAGATGGAAGCCAGCGCGATTTTTACGATAGCCATGTTGCGCGGCGTCGAGGCGGGCTGTGTTTGTACCGTCTCGAATTACGTGGGCGACAAGGCACACCAACCAGAAGAGGTTTTGCAGCGCGGGGTGGATGTGATGACGCATGTGGCGCTCGAGGCGTTTTTGAAACTCGAGATGGAAAAGCCGTTGGCTTGAAAAGCATAACGCAAAACGTTATGCTTTTTATGTGATCTGGAATTTCGCAGATGAAGAAACCGCCAGACTGTTTGCCCGTGAACCAGTTCGCAAATTACCACCCGATATCCTGCGTACCGCCTTACGCAAATTGGTCATGCTCGAAGCCGCAACGGTTCTTCAAGACCTGCTTGTGCCTCCAGGCAATCGACTCGAGAAATTATTTGGTGACCGAGAAGGGCAGTACAGCATCCGCATCAACGATCAATGGCGAATCTGTTTCAAGTGGAAAGATGGCGATGCTTTCGACGTGGAAATTGTGGACTATCACTGAAAGAAAACCAGAAAGGAGCAACATGAAAATCAATAAATTATCGCCAATTCACCCAGGTGAGGTGTTGCTCGAGGAATTCCTCAAACCACTTGTCATTTCCCAATACCGTCTGGCAAAATCCTTGAGTGTTCCACCACGTCGAATCAACGAAATTGTTCATGGGAAACGCGGTATCAGTGCCGACACCGCGTTGCGTCTTGCACATTTTTTTGGCACTTCAGAACGCTTCTGGATGAACCTTCAAACCACCTTTGACCTCGAGCGAGAACATGACCGTCTGGCTGGTAAACTCGAGCTTGAAGTGCGTGTTTTTCAGCAGTCATGAACCAATTCAGAACGGGCTTCCAAAAGTGGTGCTCGAGTCGTTTTTGAAACTCGAGATGGAAAAGCCGTTGGCTTGAAATCAAGAAATGCGCAATCCCTAAAAGAACCGCGCATTTCTTGTTTAGACGTGACTTACTTCATCATTTTTGGCATCAATACCGTATCAATCACATGAATCACGCCGTTGGAGGCTTCGATGTCTGCCTTGGTCACGGTGGCGTCGTTCACTTTCAGCACCTTGCCCATCACGGCAATGTTGAGGCTCGAGCCTTCAACAGTTTTTGCCATTTTGCCGTTCATTTTCATGGCATCCGCACCCATGACTTTACCCGCAACCACGTGATACAAGAGCACTTTGGTCAACTCGGCTTTGTTTTTGAGGAGCGCATCCAGATCGGCTTTTTTGATTTTGGCAAACGCGGCGTTTGTCGGTGCGAAGACCGTGAACGGTCCTTTGCCCTCTAAGGTTTTGACCAAACCGGCGGCTTTTAAAGCCGTGACCAGGGTGCTGAACTGCGGGTCGCCCGAGGCAACACCGACAATGCTTGGCGTTGCAGCACTGCTGTGAAACAAGAAAGCTGGGACAATTGCGGACAGTAAAATACCGACGAATGCTGAACGTTTCATATGAACTCCTGTATACGAAAAACAAATGTTGAGCAGTCAACCCGATTGGTAGACTTCACGGTAGTATAGCCATCTCGAGGTGGAATCCATATGAAGGGCAATGCAATTGAAATTGGTTGCAGCACACTTTCTTTAACGTTTGAAGTTTGATGAATATCGCTTGGGCTGAATTGATTCAAGTCAATTTTCAGGCGGCGAACAGCTTAAAGTCTGGTCATTGTAAACTCGAGTCATGTCGTATCAACTTGCACAACTCAACATCGCCAAAATGCGTTTCCCGCTCGAGTCGCACAAAATGGCTGATTTTGTGAACAACCTTGACCGCATCAACGCGCTTGCAGACTCGAGCGACGGTTTTGTCTGGCGATTGCAGGGCGACGGCAATGACGCCACCAGCTTGCGTCCGTTTGAAGATGACTTCACCATCGTCAACATGAGCGTTTGGGAAAACCTCGAAAACCTAAAAAATTATGTTTACCAAAGTGCGCACACCGATATTTTCAAGCGCCGTGCCGAATGGTTTGAAAAAGTGTCAGAGGCAATGGTTGTGATGTGGTGGATTCCGACAGGGCATGTTCCGACGGTCACCGAGTCCAAAGAACGCCTCGAGCATTTGCGCCTAAATGGCTCGAGCGAATTTGCATTCTCGTTTCGTGAAACTTTCCCAGCTCCGATTGAGGTTTGAACTCGAGTAGTACCAATCCCTTGCCTCGCTTCTTGACCCTAAAAAAAATGCACCTTCTTGCTCGTAAGACAGCACCTCACGGGCTACTCGCGTTCACGGGCTTGGGTCGCTACGCTCGAGCTTTACTTTCTGGTTTTGGCGTTTCCTTGCTTGCGTTGTTTCTCATGGATTTTGGACCTGATTTTGTTGGACATTTGCGTGCGAATCAAACCCGCCTCTTGTGCCAGAATTTGATAATTCTGATAGCGTTTTTTCTCGAGTTTGCCCGATTTTAAAGCCGCCAGCACGGCACAACCTGGCTCTTTGGTATGCGTGCATTTGCTGTAGCGGCATTCGTTGGCGAGCGCTTCAATGTCGGCAAAGGTGTCTTCGACGCTGGGCGTCCAAACGCCGATCTCGCGGATTCCTGGGTTATCGATCAAGACCGCACCACCTGGCAGCACGAACAACTCGCGCCAGGTGGTCGTGTGCCGTCCCTTGCCGTCACCAACTCGAGACTCACCCGTTTTGGCTTGGTCTGACTCGAGCAGCAGATTGATGAGCGTGGATTTTCCGACGCCAGAAGACCCGATCAAGACCACGGTTTTACCCTTGCTCAAGTAAGGTTTCAGCACCTCGAGCGTCGAAGTTTGGAACTTGCTGATCGCAAAAATTGGCACCCCAGGGCAGGCTTTCTCGAGTTGGGCAATGAGACTTGGCACATCAGGAGAAATATCGGCTTTGCTTAAAATCAGCACGGGTTCTGCACCGCTGCTTTTGGCGGCAATCACGTAACGCTCGGCGCGGCGCAAGTTAAAATCGTTGTCAAGCGCCATGACCACAAACACGTAATCGAGGTTGGCAGCAAGCACCTGCTCACTCATGACCGCGTTCCCCAACCGGTCTTTGCCCGTGACTGCCGATCTCGAGAAACAGGTTTTGCGCGGCAAGACCGCCAGAATGGTTTGCTCATCATCGACAGGGTTTTCGCGCACGATCACCCAATCGCCCACGGCTGGAAATTCGCTGCGAACCAGGGCGGCGAACCGAAAATTTCCTGACACGCTGGCTTTTTGCACCCCGTGTTCGGAGCTGATGATAAAGGCTTCTTTTTCAACCACAGACACTCGAGCCGCAAAACTGTCTTCGGTTTTGAGTTTTTCAAATTGCTCGGCAAAATACGCGTTCCAGCCCAAATCTTCGAGTTTCATAGGTTCGTCTCGAGGCTTAAAAGTACGATTCCAAAGTGATTTTTGTTCAACACACGTTCAATATACTGGCTTTGGTTAAGGATTGAACTTGTGCGTGCTCAAGTTGGTGGCTTTAATCACTCCAGATTTCGCTGAAAACAGAATATAATCATCTCGTGATTGTCCTGTGACCCAACCCAGCCCCAATTTTGAAGGTGCAAACCGTCCACGCCGACTCGAGGATTACGTCGGTCAGGAACGTTTGAAAGCCAAATTATCGGTCTATCTCGAGGCAACCAAAGCCAGAGGGCAGGCGCTTGACCACACGCTTATTTTTGGACCTCCTGGCTTGGGCAAAACCACGTTGGCGCACATCATTGCCGCCGAACTTGGTGTGAACATTAAAGTCACTTCGGGTCCCGCCATCGAAAAACCTGGCGATCTCGCGGCAATCCTCACCAACTCGCTCGAGGAGGGCGACGTGCTGTTCATCGACGAGATTCACAGGCTCGGGCGCGTTGCCGAGGAGCACCTATACCCGGCGATGGAAGATTTCAAACTCGACATTGTGATCGGGCAAGGTCCAGCGGCAAGGAGCATTCAACTGCCGATTCCGCGTTTCACCCTGATCGGCGCAACCACCCGTCCTGGTTTGATCACCGGACCAATGCGCTCGAGGTTTGGCATCATCGAGCACCTGGCGTTTTACAGCCCCGAAGAACTCGCCCAGAGCCTGGAGCGGGAAGCCATCATTCGTGCCTACAGCATCGAACCCGACGCCGCACTCGAAATTGGGGCACGGGCGCGGGGCACGATGCGAATTGCCAAAAACCTTTTAAACCGCGTGCGCGATTACGCCCAAGTTTCGGGCGAGGAAGTCATCACCAAAGCCAGGGCTGAGGATGCCTTGGACAAAATGGGTTATGACACGGTTGGACTCAACGAACGCGATGTCAAATTGCTCGAGATGATGGTGACAAAATTCGCGGGTGGACCTGTGGGACTCGAGACGCTCGCCACCGCGATTTCTGAAGATGCCCTGACGATTGAAGACGTGTACGAGCCTTATTTGATCCAACTGGGATTTATCAAACGCACCTCAAGGGGACGGATGGTGACGCCGCACGCTTACGTGCATTTGGGTTATGAACTGCCACAAGATTTGTTGCTCGAGTAAAAACACTACCAATTCTTAATACTATGTTATTCTGGTAGCATGACTTTGAGACTCAACCTTGGCAAATATCTCGAGCAGCACAACATCAGTGCTTACCGTGTGGTGCAAGTTTCAAAATTGTCTCCAAACACGGTTTACGCCTTGGCGCGAAAACCATCCAAACGCATCGATTTGGACACAGTCAGTGCGGTACTGGCAGGGTTGGAAACAATTACTGGAGAAAACGTGAAATTGGGCGACCTCATCGAAGACATTGATGCCCGACTCGAAACAATCAATCCAAAACACGCAGCATTGCTGAAAAAAGCAAAACCACCATTAAATTTTAAGAACCTTATCACTTCAGGTGTCAGCGCCAAAGAACGTGAATCATTTGATCGAATTCTGCGCAAAGAGCGAGAAGAAAGCCCAAAAGATCAAAAAACTGGAATGAGCACTCGAGAACGCAAAATGATAGAAATCATGGCTGAAAAGCAAAGATGAAATTTGATAGCTCGAGTAAACCTGTTTTGATCGATACCGATGTTCTGAGTTATATCTTTAACGAACATTCACTTGCGACCAATTATCAACATCTTTTAATTGGTCGCCAAGGATTTGTGGCGTTACAAACTTTTGGTGAAATGCGGTTTGGCGCTTTTTTAGACGGTTGGGGCGCAACACGACTCCAAAAATTGGAAGATTATCTTACTGATTACACATTGATCGAACCAAGCAATTCGACATCTGTTTATTGGGCAACATTACGCGTTCAAGTCAGTCGAATTGGACGAAACATTGCCAGAAGTGATGCCTGGATTGCCGCAACTGCCCTCGAGCATGATCTCGTGCTGGTCACGCACAATGTCAAGGATTTTGAATCTGTGAAAGGATTGCACATCTTAAGCCTCAACCCAAAACTTCACAGTGAACCCTAAAAAATGCAAACGATTCTACTGCATCTTAAAAACACACTCGAACCTCACCGTAACCAAGCTCGAGCCGCAACCATGAGCGCGTACATGCGGGATCAATTTGGGTTTCTGGGCATTCCATCGCCCGAAAGAAGAAAGCTGGTCAAAGCTGCGCTGCTCGAGGCTGGCGCTCCGCAAAACCCCATAGACGAAAATTTGGTGCTCGAGTTGTGGGCAATGCCTGAACGCGAGTACCAATACGCAGCTTGCGATTATCTGGCATGGCAACGTAAAAAACTCGAGGCAAAACATTTAGAATTGCTCGAGAAATTATTCCTCGAGAAAAGTTGGTGGGACAGCGTTGATTCCTTGGTGCACAACGTTGGGGCTATCAGTATCAAGTTTCCCGAATCAATCCCGATACTCGAGCGCTGGGCACAGACCGAAAAATTTTGGTTGCGCCGCGCCGCGATACTGCATCAACTCGGATTGAAAGGTAAAACCGACGAAGCACGTCTTTTCAAATTCATCCTCGAGAATGCGCACGACGGTGAATTTTTCATTCGCAAAGCCATCGGTTGGGCATTGCGGGAATATTCTTACGTCAACCCTGAATCCGTACAAAGCTTCGTCCTCGAGCATCAAAACGTACTTTCAAACCTCAGCAAACGCGAAGCATTGAAGGCACTCGAGCGAAAATAGAAACTCAGTCCAATTGTGTAGCACAATAAAACTTCCTTCTCCCGCTAGCGGGAGAAGCGCCCAAGCCCGAAGGTGCTGCTTTAAGGGCAAGAAGGGTCGGGGATGAGGATGGACTTACGATAACTCGAGCGACCAACTCCACTCATACCGTCCAGCTTTAATTCGGTACTGCTCGAGCGTGTCAGGTCCACAAGAACCCGTACCAAGTCCACGCAGCATGTGATCGACATAGACAAATGTTTCCGGTGACGCCTCGAGTTCTGCGGTGACGGTCGCCTGCTCGAGTAGCAGGTCGCTGTGATGACGCGCCGCAAAACTGATGGTGCTCGGCTCGAGTGCGGTGAGTTTTAGGCTAGCGTTTTTGCTACCAATACTTGCCCAGCGCGTATCGGCATGGTGCCCGTGGTCTTGAGGTCGCAAGTACGGCACGTATTGATCGGTGACGCTCGAGGTATGAACTGCAAGCGGTGCACCCTTGCGGTCGGAATAGGTATCCACAAGTCCACGTCCAAACCACTCGAGTTTTTCAAATCCGGCAGGCAGAACAAATTTCATACCCAATCGTTGCAGGTCATCCAGTTGCGCGGGAACAATCACTTCATGGTGAAACTCGAGTCCAGCACCGGTGGCAACGATCAATTGCTTGTGCTCGAGCACGGCGTTGTTGCCCGCCTTGATGCGTTGGTGGCTGTACACCTCGAGCACGCCAGAATCGTGGTTCCATTTGGATTCGAGGGTTTCAATTGGGCTGTTTGGCAAATCCCATTCCATCCACCAGGTTCGCATTCCTGGAATGCCCAGCATACCCGGTGGCACACCGTCATTGTCGATATAACTGCGCCAAACCGCCAGCTCGAGCGGCGCGGCGAGAAAGGATTTTTTACCTTTCAAAATGTCAATTAACGTTCCTGTTGGCTTGTCAAAAACAAATGTACCCTCAGTGCCAATCAGCATCAAAACGTTTTCATCGTGTAGAAAACTTGAGAAAGTCATCTCGCCACGGGTTGCTCTGGCTTTGGTGCGTGGCAACTCGAGTTGATCCCAGCAGACTTCAAATCCTTTTGCCGCCCAGGGTGTGGCTTTTTTCTGCAAGAAATGCAAGGTCAAGTGGACTTCAACGCCTTTGGGTAACGATTTGAGGTCGTAGGGTAGCTCGAGCGTTGCGGCGGTTTGAGCTTTGATTTCTGGAAGATCGAGTTTGCCCGTTTGGACTTTAATGCCGTCTGCCAGAAGTTCCCAGCGACACTCGAGGTCGCTTAAAGTTGTAAAAAACCGTTCGTTGCTGATACTGATTTTGCCTTTTTTGACATCCACGCCACTGACTCGAACTGGACGCCAGACGTGCTTGACTTCCTGCATGGCGGGATGCGGGGTGCGGTCTGGGAACACCAGTCCGTCTTGAATGAATGCGCCATCGTTTGGTTCGTCGCCGAAATGCCCGCCGTAACCCCAAAATTCGCGTCCATTTTTGTGCTTGGTTTTGATACCGTGGTCAATCCATTCCCAGATAAAACCGCCCTGCAAACCCTGATTTTCGCGCACCGCATTCCAGTAATCGTTGAACCCACCGTTGGAATTGCCCATCGCGTGGGAGTATTCGCACATGATCAGCGGGCGAGAATCGGCGGCTCGAGTTGCCCAGGCGATAATATCGGTCAACGTTGGGTACATCGGGCAGACCACATCGGTGGCTGCCAAACCGTAATTGTCTTTGCTCGCGCCAATGTCCCAACGGTGCGGACCCTCGTAATGGACAAATCGGCTCGGGTCAAAATGACGCGTCCATGCTGCCATGGCGTCATGAATTGCACCGTAGCCGCTCTCGTTGCCCAGCGACCAGCCAATGATGCTGGCATGGTTTTTGTCGCGCCGCACCATGCGGGTGATGCGATCAAGGCAAGCCATGTGATAGCGCTGGTCGTGTACAAGTTGCGAAAACCGAGCGTGCGTCTCGAGGTTGGTTTCCGCGATCACATAAAGCCCAAGTTCATCGGCGAGATCGTACAGGTACGGGTCGCTCGGGTAATGCGAGGTTCGCACGGCGTTGATGTTGTGGCGTTTCATGGTCTCAAGGTCGAGGCGCATCGTTTCACGGCTGACGACACAGCCCGTTTTGTCGTCGTGGTCGTGACGATTGACGCCTTGCATCAAAACCGCTTGCCCGTTGATCAGCAATTCTCGAGATTTGATTTTGACGCTGCGAAACCCAAGGCGCTGCGTGACCACTTCCGCAACCTCTCCCGAAGGCTCGAGCAGGGTCAAGATCAGGCGGTAAAGATTGGGGGCTTCGGCGCTCCAAGCCTCAATGCCTGGAACGTCGCATTGCCAGGCTATCGCATGACCTGGAAAAGAATCGCCAGACACGCCCTCCATGATAAAACCCGAGCGGTCAAAGGTTGGAATTTGGGCGGTGACGCTCGAGCTTTTTTCTTGTTTGGGTTGAGAAAACCCAAATCGGGGAGGCGTCAAGTCTGCCAGTTTGACGGGTGTCATGCTCACGGTTTTACCAGTCAATGTTTCGAGCCGCGTCTCGAGCTTCCAACCCGCTTGTGGCACGTTGCTAAACCGAATTTCCGCCTCGAGTTTGAGCGTACCGGTCTGGAGATCGTCTTTCAATCCTGCGGTGGCAAACACATCAACAATATGGGTTTCGGGCACGCTCAAGAGTTCGACGCTGCGCGTGATGCCCGCCAACCACCACTGGTCTTGATCCTCGAGCCAGGTGGCGTCCGACCAGCGCACGACTACGATTGCCAGGGTGTTCTCACCGGTTTTGAGTTGATCGGTGATGTCGTACTCGCTGGTCACCCGGGTGTCCTTGCCCATGCCAATCGCCACGCCATTCACAAAAACGTGATGCAAGCTGTCCGCACCGCCAATGCGCAAGATCGTGCGGCGTTTTGTCCAGGTTTTGGGGATTTTAAAAGTTGTACGGTAAACGCCTGTCGGGTTGGCGGCTGGAACTGTTGGCGGATCGTTCCTGAATGGCATGATGACGTTCGTGTAATGCGGCTGTCCCCAACCTTGCGTGTTCCAGGTTCCAGGAACATTGATCCCATCCCATTTTTTGGTATCGGTCGCGCTCGAGACGTGTTGTTCCTCGAGCAATTCTGGACGCTCGAGCATTAGAAATTTCCAACGACCGTCCAGGTTTTGCAGCCATTCAGCATTTTCGGCTCGAGCCGTTTCGATGCTCGAGTATGAAATCAGTGGGGTGCGTGATGCCAGACGACCAACGCCCGTGATTTCGGGGGCTGCCCATGAACCAGTGCCAAAAACCTCAAGTAAACCCATAAAAACCTCAATTTGAATATTGAATTGAAATGCTCTGGGTACTATACGATTTCGCTTGAGGTGAGGTTTGACCCTCCCCTATTTTTCGTTGCCGTGTTTGAAATTTCCAGTCAGTTTTGCCAGCACGAGTTGTAACGCCAAACCCTCGAGCACGGCAGCTTTCTTCAAAAAATTTTTGGCGGGTTCGCCCGCGATGGTTTTGACGGTTGCGCCTTGATACTCGAGGAACACCAAACCGTCTTTGGTGGCTCGGTACGAAAATGGCTCTTTCTCGAGTTCCCCGTGTTTGTCAATTTTTTTCATTCCAGCAGTTTAAATTGTTGAGCGTTCTTTGAGATGCGTCAAAGTGCGTACTGGCTTGTTAGAATCGCTGGATGCGTTTGTTTGAATCCAAGTATTTTCAACTCGAGCAATTATCAGATGGCGTTTTTGGCGCCATCTCGAGCGATGCTGGCATGACGGTTTCCAACGCTGGGATTGTCGATTTTGGTGATTTCACCTTGGTTTGGGATTCGCTGGCTTCCGAGTTGGCAGGGAGGGATTTGCGCCGTGCCGCCGAAGCATTGACTGGCAAGCCCGTTTCAATTCTGGTCAATTCGCATCACCACATGGACCACACGCGGGGCAACCAGGTTTTTGCTGGTTGTCAGATCATCTCGAGTGTTGTGACCCGAGGTTTGATACAAGAACGAATGGCGCGTTTTCAGTCTGAGACGGTCAATTTTCCAGCCTCGCTCGAGAAAACCCAGACAAAACTTTCTCTCGAGACTTCAGCCATAAAATGCAAAATTCTCGAGGCGCAAATTCGAGAATGGCAATCCGAACTCGAGGTTGTGAAAACCCTAAAACCGACTTTTCCAAATGTCGGGTTTCAACACTCTCTCGAGTTTCATGGCTCTAAACACAGCGCCACGATGCTCGAGTTTGCTGGTCACACGGGTTCGGATTCGGTGTTGCTGATCGATGACGAAATACTTTTTGCGGGTGATGTAGTGCTCGAGAAAAACCTTGGTTTTATGGGGCACGGAAATCCAGAACTTTGGCTTGAAACGCTGTCCAAACTCGAGGGTCTGAACTTCAAAACGATTCTGCCAGGACACGGGCAACCCAGTGATCGTCAATTGATTCCAGGCATGAAATCATACATTCAACAGATGCTAAAGCTCGGGAAAACCGTCAATTCACCCGATGATCTCGAGCGTATCGAAATTCCTGAGCAGTGGCGCGAATGGGGTTTGCTCGAGGGTTTCAAATACAACCTCGGGTTTTTGTTTGAACGCGACAATTAATGCTCAAGCTTTCAATCTGGTCATGCTTCGAGCGAGAAGCCGAGCAGATTCAGTTGCAATTTCAATTGCTCAAGGGTTGTGACGCCTCGCAACACGGTCAAACCATCACTGCCGACGCCTGCCATGCGAACGCCTGGCAGCAACTCGAGTTTGGATTGAAGTGCGAGTGCATCGCGGATGTTGTTGATTTCAAGAATCCGAAACTCGAGCGTGTTCTCGCCCTCAAATTCGCGTTTCCAAGCCCGAAACCCGCCCTCAAGCACGTTGATATTGTTCGCACCTGCGGCTTGAAGGTATGCGCCTGCCAGTTCACCTTTTGAGCCGTTGCCGCAAATCACAATCACCTGTGCATCTTTTGGAATTTCGGGAGTGACCCCATCCTCGAGGTCGGACAAAGGCGCTCGAATGACGCTGCGCTGACCTGCGAGCACCTCAAGCGGCGATGCCATCGCCTCGAGTTCGTCACGGACATCAATCAGAATTGCATTCTCAGGAATTTGGGCGGGTGTAAAACGATTCACCGTCTGATTCTAGTCCTTTTACAAGTCTTGTCAGTTGTCCGCACGACGCGAAGGCTACAAACGACCCAGGACTCTCGAGGTACAATGCCCGCATGTTTGACCGAGTTGACCCTCTGACCGCCAAAAAACGCCTTGAAAACGGCGCAGTCTTGATTGACGTGCGCGAACAAAACGAATTCGAAGAGGCTCGAGTTCCGGGCGCAACCCTGATTCCACTTTCAGAATTTGCAGACCGTTACCTGGAAATGCCCAAAGACAAAGAAATTGTGCTGATCTGTGCCGGTGGCGTTCGCAGCGCCCAAGCCGCACAATTCGCCGCCCAGCACGGTTTTAAACTCTCCAACCTCGAGGGTGGCATCAAGGCATGGCACGATGAGGGGCTGCCAGTCGAATTTGGAGGCGCATCATGAGTGAAGAAACTGCTGTTATCCTGCCGCCAGCCAGCGAAATTGCTCTGAATGGCGAGGGTGACATCCCATCAAGCGACACGATTCTCGAGGCAATGAAAATCGTCAAAGACCCCGAAATTCCGGTCAACATTGTTGACCTTGGACTGGTCTACAAATGTGATGTCTCTGAAGATGGGATTGTGGACATCGAAATGACCCTGACCAGTGTCGGTTGCCCAGTTCAAGACATGATCCGAGCCGATGTCGAGCTTGCCGTCATGCGCCTGGAGGGTGTCAAAGCCGTGAATGTCGATTTTGTCTGGACTCCACCGTGGACGACCAACAAAATGTCTGAAGACGGAAAGCGGCAAATGCGAATGTTCGGCTTCAGCGTTTAAAGATACAAATTTATGAGGCTCGAGCTTTTATAAGCTCGAGCCTCATGGTTTTGATTGCTGGTTTATTCGAATCGAATCGCTAAAATTTTAAGCTTGCGTCCATTGACTGTGACCGTATTCCCTGCCTTGCGTCCCATCAATGCCATGCCCATCGGACTTTCGTCACTGATGCGCCCAGCTTTTGGATCAACCTCGTGGGTGCTGACGATTGTAAATTCGTCGCGTCCACCAAGCGTGGTGTCCAGTTTAACGGTGGCGCTGATCCCAACCACGTCGATGCCTTCGTCCTCATCGGCAATCTCGGCGCGTGACAGCACACCCTCGAGTTCAAAAATCCGACTCTCGAGCGCCCCCATTTTGGCACGGGCGTCGTCGTAACCAGAGTTTTCGCTGATGTCGCCCTCACTCATGACATCTGCCATGAAGGCGCTGATTTTGTCGCGCTCGACGGTTTGAAGATGCTCGAGTTCTTCTTTGAGTTTTTGATAGCCTTTGGCGGTTAAACGTACTTTATTGGTGCTCATCGCTTTTTAGTATACGCGCCGTTTGCTATTAGGGAAAGTCAATTCTCAACTCAAGATGATTTCTCGAATCTTGGTCTTTGTAGCGGTGAACCTTATGTTCACCTTACCTGACACGTTTTTTAGCCAAAAATCAAATGGATTTGAAGTGTTTCTCGAGCCTCAAAACTGTTTTCCCGAGTTTTTCTGGTTCCGCCCAAGACAACTTGGGTCAAAGGGTGTTCAGGATGAGTCTTACAGCGCTTCAGATGGGGCTGTAAGGTCACTCGAGCCGTGGTTTTGGTATTGGTGCATAAAAACGTTTTTGGGAGTGCTTGTTGCTCGAATGGCATTGACTGGTTTTACAATCCGTTCAGATTTTTGATCGTGATGGGCAAAACGGGCATGATCGCCTCTATGGCGACAGCCGTTTCCCAATCTGGAAGATTGATGACCAGGGTCTTGCCCTTGTAACCCGCCACGCCGCGCCACAACGCGGCACGACGCGATTTCTGAATGCCTGCCAGTCGTGCCAGCTC
This sequence comes from Deinococcales bacterium, assembly GCA_025352125.1. GTDB lineage: Bacteria > Deinococcota > Deinococci > Deinococcales > JAAFIG01 > JANXTZ01. The sequence continues at coordinate 28,107 of JANXTZ010000045.1, read as the reverse complement.
GGCAATTCCAGGAATTTGGCGTTCGATCAACTCGAGCGTCACTTCAGGCACACGCTCGCGGATGCCAACGCCTGAACCGCCAATGGTCAGTACCAGAGGCAAACCACGCAGCTCAACCATTGTTCGCAAAACCCGCCTGATCGAAGCATTTTCGTCTGGAACTGATTCGAGCATCACTTCTTTAAATTGTGGTTCAGGCAGCATTTTGCGCACGGCTGCCAATCCTTCGCTTTGGTCTTCAATGCAGAGCACACCGTAATCGATCATGGATTCAGTCTATCTCGAGTTTGAATGATTGCCAGTTCAAATTGTTTAGAACTTTAATTTTGGTATACCAACGGGTATACTAGGAGGCATGAAGCGTTTGAACATTGGCATCATCGGCGGCGGTACGGTGGGCAGCAGCGCGCTGTCCCTGCTTTGGAAACGCAAAGCTTTATTTGAGCACATGGGTTTTGACCTGCACCTCTCCCCCGTTCTGGTGCGCGACCCCAACAAGACCAGAGAATTTGAGTACCCCAACGTCACCTTCAGTGACGACCCAGCCGTGCTCGAGCAAGCCGATATTGTACTGGCTTTAATGGGCGGCACGACCAAAGTCCTCGAGTTCATGCTGGGGCAATTAAAAGCTGGCAAGCCGATTATCACCGCCAACAAAGCCGTGCTCGCCGAACGCTGGGATGCTTTAAAACCATATTCTGAAAATGGTCAACTCTATTTTGAATCCTCGGTCATGGCGGGAACGCCAGTGATTGGACCACTTTGTGGGACACTCCGCAGCTCCGACACGCTCGAGCTTCACGCGATTTTATCTGGAACTTGCAATTACATTTTGACCCGCATGGAAGCTGGCGCAAGTTACGACGACGCACTGATTGAAGCCCAAGACTTGGGTTATGCCGAAGACCCACCGACCCTCGACGTTGGCGGTTTTGACGCCGCGCACAAACTGTGTGTGCTGGCACGAATGACCGTTGACCCAGATTTCGCCTTTGCAAAACTCGAGGTGAAAGGGATTGAGGGACTCTCGAGCGAACGCGTGCAGACCGCCGTCAAAAACGGCAAGCGTGTCAAACTGGTCGGCAGCATCGTGCCAAACGGTTCAGAGTGGCAAGCCAAAGTCCGTCCCGTGATTCTCGATGCAGACCATCCGCTCGCGCAAGCCGCCTCGAGCCGCAACACCCTGCTTTTTAACGGTGACGCCTGCGGCACGGTGATCGTTCAAGGTGGCGGCGCTGGTGGCATGGTGACTGCCAGTGCCGTGATTGGGGATTTGATCGACCATTTGGCGGGGGTCAGTGGGCATAAGCCGCGTCCCGAGGTGACCAAAGTTCCTGTTGGGTTTTATGCGGAAGTGTTTGAGGAGATTTAATCGGTACCTTGAGTTTTTAACCATTCTTCAAAACTCGGGTAGAAAACAGTACTCGGAAATTGTGGATGGGTATCTGGTTTGTTTCCCCAGGTCAAATGGACTTCGGCAACTCGGGATTCGTCTTTGATTTGTAACAAAATATCGTCTTGATCGTATCTGCTAGCAATTATTGTCCACTCGAGATTTTGTAAAACATGATTTTTTGAAAGTTCAATTTTGAGTTGCGCTTCCAATCCATTGGAAGATTTCGCAGCCACCCAAGGTTCAAGAAAGATCACGACAGAATCTTCCAAACCAAGACGTTCTCGAGAATCTCCTGCCGCACCAAATCTCGTTCCTCGAGTTCCACCAAATGCGCGAGCACAGCGGTTTGATTTAGCACGTAACTCGAGACAGAGATCATGGAAATCTGGAAGGTTGAACAAACTCGAGCCAAAATTTGAGCGAGAGTGCTGGGGTTTTGACAGGCGGCAAAAACGGCGCGGTTGGCGCGTTCTATCGCACTGAGATTGGCGTTGCAAATCTCTGAAAAATCTGTTGTCGGTTCGCCGTGTCCTGGCAGCAACATTTGAGCTTCAACTTCCCGAATAACTTCAATACTTTCACGTTGTCTGGCAATGTCCACCGCGAATTGCAATGGGTGTTTCTCGAGGGTGGGAAGCCCAAAAACGGCATCGGTGGCGAAGAGCACATTGCCGTATTTGACGGCGAACATCTGTGCAGCATGACCGCCAACGTCGATCAGTTCCAGCTCGAGGTCGCAGATGGTTTTGAAGCCAGGTTCGTTCAAGATTTTTGTGCCGCTCGGTGTACCCATCAACCACTTGTTCTGCAAGGTCTTGGGTGGGCGCACGCCATTGTACAAATACATCGGCTCGAGAATCGGGTACTTGATGATGGCTTCCTCGAAAATTGGGGCATAAGCGGGAATGGCGCAGGTTTCTTGAAGGAAGGCATTGCCGCCGTAATGGTCGGCGTGCGAATGGGTGTTGACGATGGCGCGAGGCTCGAGGTTCTTTGCGCGGCAGGCTTTTAGAATTTTTTTGGCATGGTCTTTGTCAGATCCCGAATCGATCAGTAACGCGCCGCCGTCTGGTGTCTCGAGCACGCCAACGTTGACCGCGCCTGGAAGGTAAAATATTTTTGGTGCAAGTTCAATCAAGTCAATCTGGCTCATGACCCTCAGATTACCGTGACTTGAGTTTGTCATGTTCCTGATAGGCTGTAACCATGAGCATAGAAGGTTCGGGCGGAAGACATGTGATCGTCACTGGTGCGAGCAGTGGCATTGGCGAGGCGACGGCGAGGCTGCTGGTGGCAAACGGTTGTCGGGTGACGCTGGCGGCACGGCGCACGGACAAACTCGAGGCGTTGGCGGCAGAGATCAACCCTTCGGGCAAGCGCGTGACGATTGCGCCGACTGATGTCAACAAACCTGGCGACCTCGAGCGGCTGGTCGCACGGGCGAACGCGATATTTGGTCGGATCGATGCGGTGGTGAACAACGCGGGCGTGGACAACGGGGCAAAACATTGGTGGACGTTGCCACCAGAAAAATCGGTGTTGACTTTGCAAACCAACCTCATTGCCGTGGTCGAGTTGACGCGTTTGGTGTTGCCCCAAATGCTCGAGCACAAGGCGGGCAACATCATCAATATTGGGTCTGTGGCGGGGCATATTGGAACCTCGAGTTTGTACTCTGCGAGCAAATTTGGGCTGCGCGGTTTTTCGCTCAGTTTGCGCCGCGAATTGGCTGGGACAGGGGTTCATGTCTCATTGGTGTCACCTGGTTTTATTCGCACGCCACTGACCGACAAGGGCAGACCCTTGCCAATGCCAGGTCCAGAAATTGTTGCCAGGGCGGTTCAACAGCTTCTCGAGCATCCAAGGGCTGAAACGGTGGTTCCTGGATGGTACCGCTTTCTGATTTTTCTCGAGAATGCCTTTCCGTTCATTGGTGATCGGGTGGTGGCTCAGATTCGGGCGTCCAAGGTTGGTGAAAAACTTTAGTTTGCTGTCTATAAAAGGTTTCTGAATTGAAGTGTCAGCAATTTGCAAGTGTGCTTTTGTAATGAGTATTGACTGAGATTTTTTCTGCCCCCACACAACATTATGACGCAAATCATCCTTTAAACAGAACTATAAAATGCCGTTTTTCACGTGCAACACAGCATCAAAGAAATAAATCCTCACTGGCTCGGATTAAATCAACCTTATACAAAATAAACATCGTGTACCACTTGTTTAGATTGAAATTCCCATGTTATACTTCGTCCCAAGCGCACTCGCTGACACAAGAGTGAATCGGTTTGGATTATGGGACATCCTCGATTTATCTTTAAAATCCAAAGCAGGCGCAAATCTGGAGGAATCATCATGGCAAAGAAAAAGACCCTCACCAAATCGGATTTAATTGACGTTCTCGCCGAGAAAAACCAAGCCAAAAAGAAAGACATGAAAGCCTTCATGGATTCTTTTGTCGCCGAAGTTGCCAGCGCCCTGGACAAGGGCAACAAAGTCCAAATCACAGGCTTTGGCACATTCGAGGTTCGCAGCCGCAAAGCCCGTACCGGCGTGCGTCCTGGCACAACCACCAAAATTAAGATTCCTGCCAGCAAGTACCCAGCCTTCAAACCAGGCAAAGCCTTAAAAGATCAAGTCAAGAAATAACCCAAAAATTTTAGAATCTCGAGGGTCAATGCCTGACCCTCGAGATTTTTTGATTTCTTTCACCAAGTTTGCGCGTTTTGATTCGTGTTTGGTAAAGATTGAATCAAGCGATCAAGCTGTTCAGAGGTGGGTTCAAACAACGCCGAAAACGACCATGTTTTGGCATTGGGGTTGACCTTTAAAGATTTGACATCCAATCGAACATTCGCCGCCGCAGAACTGGATTGCAAACGCACGATCCGCATTTGCATCCCGTCCGTCACCAGATGAATCGCGCTGGGTTTCCAATTTTTGGTCTGAGACTCGAGAATCTCGAACAATCCCCGAACCACCCACAAACGCCCCGTACCAACCAGACTCTCGAGGTCTGTCGGCAGTTTTCGCCGTTGTGCCGCGCTGCCCAGACGTATCGGCGCGAGTTCTGAACTTCGGCGGTCTTTGAAGATTTCGGTGATTCGACCCGAAAGCACACGAATCGAGGTGTCATCGCCCACGATTTTTGCTTGCGAAAGCTCCATGAATTGAGCTTAACAAACGACAAGGCATTTGAACAGGTTTTTTTTAAGAATGTGGTAGCGCAATTTCGGCATCTCGAGAGACACGACCCACCAATGAAAACGCCGCCTCGATGCGAGGCGGCGTTGACTGTTTCAGGGGATTTAGGCATCTTCTTTCATGACCCCAACCTGCTTCAAGCCCCAGACTGCCGCACCTGCACCAGCAACCACCAAGGCAATTTGACCGATCAAGACCAAAATTGCGCTCAGCAATCCACTCAACAATGCGTTTGCCAAGACTCCAGCCACGCCGCCCGCCACACCTGCGATGCCCAAATTCTGGGGTTTGGTGAGTTTGAGCTGAAACGCCAAAGCCACACCAACCCCCGCACCAATCACCAGAGCCAACCATAAAGCCATATTCAATACCTCCTGATTACAGTATGCGCTGAAACCCCAAAAAGTTCCAAGTCCAGCAACCTCGAGCCTGCCAATCCGAAACAATACGTGTTTTCAACTTGCGCCCAAGCCCATTCTCCTGTATATTACCGAGGTTTCTCAACCCGTGGTGATTGGGTTGAGGTTGGCGCGGCAAAAGCCAAATGCCAATGGTAACCGTGACCAATATGTGGGGGACACGCAGAATGCGTGAAACCCGAAGCTCGAGAGTCGCACTTGAGCCATCACCAAGGAGAGTTCATGCCTACAGTTCAGCAGTTGCTTCGCAAAGGTCGCCGTGTTTTGGTCAAAAAGTCCAAAGTCCCGGCTCTCAAAGGCTCGCCGCAACGTCGCGGCGTCTGCACGGTCGTGAAGACCACCACGCCCAAAAAGCCAAACTCGGCGCTTCGTAAGATTGCGCGTGTTCGTTTGTCCCACGGTATGGAAGTCACGGCTTACATCATGGGCGAAGGTCACAACCTTCAAGAGCACAGCGTGGTGCTGATTCGCGGCGGACGTGTCAAAGACCTGCCTGGTGTGCGCTACCACATAGTTCGTGGTGTGCTCGACACCCAGGGTGTCAAGGACCGTAACAAGAGCCGTAGCAAATACGGAACCAAAAAGGCGAAAGCCGGAGCGAAGGGCGCAGCGCCCGCCAAGAAGAAGTAAGGGTGATCTGAATGTCTCGTCGTCGTCAAGCTGAAATCCGTCCGGTTCAACCCGATCTCGTTTATAGCGATGTCGTGGTTTCCGCCCTCATCAACCGAATCATGGTGGACGGCAAGAAAAACCTTGCCAGCCGCATTTTTTATGGTGCCTGCAAAGTCATTCAAGACAAGAGCGGCAATGAACCGCTCAAAGTCTTCAAGACCGCCTTTGACAACATCAAACCACGCGTCGAAGTTCGTTCGCGACGCGTCGGTGGTAGCACCTACCAAGTGCCTGTGGACGTCTCTGCACGTCGTCAACAAAGCGTTGCGCTTCGTTGGTTGATCAGTGCCGCCAACAACCGCGCCGAACGCACCGCAGTCGAGCGCCTCGCCAACGAAATCCTCGACGCAAGTCAGGGTCGTGGCGGCGCAATCAAGAAAAAAGATGACGTGGAACGCATGGCAGAAGCCAACCGCGCCTACGCGCACTACCGCTGGTAATAAAGCGATTGGCAATTAGCGATTGGCTTTGGTCCAAATGGGCTATGGGCTGGTCGCTAAACGCTGAAACGCGAGAAGCCCGACAGCGATTCCGCCCGTCAGGTGCATCTTGGAATCAAGAAGGTCATATTTTGCGAGCAAGAAATTCTCGAGCACGCCAAAATATAGGCTCGAGAGGAGATGAACGCCGATGAATCAGGTGTCTGAAGAACCATCAAAGTGCAAAGTCGGTTTAAAGCGTTTCTCTCGAGTTCAAGAATTCTATTCAAGTCTCTGAGGTTTTTATGGCGAAAGTGGATACCAGCAACTACCTGAATCTCACCCGAAACATCGGCATCGCGGCACACATTGACGCGGGCAAAACAACCACCACAGAACGCATCTTGTTTTACACCGGGCGCGTCCACAAAATTGGTGAAGTCCACGAGGGCGCAGCCACCATGGACTGGATGGAACAGGAGCGCGAGCGCGGCATCACCATTACCGCCGCCGCCACCACCGCCGTCTGGGCAAAAGACGGCATCGACTGGACGGTCAACATCATTGACACCCCAGGTCACGTGGACTTCACGATTGAGGTCGAACGTTCGATGCGCGTGCTCGACGGCGCTGTTGCTGTGTTTGACGCTTCGCAAGGCGTCGAACCACAGTCTGAAACCGTCTGGCGTCAAGCCGACAAGTACCGTGTGCCACGAATTGCGTTTGCCAACAAAATGGACAAAACAGGTGCAGATTTTAGCCTGGTTGTCAACGACATTAAAGAGCGCCTCGGTGCAAAACCAGCCCCGATTCAAATGCCAATGGGTGCAGAAGATCAATTTATCGGCATCATCGATTTGATCAAATTGCAGGCTCACTTCTTCACCAACGACCTTGGTACGGACATTCGCATTGCCGAGATTCCAGCCGAATACGTTGAGAGAGCCAAAGCCGCCCGCGCGGAACTGGTCGAAGTCGCGGCAGACGCCAGCGAAGCGGTCATGATGAAATACCTTGAGGGTGAAGAGGTCGGCAACGCCGAACTGGTCGAAGCGCTTCGCGTCGGCACGGTCAATCAAATCATGTTCCCCGTGCTTTGCGGCTCGAGCCTCAAGAACAAGGGTGTGCAATTGCTGCTCGACGCCGTGATTGATTACCTGCCAAGCCCGCTCGAGATTCCAGCGATTCGCGGTATCGACGAAGCTGGCGAGGAAGTCGAACGTCCAGCCGATCCAAAAGGTCCGTTGGCAGCGCTTGCGTTCAAGATCATGACCGATCCTTACGTTGGTCGTCTGACCTTCGTTCGTATTTACTCGGGCACGCTGCTCAGTGGCAGTTACGTTTTCAACTCGAGCAAAGAGAAAAAAGAGCGCGTTGGACGCCTTCTTAAAATGCACGCCAACCACCGCGAGGAGGTGCCGTTCTTGCGTGCCGGTGACTTGGGCGCAGTCGTGGGCATCCGCGACGCTGGCACGGGCGACACGCTGATCGGTGACAACGACCCAGTGGTCGTGCTCGAGAGCATCGAAATTCCTGATCCAGTGATTTCATTGGCGGTCGAACCCAAAACCAAAGCCGACCAGGACAAACTCGGGCTTGGACTTTCCAAACTTGCCGAAGAGGACCCAACGTTTCGCGTCAAAACCGACCAGGAAACCGGTCAAACCATTATCTCGGGCATGGGTGAGTTGCACCTCGAGATTCTGGTGGACCGTTTACGCCGCGAATTTAAGGTCGAAAGCACCGTCGGCGACCCACAAGTGGCTTACCGCGAAACCATCACCCGCAAGGTTGAGGTCGAGGGCAAATTCGTGCGTCAATCCGGTGGTCGCGGTCAATTCGGTCACGTGAAGATCACCGCCGAACCGATGGAACGCGGAAACGGTTTCACGTTCGTCAACGGCGTGGTCGGCGGCGAGGTGCCAAAAGAATTTATTCCAGCCGCCCAAAAAGGCATGGAAGAAAGCCTCGGCAGCGGACCACTGATTGGCTTCCCAGTTGTGGACATGAAAGTCACCATGACCGGCGGCAGTTACCACGACGTGGACTCCTCGGAAATGGCGTTCAAGATTGCGGGCAGCATGGCGATCAAGGAAGCCATCCAAAAAGGTGCGCCCGCGATCCTCGAGCCGATCATGCGCGTTGAGGTTGTGACCCCAGAAGATTACATGGGTTCGATCATCGGTGATTTGAACGGTCGTCGCGGTCAAATTCAGGGCATGGATGAGCGCGGCAACGCCCGTATCGTCAAAGCCCACGTGCCGCTTTCGGAAATGTTCGGTTACGCCACCGACATGCGTTCAATGACCCAAGGTCGTGCGAGTTACAGCATGTTCTTTGACCATTACTCTGAGGTGCCGAAAAACATCATGACCGATTTGATGAAAAACAAGTAAAGTTTATGGTCTTGAAGCTCGAGGTTGGGGGAAGCCCTGATCTCGAGCTTTTTGCTGTGATACAGACGTTATATTGACACATGACTTTTTGTCATGTATATTTTGATATGCACATCATCTCTCGCAAAACCCTACTCGAGTTTGCGACCCAATACCCAGACGCCTTACAACCCCTTGATGGTTGGTACAGAATTTTTAAGCACATGAATTTTCAAAAGATAAACGAAGTCCGAGCGTTTTACCCTCATGCTGATTTGGTTTTAAGAAAAGACGGTGAATTCACAATTTTTAACGTTGGAGGCAACAAATACCGCCTCATCACACACATCATTTACGCCTGGAATAAGGTTTTTGTTCATGCGGTTCTGACCCACAAGGAATATGACAAATGGAGTGCAAAGTTTTGAAACTCGAGGTGAAATCATGTTGAACACTGAACAACTCACAAGCATTTGGAAAGCAAATGCTGACGTCATCAACCTCCTCCGACCCCGAAACGAGACAGAACATACTGAACTCATTGACTTGATAAAACGACTGCTCGAGCTTTCTGCACCAGACCCAACACAAAGCCCGTATTCCATGTTGCTTGATACTGCCATGACGTATGCCAATGATTGGGAAGATTCCAACATTGCAATGCCGCAAGGTGAACCTGTGAACGTACTACGCGCCCTCATGGAATCGCACGGTTGCCGACAGACCGATTTGGTGCAAGCAGGCGTGATCGATCAACCCAGTCTTTCGAGGGTTTTGCGCTGTGAACGAAGTATTTCTAAAAGTATGGCGGTGCAATTGGCGGATTATTTCAAAGTTTCAGCAAGTATTTTTTTGATGCCTTAAACTTCAGCGTATTTTGAATGAAACCCAGGAACAAAAGCTCGAGATCAGGGCTTCCCCAATCTCGAGCTTTAAGTTTGCCGCTCGAAGTGTTTTTTCAGCATCTCGAGTGCATCCATGGTCAAGAAGCTTTGCAATTGTGGCAGTTTGTCCAACGCAAAAAACTTGACTTCTGAACCCTCGATTCCATCTGCTTTGGGCGTTCCAGTCCAATTCCTCGAGAAATACACAGCACCAACATTGTAAATCTGATCGCCGTTGGGGTATTCAAAAAAATACTTTTTCCCCGAAAGCATTCCCAAAAACTCGAGTTCCAGAATCGTGATAGCAGCTTCCTCGAGCGCTTCACGAATTGCGGTTTGCTCGAGTGAATCGTCGAGTTCGCTCGAGCCGCCGATTGTTCCCCAATTTTTGGTGTCGGTGCGATGTTGCAGCAGCACACGGTTTTGATCGTCAAGAATTAAAACGGTACTTCCAGGGCAGATGATGGGACGATGACCGACCAAAGCACGAAGCTCGAGGATGTAAGACATGCCTCGAGCCTCGCATTTTTATGTGAGGACGTTTCACATGCTCACAAACGCTCGAACCCTCGAGTGCGTTCCCAATCGGTCACGGCTGCCTCAAACGCCTCGAGTTCGACATCGGCGTAATTGACGTAATGCTCGATCACAGCATCCCCAAACGCGGCTTTGGCAAGTTTGGACTTGGCGAACAAATCCCTTGCGAGGCGCATGGTGCTGGGAACTCGAGGTTTTTTGGAATTGTAAGCATTTCCCTTAAATTCTGGCTCGAGTTCGAGTTTGTGTTCCATGCCGTGAATCCCTGCTGCGATCATGGCAGCAAGCGCCAAATACGGGTTTGCGTCTGCGCCTGCAACCCGATTCTCGAGCCTCAAACTTGCGCCGTGTCCGACCACGCGCAAGCCGCAGGTGCGGTTGTCACGACCCCAGGCGATGCTGGTTGGGGCAAAACTTCCGATGGCGAATCGTTTGTACGAGTTGATGTTTGGCGCATAAAAAAACGTGAAATCTTTTAGACATGCCAGTTGTCCCGCCACAAAATGCTGAAAGGCTTGCTCGTCCACCTGAAACAATTGCTTCCCGTCACTCGAGCGGCGCAAACTCATGTGAATGTGACACGAACTGCCCTCGCGTTCGTTGAATTTCGCCATGAAAGTGACAGAAATCCCCATTTCGGCAGCAATTTCTTTGGTGCCATTTTTGAAAACCACGTGATCGTCAGCCGTCTCGAGTGCGGTCTTGTACTTGAAGTTAACCTCGTGCTGTCCAAAATTGCATTCGCCCTTGGAATTCTCGCAGTACATGCCTGCGCCCGTCATCTCGCGGCGCAAGCGTCCAATGAACGGCTCGACCCGAGTTGTGCCCAGAATGCTGTAATCGACGTTGTACTGGTTGCCAGGCTCGAGGTTGAAGTAATGGTTTTTGGCGGCGTTCTCGAAGGTTTCGTTAAACACAATAAACTCGAGTTCGGTGGCGGCGAGACACTCGAGACCCATGTCTTTCAGGCGCTCGAGTTGATGCTTGAGAATCTGGCGTGGGCTTTGCACCACCGGCTTACCGTCTTGCCATTCGAGATCGCACTGAATCATGGCGGTGCGATCAAGCCACGGTATCAATCGCAAGGTGTCAAAATCGGGTTTGAGACGAAAATCGCCGTAACCTGTCTCCCAACTCGAGATATGATAGCCATTGACGGTTCGCATTTCGGTGTCCACCGCCAATAAATACGCGCAACCCTCCGCGCCGTGCGCCGCGACTTCATCCAGAAAGTATTGCGCAGTCAAACGCTTGCCCATCGGACGACCCTGCATGTCGGTCAGGGCAATAATGATCGTGTCTATGTCTTCGCTCGAGACGAGGGTTTTAAAATCTTCAAAATCTAGCATCATGCTCCCCTTTAAAAACTCGAGTTGATCATCTGACCCATTGCGCAATCAAGCACAAAACTCACCAGTCACAGGGCAGGCTTGACCTAAAACCAGAGGCAGGGTTTAATCTCCTGACAGGGCTTGTTCGGCTTTGGCAATTTCGACTTGGCGTTTGGCAATGCTCTCGCCGGTTGGCGGTCCTTGAAAACGGTTTTGCTCAAGCGCAAACCACACAATGGTCAAGACGATTGCCAGACCAACCACGGCATACAGTGCCTTGTCATTGGGGGGTTGAATACCAATCCCAAAAATCAGCAGCACGCCCAAAATGGCGGCGACGGCGACGATACGGAAGGTGCCGCCCAAATCCCAGGGTCCCATTTTGGTCCAGCTTTTACCGTAAGCCAGCAACCCCGCCGCGATTGGCATTCCGTAACTGAGAAACAAGAAAATCACTGTGACCGAAACAATGGTGCTGTAAACTGGCGCGTACAGCGTGAACAAGATACTGATGAACGCCCCCGTCCAAATGGCGGCGACTGGCGTGCGAAACGTGCTGTGAATACCACGCAAAAAACTTGGAAAACCACCGTCTCGAGCGAAGGCAAAAATCATTCTCGAGACGCTGGTGACGGTTGCCAGACCACAAAGAAGTTGCGAGACGAAAATACCGATGAACAACGCGGTTTTCAAGCCAGATGGCATGATCTTGCCCATCGTGTCAAAAAACACGTTAAAGCCTTGCTTGGCGGCATCGTCCATGTTCGGAATGGCGATCACAAACGCGCATAGCATGATCCAGCCTGCCACACTCGAGTACACCACGCTGCTGACAATACTTTTTGGAACCTCGCGCTGTGCGTCTTTGGTCTCTTCTGAGGTGTGCGCGGAGGCATCAAAACCAGTGATCGTGTAAATCGGAAGCAGCAAGCCCAACAAGAACACGCCCAGCAAACTGCCTGTGGCGGGCCAGACGCCAGCGCCAGCATCACCAGAGTAATTCTTGAACGTCCAGAGCCTCGAGAGGTCATGGGTTGGCGCGTAGGCAAGCAGCGCAATGGTTAGGATTCCGGCGACGGCAAAAATCAAATAACCGGACGCATCGGTGAGTCTGGTGGTCAATCCGATACCGAAGTGATTGACTGCGGCTTGAATGCCTGTAATGACAATCAGAAAAACAATTTGCGTGGCGAGGTCGGTGCCCAATTTGAGTTCTGGGAACGCACCAACAAAAAAGAAAAAAGTGCCGACGTTGATGGCACCGAGCACGGTGACAAGACCAAGCAAGTTGAGCCAAGCCGTCGCCCAGCCCCAGCCCCGTCCGCCGAGGATCGAACTCCAGTGGTACAAACCGCCCGCCGTTGGGTAAGCACTGGCAATCTGCGCCATGCCGAGCGCAAAAATCAGGCTGACCAAACATCCCAGAGGCCAGCCAATGCCGATGCTCGCACCACCAGCGCCAGCAATGGCTTGACCCAGCGAGTTAATACCGCCAGAGAGAATGCAGATGATCGAGAACGAAATTGCAAAGTTTGAAAATCCCTTCATGCGTCTCGAGAGTTCCTGGGCGTAACCCATGCTGTGCAAGGTTTGCATGTCGCGGGCAACAATTTCGGCTTCGGTCTTGTTTGAATCGTTCATACATTCTCCTCTGTGTCTGGATCGAGTTCTCCCCTGTTTTGACGCTCGAGTTTTGTCACGTTCTGAGATTTCCTCCTTCAATAAAACAACGTCGAACATCTCGAGGCTTTTTCTTGGCACTCAAAAAATCGACTTTGACCAGCAAAACTGCGTGTTCATCTCGAGCCTAAAGGCTTGGACAAGGCTGTGTCAACTAAATGGCAAAGGTTGACGCTTGGGTTTTACAACTCGAGCGTTCTACCCTAAAATTTGCGATTCAGCGTTTTGAACGTTCCAAGGAACGTGTGATCCAAACCCAGAGGCTCGAAAAACGCATTTTGATTCGCTCGGTCAAGCTTGGCGAGTGGTTTTTGACATAGCTTTCGGTGGCGACTTTGGAACCAACGTCTTCCCCGTGTTGTTCGGTCAGAAAATAACGGTGATCCATCATCCAAAGGTACAGATCGGCTTCGGTACGTCGTTTGAATGATTCAAGCGCATTTGAATCCCGAATCTCGAGGATCATGTGGCTGTAGATTTTATCGTACCAACTGCAAACCGCTTCGTGCCAATCGACGTGACGTTGCTGATTGAGTCCCAGATAATACTGGCGGGTTTTGATGTGATCGATCAGAATGTCGTAACGTCCTGGGGTTGAGAACATGATCTCAACATGGTCAGGTCTGAGGCTCTCGAGGTTGGTTTCAATCAAAAATTTGGCGTACTCGCCCTTGATGATCAAATCTTTCAGAACGTCGCCACGTTCGGGTGGCACGATCACATCGAGTTCGATCACTTCGGCATCAATAAATTTTTGTCCCTCGAGCGCCGCCACCGAAACGCGGTGGTTGCCGTCTTTGACAAAATAGGTTTCGCCGACCTTGTAGACTTGAATCACGGGCAAACTTTTGCCCTCGAGTTGCAAACGCCTGATGTTGACCCAACGGTCAACGTTGTGCTCCGATTTGGGCAGGTACGAGTCATCAAAGTCACGGTATCGGTCCACGCTGCCGATAATCGCATCGACTGGAATGGTCTGGATGCCGACATAATGCTCACCGATGGGTTTGAGTTCCTTGATTGCCTCAAAAGGGATCAGCTCGTTCGATTCGCCGCGCAGCCAGTGCAGCACGTTGTGAACCCAGGCGCGACGCATGGCTTGTGCAGAATCTTGTTCGGCTTGATTGGAAAAATTGCTCACGTCACTCCCAGGTACAGGATACCCAAGCAAGTCTGAGAAATGTCATGAACCATACAAAATGCGGTTGCAAAGCCTTAACTCGAGCAAACAATCAATCTTTCTGGCGTGGCAAAAGCTTGTAACTGCGAATCGGCTGAAAACTCGAGTTTCTCGAGCAGCATGACCTCGTGGGCAATGCTGAAGGTCGGGACCGAAACGGGTGCCCCGTGCGCCGCGAAGCCAAAACCTTTGGACAGTCTCGAGCCACCCGCATCAATCGCCACGCTGGCAATGATCGCGCATTGCACGTCAGTCAAATCGCAACCCGAGCCGAGCAGGTGAAAATTTCCGATTTTTGCCGCTTTTTTGGGGAGGTTCTCGAGTTTCCAAAACGCATTCTTCAGGGTTCGGTGTGGCACAATCAAGGTTTTTTTAGCCTCGAGAATCATTTCGCGCAACGGCAGCAATGCCGCCTCCATGCCAACCAGCACCACACTCGAGGTAATTAAGGTCGGGTGCAACATCAAGTTTTTGGCTGCCGCTCGAGCGCCCTTGAAGTTTGGATTGTGACCGTGAGGCGGTATCGGGAACGCCGCCGCGTTCTCGCGCACCAGGTTCGACCAGATTTGCTCGCGCAATTCCCCCACATTGTTGACAGGCTCGAGCTTCACAGGTTCAGCATAAACCTAGTGAACTTGATCCGCTCGAGCATCCCGAAAACGTTAAACTGGTGTCATGACAGCCATGACCCTTCACGCTCGAGGTTTGATTCACCGTTGGCGCAACCGTTTGCCCGTGACCGACGCCACCCCAGAAATTTCCTTGGGCGAGGGCAACACGCCACTTGTGGAACTGCGCGGACCTGTCGAGGCTCGAGAGTTGGGTATTCGGGTGTTTGCCAAATACGACGGCACGAACCCAACTGGCAGCTTCAAAGACCGTGGCATGACGATGGCGGTGTCCAAGGCGCTCGAGGCTGGCGCAACTGCAATCGCCTGTGCCAGCACAGGCAACACCAGCGCCAGTGCCGCCGCTTACGCATCCAGGGCTGGAGTCGAGTGCATCATCATTCTGCCAGCGGGTTACGTGGCGGCAGGCAAGATTGCCCAAACCATTTTGATGGGCGCGAAAATCATTCAAATTGACGGCAATTTTGACGACGCGCTGCGATTGGTGCGTCTGTTGTGCGACGAAAGCCCAGTGGCACTGGTCAATTCAGTCAACCCGTACCGAATTGAGGGGCAGAAAACCATTGCTTTTGAAGTCTGTGACGAACTCGGTGGAGCGCCCGAATACCACGCCATGCCCGTCGGCAACGCGGGCAACATCACCGCACACTGGAAAGGTTATACAGAACTTTTTGCCGATCACACCATCTCGAGCCGCCCCAAAATGATTGGTTTTCAAGCCGCAGGAAGCGCCCCGATTGTGCTCGGATATCCAGTCGAAAAACCTGAAACCATTGCCACCGCCATTCGGATTGGCAACCCCGCAAGCTGGCAGCAAGCCCTTGCCGCTCGAGATCAAAGTTTTGGTGTGATCCAAGCTGTGACCGACGATGAGATTCTCGAGGCGTACAAATTTCTGGCAAAAGAGGGCTTGTTCTGCGAACCCGCCAGCGCCGCCAGTTTTGCCGGAGCTTGGCGCATGATAAAAGAAGGAACGATTGAACCAGGCTCGAGAATCGTCTGCACGCTGACGGGACACGGCTTAAAAGACCCAACCACCGCCGGAAAACTCGCCAGCCTTCCAGATGCGATTCCTGCCACGCTCGAGGCGATCAGCAGGGCGGCAGGCGTTTAAACCCGAGGGTCACTCGAGAGTACCGACATGATGATGCTGTCAACCCAAACCCCATTCCAAAAAAGCGCGTCCCGTTCGACACCTTCCTGCACAAAACCGCATTTCTCGTACACCCGTCTGGCTCGAGGATTGAAGGCAAAAACGCTCAGGCTGATGCGGTGCAAACCCACCACGTCCAGACCGTAATCGATCACCGCTTTGGTTACTTCTGTGCCGTAACCCTGATTCAAAACTTCAACGCTCGAGAGGGCAATGCGAAAATTCATGGATTGATTGTGCTCGTCGAGGTTATTCAGCACCACCTCGCCCAGAAATACCCCGTCTGACTGTCGAACAATTGCCCAATCCGCACGGTCATTGCGCCCTGGAAGTCCAGTCAACCAGCTTTGAATTCGTTCAAGCGTAAACACTTCGAGCGTTCCGGTCAACTTTGATAATTCTGGATTGTTGATGCCTTGCATCATGCCCGCAAAATGCTTTTCGCCCAGTTGCTCGAGTTTTAACCTTGGCGTGAACAGGGTTGCTTGTTGTGCGAGGGCGTGTTCTGAAATCATGGTTTTAGGGTATCAGAAGTTGGCTAATTGCTTGAGACGACGTGTACCTAAACTTCATACACAATATTTTTTAACGAAGTCAGATATTCACGTTTAGTTTCAGGAATTTGCATGAGAGCACCCGTTTGTTCAGCTTCATCGAAAAGTCGAAGCCAAGTTGATTTGAGTTGATCTCGTGCGTTTTTGTGCTGCGCTGAATATGGTGGAATAGTTAATTCAGAAAGTCCATGATTGTTATGTAATAGGAAGCCGTGAATCATACTTAACTTGTTTGTATTGCCAAACAAACTTAAGCCAAGATTTACAGCATTACTGTGGTGTTGTAGAAATTCCACTGTTAAACGGCACAAGTTTATTAGATCTTCCGGATCAAGTTCAAATTCGAGTTCTTTAAGTGCTTCTGCAACAATATTTACATTATCTGTACTATGATTAAAATTTAAAAACGTTGTTTCTAAATTTTGAAATGCAATTCTGTGATTACTTTCAGTTTTAAGGATATTTTTAAACGCATCTTTAAATTCAAGTTTTCCTGCAAATCGTCCTTGTGTTGTGGCAATAAGTTCTTGATATAAACCAAAACTTGTTTGAGGCTCAAGATGCAGAAAATAAAGATCAAAAAATGCCGTGCTCTCAATTCGTTGCGATCCACTGCGTTGAAACGTTGGAAAAGTTACACCTTGTTTTACTTCAAACAAACGCTCAGATACTTCAAAGAGATGGCGCAAAATGTGCTCAACACGTTCTGGATGTACAGCAAGTTTTAGAATAGCAGCACCAATATCCAAACGTTTTCTGTCAAATATGCCAATATTATAATTTCCAACGAGTTCATCTCGAAGTGCGGCAATCTTTAAGTATACTTTTGGCTCTAAAAGACGCAGTAATTCGACTAAAACAAGATCTCGGGCATTCACCTCAAGAATTCCATTTTTTCGGAGGGCACCAGTTGTAAAAGACAAAGCATGAAGAAAGCGATTGACACTACGCAAATCTGTAAAAAAATCAGAAATATTACGAAACGAATCGTTAAAAAAATTATCAATGCTCAAAATCGAATAAAGCTCTGGTAAAATCTGCGTTAACTGCTCGTTCAATACGTTCCTTAAGTCGCTTGGATAAATAGGAGGTAATGTAAGTGTGATTTGTACAATCCGTTCAAGATAAGTATCGGTATCCTCTATTCCATCATGTTTCAACATTTTTGTGACAACTGCTCGAGACATCGGCAAAACAAAAACAACTCGTCTAAGCCAAAATTTCGTTTGCATCAATCGAAAGATATTCTTGAGTTGGATTAGTGAAATACGGTCTAAATCTTCGATTACTATAATAAGTTTTCCAGGAAGATTTTGGATAACTGACTTAAAAACCCGCTTCGATTGATTTTCTAATAAACCGTTAAAAGCATTTAAAATAATGTTCCAAAAAAGAAGTAAAATAGGTATGGCAACAACAATCATTAGAATAATCTGAAAGAATGTTAGAGACTTTAGGTCAAGTGGTGACCGCAAAATATCGGGCTTTATTGCAAGTAATGTTGCAAAAACCGTCAAAACCCCAACAATGGATTGCATTGTATTGTCTTTTACAGGCTCGAGAGAAATTTGTGCTAGACGCAGAAATGGATAAAAGAATATTAAACGTATACCCGAAATTGAAGGAGACTGAAGAAATCGAAAAATAAGTGAATGTATGGCAAGTCTCATTGCATTGTGCAGGAATTTTTCTGGATTGTCATTTTCACCCAACTCCCAAGCGTTTAGATTTGCAATACCAAGAAGTGGCGATTTTACACTTCGAAGCTGCTGCAAAACAAAATTAACAGCCGTACTTTTACCACTACCCCATAAACCGTCAAAACAAATACATAACGGGTCAAGGTTTCCGTTCTGAATTGCGTTTGCAACACCTTGCGTCCATTGGGTGCGTTGCAAAGCATCGTCTTCGAGACGCTCACGTGGACTATGGTTTATATCAGTTTGGAGTGCAGGTTTTGGTTTTGCTGCTCGTCTCATACACTAATCTTGACATGCAGCCAATGCCTTTGAGTAATTCGCAAAAAATTCTCGATAATCGATCAAGAACTCAAGAAATGAAATCCAGCTTTCTCGAGCCAAAACGTAATCCAATTCCCTTGACAAATCCTATCTCGAGCGTACAATAAAGCAGTCTTGAACTCTCGAGACTTCACAATTTAAGTTTCAAATTCCAAGGGTTAAACACTCTTGGCTTTGTTGCGTCAACCACGATGGGCACTGACGAGCATTGACTTCTGCGAGATTTGGCGTTCGGAAGCAAGCAATGTTTGGTGTCTCGAGTATTCCTCGGGAAGCCTC
Source organism: Deinococcales bacterium (assembly GCA_025352125.1). Classification (GTDB taxonomy): domain Bacteria; phylum Deinococcota; class Deinococci; order Deinococcales; family JAAFIG01; genus JANXTZ01. Next base: position 9,377 of record JANXTZ010000045.1, on the reverse strand, counting down.
GTGGATACGGGGCAGGGAGTGTAAATGTCTCAACAGATTGAGCGTTTTGGCAACATCAAGGATGTGCTCGAGTTACCGCGTCTGGTCGAACTCCAGATCGGGAGCTTTGACACGTTCTTGCAAAAAGGTGTTTCGGCGGCAAACCGTGAGGATTCGGGTTTGCAGGGTGCGTTCCGCGAGATTTTCCCGATAGATGAGTCCGACAAGGGTCGCACGGGTGGTTTGGTGCTCGATTTTCTCGAGTACGAAATTGGTGTGCCGCCGTATGACACCGAGGAGTGCCGCGAGAAGGATTTGACCTATCAAGCGCCGATGTTCGCCAAATTGCAATTGATTCACCGCGACACGGGGCTTATCAAAGAAGACAAGGTTTTCCTGGGTGATTTACCTCTGATGACCGAAGAGGGTTCGTTTGTCGTGAACGGCGCGGATCGCGTGATCGTTTCGCAGATTCACCGCAGCCCTGGCGTGTACTTCACGCTTTCCTACCGTGGTACGAAGAAAATGTACGCCGCGAGCATCATCCCAATGCCAAAACGTGGTCCGTGGATCGAACTCGAGTTCACGGCTGCCGATGTGTTGGAAATGAAGATCAACAAGCGTAAATTCCCTGTCACGATGTTGTTGCGCGTGCTCGGCATGGACGATGATGGGATGCGCAAGTTGTTCAAGGGTTACGAGGAAATGCTCGAGCCTACTTTCTTGGACGACAAGACTTCGGGCACGAATGCGGACGAAGCACTCTTGCGTTTGTTCACGATTTTGCGTCCCGGCGACCCACCGAAGCGCGACAAGGCGTTCACCTACTTGCACTCTCTCTTGGCAGACCCAAAACGTTACGATTTGGGCGACGCTGGGCGTTACAAGGTCAATGCCAAACTCGGTATCGAAAACCCTGAAAAGACCTTGTTGGTGCTCGAGGATGGTGTCTTCAAGGACGCTGGCTTGATTCCAACGATTCGTTACCTGTTGCAACTTCAGAACGAGGAACCAGGTTTTGAAGAGGATGACATCGACCACCTCGGCAACCGCCGCGTTCGTACCGTCGGCGAGTTACTTGCCGATCAGTTCCGTGTCGGTTTGGGTCGTATGGCAAGGGGCGTGCGCGAGCGGATGCTGCTGGGCAACCCCGACGCCGCAACACCTCAAAAATTGGTCAACAACCGTCCGATTGTCGCCGCGATGCGAGAATTCTTCGGACGCAGCCAACTTTCACAGTTCAAAGACCAGATCAACCCGTTGGCGGAGTTGCGTCACAAACGCCGTATTTCTGCGCTCGGGCCTGGTGGTCTGACCCGCGAACGCGCTGGGTTTGATGTGCGAGACGTTCACCGTACCCACTATGGTCGCATCTGCCCGATTGAAACGCCGGAAGGCGCGAACATCGGTCTGATCTCGAGCCTTGCCAGTTACGCGAAAGTCAACCCGCTTGGGTTTATCGAAGCGCCGTACCGCAAGGTCGTGAAGGGCAAAGTCACCGATCAGATTGATTACATGACCGCGCATATCGAAGACCGTCACACCATCGCGCAAGCCAACACGGTCTTGGGCGAGGGCAACCGTTTGACCGGTCAAGTCGTGGCGCGTCGCAAGGGCGAGCCTGAACTTGTTTCGGGCGACGATTGCGATTACATGGACGTGACCCCGAAGCAAATCGTTTCGATCTCGACATCGCTCATTCCGTTCCTCGAGCACGACGACGCGAACCGTGCGCTGATGGGTTCCAACATGCAGTCTCAAGCCGTGCCGCTGGTTCGTGCCGAGCCGCCGATGGTTGGAACGGGCATCGAAGAGCGTATTGTGCTCGATTCTGGTACGAGCATGATTTCTGAGGTTGAGGGCGAAGTGATTGAGGTGGACGGCGATCACGTGGTCATCCGTCAACCGAACAAGAACGTCAAAGAGTACAAACTCACACGCTTCTTGCGCTCGAACATGGGCACAAACCACGATCAACGCCCGATTGTCAAAGTCGGCGAGCACGTCAAGGCTGGGCAAGTCATCGCCGACGGTCCCGCAAGCTTGCAAGGTCGTCTGGCGCTCGGGCAAAACATCACCATTGCGATCATGCCGTTTGACGGTTACAACTACGAAGACGCGATCTGCATGAGCGAGACGCTGGTGCGCAAAGATTATTATTGCAGCGTTCACATCGAAAAGCACGAGAAGGAAGCCCGAGACACCAAGCTCGGACCTGAGAAGATCACCCGTGATATTCCAGGCTTGTCTGAGGCTGCACTGCGCGACCTCGACGAGGACGGCATCGTTCGTATCGGCGCGGAAGTCAAGCAGGGCGATATTCTGGTTGGTCACACCAGCTTCAAGGGTGAAACCGAACCAACGCCAGAAGAGCGCTTGCTCCGTTCGATCTTCGGTGAAAAGGCTCGAGAGGTCAAGGACACCTCGCTTCGTGTGCCTTCAGGTGAGGGTGGAACAGTCATTCGCACCGTGCGTTTCAAGCGCGGCGATGACGGTGTTGACCTGAAACCAGGCGTGCGTGAAATGGTGCGAACTTACGTGGCGCAACGCCGCAAGTTGCAAGTCGGCGATAAGCTCGCCAACCGTCACGGCAACAAGGGCGTTGTGGCGAAAATCTTGCCGCCAGAGGACATGCCATACCTGCCAGACGGCACACCAGTTGATCTCGTGTTCAATCCGCTCGGCGTTCCAAGCCGCATGAACCTCGGGCAGATTCTCGAGACTCACCTCGGCGAGGTTGCACGTCGTCTGACCGCCGAGACTGGCATCAAACACCACTTCGTGACCCCAGTGTTCGACAGCGCCACCGAGGCAGACCTGAAAGTTCGTCTCGAGGCAACCAGCACCAAAGCCCGCAAAGAGAACAAAGCCCGTGGGTTTGAAACCGACGTGCGCGAACGCGCCGTGATTGAACGCGCCCAGAAAATTGGTGTGATTGACCACACCGACGATCTCGAGGAAGCGCAATTGCAACTCTCCAAAACTGGTAAGACCGTGTTGTTTGACGGTCGCACCGGTGAAGCCATCGAAGGACCTGTTGTGGTCGGCACGATGTACGTCATGAAGCTGTACCACATGGTCGAAGACAAGATGCACGCCCGCAGCACAGGACCTTACAGCCTGATTACCCAACAACCACTGGGCGGTAAAGCCCAATTTGGTGGTCAACGCTTCGGTGAGATGGAAGTCTGGGCGCTCGAGGCTTACGGCGCGGCACACATTCTGCAAGAGATTCTGACGATCAAATCGGATGACATTGAAGGTCGTGACGATGCCTACCAAGCCATCGTCAAGGGCGACGAAGTCAAGGATGCCAGCATTCCGGAGAGCTTCAAAGTGCTGGTCAAAGAGCTTCACAGCCTCGGCTTGGACGTTCAGGTTTTAGATGAGCATGACAAGAACGTGGACATCTTTGAAGGCTTGATGCCAAAACGGTAATCAACGCACCGATATGTGAACAACGGTGCGCACGGCGCACCCTACCAAATCTCAGTCCCACAAATTTGGACTTAAACTCCCTTCTCTCCCAGGAGAGAAGGGTTGGGGATGAGAGGGAATCAAGCCCGCTCGAGATTCAACTGAAGATTTCTCTCCCAAAGGAGATCAAATGCGCGATTTTAAGAAAGTCAGGATTCAACTTGCCAGCCCCGAAAAAATTCGGGATTGGTCGTATGGCGAGGTCGAAAAGCCCGAAACCATCAATTACCGCACGCTCAAACCAGAGCGGGACGGATTGTTCGACGAGCGTATTTTCGGACCTGAAAAGGATTACGAATGCGCCTGCGGCAAGTACAAGCGTCAACGCTACGAGGGCAAAGTTTGCGAACGTTGCGGTGTCGAAGTCACCAAAGCCGTCGTGCGTCGTTACCGCATGGGTCACATCGAATTGGCGACCCCAGCCGCGCACATCTGGTACGTCAAGGACATTCCCTCGAAAATTGGCACGCTGCTCGACCTGAGCGCCGCGCAACTCGAGCAAGTCTTGTACTTCGCCAAATTTATTGTCACCAACCCGCGCGATGCCCTGAAAGACGGGCGTCCGCTGAAACGTGGCGAGTTGCTGTCCGACGAGGAGCACCGCGAGTTGCGGGTTGGCAAGCAAGAAACCTACTCGTTGAGCGTTGGCACTCCAGCCGAAGTGCGCGACGGCGAGTTCGTCACCCGTGGTCAAAAGCTCGGTGGCAACACCGCCGCCAAGATCGACGGTCTGGCGCAATACCGTTTCCCACGTCGCGCCACCCTCGAGTACACCGAGGAAGGCACAGCCAAATTCACACTGCCAAAAACCGCGACGCTCGAGAAAGAGATTGCTCGGGCTGGCGAGGAACTCTGTGACGGTGCGGAAGACCACATGATCTTGGCAACCAGGGATGCAGTCGTGAACGTCATCGAACTTGGTGAGGGCGTGACCAAGGGCGGCGTGGTGATTGAACTGCTCGATTCTGACGACAACAGTCTTCTCGAGCGCGTGTTCGTGCCAGTTGGCTTTGAAGTCTTGGTTGGCAGCGGCGAGAGCGTCGAAACCGATGCTGAGCTAGCTCGAGGCACTGGCGATTTGATTCGTATGCCACGTGGCGGCAGCGCCAAAGGCATTGCCAGCAAGAAGCGCGGCGCGAACCTCGATGTCACGTTGACTTTGAACTGGAAGCGCGTTGAAGAAATTGAAATGAACCCAACCATGCACGTTTTGATCCCAGATGGCGGTCAATTCAGTGGTGGTGATCGTTTGATTGGTGCAATCGACCCGAGCCAGGAAGTCATGGCGGACGCCGACGGCATCATGAACCTGCACGAGCCAGCCAGCATCGTGGTGTCTCGAGCCAAGGTTTACACCTACAACGACGAACCGATTGTCGTGAATGGTGATCGCGTTCGTCCAGGCGACGACCTGGCAGACGATGGCAAATTGAAATCCGAGATTCACGGACGGATCGAGATTGACCTGGTGCGCCGTCAAGTGCGCGTCATCGAGGCATACGATTTTGAAGCCAAGATGGGCGCGGAAGCCATTAAAGAATTGCTCGAGGGCATTGAACTCGAGACGCTCGAAGCCGAACTGGTCGAGGAGATGGCAAATCCAAGCCGTCACAAGCGAGCCAAAGCCCGCAAGCGCTTAGAGGTCGTTCGTGCGTTCCGCAAGTCTGGCAATCATCCTGCCTGGATGATTCTCGAGAGTGTGCCTGTCATGCCGCCAAACTTGCGCCCGATGGTGCAGGTCGAGGGTGGACGTTTTGCGACCTCGGATTTGAACGACCTTTACCGTCGTCTGATTAACCGCAACAACCGTTTGAAGAAGCTGATGACCACTGGTGCGCCAGAAATGATTATCAGGAACGAAAAGCGCATGTTGCAAGAGGCTGTGGATGCCCTGATCGACAATGGTCGTCGCGGTACGCCCGTCACGCACCCAGGTTCAGACCGTGCGCTGCGTTCGCTTACCGATTTGCTCGGCGGCAAGCAAGGTCGCTTCCGTCAGAACCTTCTGGGCAAGCGCGTCGATTACTCGGGTCGTTCCGTCATCGTGGTCGGACCTCAGCTCAAACTGCATCAGTGCGGTGTGCCAAAACGCATGGCGCTCGAGTTGTTCAAACCGTTCTTGTTCAAAGTGCTCGAGGAAAAGGGTGTTGTCACCAACATCAAACAAGCCCGCAAGTTGCTCGAGCGTTACCGCGACACGCGGGACGAAATTTGGGATGCACTCGAAGAGGTCATTCAAGACAAGGTTGTCTTGCTGAACCGTGCACCGACGCTTCACCGTCTGGGCATTCAGGCTTTCACGCCAGTCTTGGTCGAAGGTCAAGCGATTCAATTGCACCCACTGGTCTGCGAGGCTTTCAATGCCGATTTTGACGGCGACCAGATGGCAATTCACGTCCCACTCTCGGCATTTGCCCAAGCCGAAGCCCGCATTCAAATGCTGGCATCGCACAATTTGCTCTCCCCTGCCAGCGGCGAACCGAACGTCAAACCCGCCAAGGACATCATTTTGGGCATTTACACCCTGACCCTGCCTCGAGTCTCGAAACACGGTGCGGGCAGCAAATTCAAGACCCCGCAAGATGCCCTGAAAGCCTTTGCGGACAAGAAAATTGACCACAATGCAAAAATAGTGGTGGACGGACGCGACACCTTCGCGGGTGCGCTAAAATATCATTTCTCCAATCCTGACGAGGCATTCCAAGCCGTCTCCAATGGCACGATTGACATGCAGGACATCGTGACGATTCGGATTCCAACGGCAGTGGGCGTCAAAACCCTCGAGACCACCCCAGGTCGGGCGTACTTTCACCGAATCATCACCGAAACCCTAACCGAAGACGGCACGGTGTTAAACCGCGAATTCGTGAATTTGAACGTGCCATACGCAAAAGATGCTCTGCGTGATCTGGTCATGGACGTGTTTCGATACCTCGGACTCGAGAAAACCGCCAAACTGCTCGATGCACTCAAAGACTCTGGTTTCAAACTCGCCAGCACCACCGGCGTGACCGTGGGCATTGACGACGCGATGATCCCAGAGCAAAAAGCCAGCCTGCTCGCCGAAGCCGACGTGGAACTCTCCAAGATTCAAGAAGATTTCGCCTTCGGCATGACCACCGACCGCGAACGTTACCTGCAAGTCACCAAACTCTGGACCGACATCACCGAACGTGTGACCGATGCCGCCTACGAGAACTTCGAGAACAACTTCCCGCTCAACCCCTTCTACATCATGAGCACCTCGGGCGCTCGAGGCAACAAACAGCAACTTCGTCAATTGATGGGAATGCGCGGTTTGATGCAAAAACCAAACGGTGACGTGATCGAAATTCCGATCAAAGCCAATTTCCGCGAGGGTCTGAACGTGCTCGAGTATTTCATCAGCACCCACGGCGCCCGAAAGGGTGGCGCGGACACGGCGCTTCGCACCGCAGACTCCGGTTATCTGACCCGTAAATTGCACGACGTCGCCCACGAGGTCGTGATCCGCCAAACCGATTGTGGAACCAGCGATTACCTGAACGTCTACTTCAAAGAAGAAGGCAAGACCCGCAAGGTCAGCGACCTCGAGAGTGCGCTGTACGGTCGTGTGCTGGCGCAAGAGGTCAACGTCTCAGGCTTGAAGCTCGAGGCTGACACTGCGATAGGTCTGGACGAAATGCGTGCGATTTTGAAGGTTCGCAACGACATCCACGACATTGCCGTGCGCTCGCCGCTGACCTGCCGCACCCCGAGCGGCGTTTGCCAGAAGTGCTACGGTCACGACCTTTCACAAGCCAAGATGGTGAGTAAGGGCGAAACCGTCGGCGTGATTGCCGCGCAATCCATCGGTGAACCAGGCACACAACTCACCATGCGCACCTTCCACACTGGCGGTGTGGCGGGCGCTCAAGACATCACGCTCGGTTTGCCTCGAGTTGTGGAGTTGTTTGAGGCGCGAAAGCCAAAAACCAAAGCGATTCTATCCGACCTCGACGGCGTGCTGCACATTGAAGAGGAAGACAACGACAAGATCACCCTGACCGTGAGCGAGGGCGAATTCTCCAAGAAGTACAAAGCTGACCGCAGCTTCCGCATGATCGTCAAAGAGGGCGAGCGCGTGGTTGCCGGTCAACCGCTGACACGCGGCGCGATCAACCCAGAGGACTTGCTCGAGAGTAAGGGTCCAGAAGCTGCACAGCGCTACCTGGTCGAAGGCATCCAACAGGTTTACCGCGCCCAAGGCGTGAAAGTTCACGACAAGCACATCGAAGTCATTGTCCGTCAAATGTTCAAATACGTCGAAATCACTGAAGGCAACGACAGCGATTATCTCGAGGGACAAATCATGGACAGGTTCGATGTCGAACGCGAGGGCGAACGCATCGAGGCGCTCGGCAAGACCCCAGCCTCATGGAAGCCAAAACTCATGGGCATCACCAAGAGCGCCCTGAGCACCAAATCATGGCTCTCCGCCGCGAGCTTCCAACACACCACGCACGTTCTGACCGAAGCCAGCATTGCTGGCAAGGTGGACGACCTGATCGGTCTGAAAGAAAACGTGATCCTCGGCAAGTTGATTCCAGCAGGCACAGGCTTGGACTTTGTCAAAGACACCCAAATTGTGGACGAACGCTTGAAAGAGCGCGTGCTCGAGGGTGACGCTCGAGGTGAGCGTGCAAGGTTGATTGCGAACCAACAACAACCCGCAGGGGATTGAGGTTTAAAGAGTTAGAGAGAGGGCGCACCGTTTACGGTGCGCCCTTTTTTTGTTGCTCGAGAATTTGCGGTAGTGGTGTATCTGAGAATGTTCATCTCAAGAATTTGCGTCTGGAACAAATTTAAACAATCTTTAGCATTCGAGTTCACCCACTACCGGTAGTGATAATGGGTTCAGTTATCACCTCTCCACAAGAACCACTGCCTGTTAACAGTTGAATCCACCTCAAACGCAATTTTCCAGTTTTTCCAGCAGGCCAGTTTTGAATTGCTCCATGCAGTTCTAATGGTTATGGCAAATTGCTTGAGCCACCAGGATTGTTACATGCCGCTAACCCAACAAGAGTGATTAAAAATAGTTTTTTGTGCATAGAAGCAGTGTATCACACGTTTTATGATTGTCGATGAATTGGAAACTTCTAGAAATTGTATTTACGACGTTTCTCGAGTTTGGTCAAATTAAATCAATGTCAGGGAATTCTAAAAAAGAACCCGCCTTTGTGAGTGCAATCATAGTTTGGGTAGTGTCCTAACCCTGACTGATCCTAACTTTTGCTTCTAACGGCGCGTTGTACACATCCACAAACCCACGAATCCGCATCTCATGCCGATCAACTCGCTTACTGAACGACAAGGTTTTACGCACCAAGTTCGAGCAACGTTGACGCAACGTATTGTTAAACCGTTCCACATGCGCCGTCTCACCTGTCTCCTTCCCCACTGCATGATGTCGTTTACTTGGTAGCACCACCCCGTAAGCATCCCAGAAATCCGTGTAACACACCGCTCGTTTTCGGTAATCGGCTGGTAAACTCTGCCATAACGCCTTGCATGTTTGACTCGAGCAATCACCAAAAGCTAAACCCACAATGCGACTTGTTTCTCGTTCAAAAGCAATCCAAATCCAACATTGATTCAGCTTGTCATGCACGAACGACCACAGTTCGTCAATCTCGAGCGTGGGTCTGGTTTTGAGTGGGGTAATGGTTTCAGCCAAGGGTTTCACGTTTTTTTTGGTTGTGTTGGACGCGCATGACGGTATCTTTGTTTAAACCAACAGCTCGAGCGATGCTTCTGATGGAGTTGCGTTCTGCGCTGAGTTTTTCGATCATGGCGTGTTGTTCGGCGCGTTTATCATGGTTGGTTTGGAGTGTGCTGTAGAAGTTGCAGGTTTTGCAATGAAATTTTTGCTGTCCGTCTTTGGTGCGTCCGTTTTTGCG
>JANXTZ010000064.1 GCA_025352125.1 Deinococcales bacterium | reverse complement strand
TCTTGAGACCAAGACAGGTGCTGCTTTAAGGGTCAAGAAAGGCTTTGAGTTTGTATTCGGGTGTGTAGGGTTTGTGTTTTTCCATTGTTGCCTCCATTGTGAGGCTGTTCTGGTCGTCCACAAAATCTTATACATATCACTATGTATACTTTCCTTTTTTACTTTACGGCTACCCCTTGCAAAGCAATCTCGAGCCTTGAAATCCCAAAGCGGGTGAGGTTGGATTACAGAATTTAACATTGCAACTCTCGAGTGTAACGCATGGAATCGTGCTGCCAAAGTAAAGGTTGAGCAAAAAGAAATCTGAAAACCAGCAAAAGACAACCTCGAGTTTTGTGCGGGAGTGATCGAGGGAATTGAAAGGTTGACTGCGGTCACACCGAAAGCTGGAGCGCTCGAGACTTGTGCAGGTTGAATGCTCGAGTGGGTTGGAGGGCTGGGGGAGGGGCGCTGTTGGTTGCGCTGCTCGAGAGGGAGACTTGAAATCAAAACTGGTATGTTCTAAACTACCAACACAAATGCTTTCGATCATCCGCTACCCTTACGAACCAAACGACATCAACGGCTTCCCACCAATCATAGACGACCTACTCGATTTACGCGACGCAAACAAATACCAAGCCTTACAAGCCATTGGCACTATGGTTTACGACCTGCGACAACACGGCACTGACAGCCGATATTTAGAAACCATGATCGGCTACCCCATCTTAGAACTGAAAACCCGCGCTCGAGGTGGTGAAACAGGAGGTGCGAGGGTTTACCTTTACCGCGCTGACGAGAATGAATTTCACTTATGCGCCGCCGAAACCAAACGCGGCAACACACCCACACAACACCTGCTTGAACGAACCGCGTTAATTGCCATTGCATGGCGTAAAAACCTTGAGATTTTCCCAATGACCAAAGCAACCAAACGCACACGGAGGTCAACATGAGATCACGCAACCGAAAAGCACCAACACCCTGGATGAACCCAAACGATGCCTTGGCAGAACTGGCGAAATTAAACCCGAACGAAGCCATCAAACCACTGAAAACCCGCAATCGGAAACTCGAGGATCAAACCGCCACACAACGAGCCGATGACTTGGTGAACGAAATTATTACGGCTGCTTCGTTAAAAGGTTTACTGTTGACCGCTCGAGCCAAACGCAAGGTCAGTTTACGAAGTGTTGCCAGCAAAGCTGGGATGGCACACACGCAATTGCTTGGTATCGAGAATTCTGATGGGAATGTGCAACTTGTGACGCTTGCTCGAATTGCTCAAGCACTGAATTGCGAGTTGCGGGTGGCTTTCGTACCAAATGACAATACGCCAGTGATGGAAACCCGAATTCACAGTTGAGTTAAAAAAATACTCGAACATCATGACACACCACGAAGTAATCTCGAGTAAGAAAATCTGAAAACCAGCAAAAGAAAACCTCGAGTTTTGTGCGAGAAGCAGATGAACTCGAGGGTGAAGTCAAAGTTGAAACGGTTCTGTCAACTTGATGTGGTGCGAAGAGGTGTTAAAACCAGCCATCCTCAGCTAAAGGGGCTGGAGGTAGCGAAAAACGATTTTTCGCTGATGTGATCTCGAGCAGTTCGCTTTTACATTTGACCGCGACACCATTCTTAGTAGAGCGTATTCAACGTCCGAGCCTAGCGGCGATCAGGGCACGCATGGTGGTCGGTGGGTGACCAATCAACTGTTCGAGTGTGGTGTTCACCGGCCCGAACTCGCCGTTGCGACTGGCAATAGAGTTTCCAAGCATGAACCTCGCTGCACTGGCCGGCATCCCGCGTGCCTCCAGCTTCGCGCCCAGTTCCTCATCGGGGAAGACGGTGCGCTGAACCGGGCGACCCAGCTCTGTGGCGATGGCGGCGAGGTCGGCAAGGTCAAGCGCCTGTGAACCGGTGAGCGGCGGCGTCGGCCCCCCGTAGCGGCCCGGATTCATCAGGAGGATGGCTGCTGCCTCGGCCAGATCGGCGTGCGCGGCCCAAGCCACTTTGCCGTCTGCCGGGGCCTCTAGTAAGCCGGTCTCCAGCGAATTGCCCATCGACATGAGACCGCTCGAGGCATAGAAACCGTTGCGAAGCGAGGTCCACGCCAAGCCGGACTGTCGCAATTGCTCCTCGGTGGCCGCGTGGTCAACGGCCGGCCCGAAGGCTGAAGTGGGACTCGCCGCAATCTGGCTGGTGTAAACGATCCGGTTCACGCCAGCAGCGCGCGCCGCTTCGATGGCTGCCTGGTGTTGAGCCAGAGGCTCGCCGCCGTACGCCCGTGCGTTGGACGAGACCATCAGCAATTGGGTGGCTCCCTCGAAGGCGTGTTGCAGGCTGGCAGAATCGGCGAAGTCGCCCCGGCGAACGCGAACGCCCTTTCCAGCTAGGTCGCTGGCCTTTTGGGGATCGCGGACACTCACGCCGATCTCGCTGGCTGACTTGAGCTTGAGAAGCTCTAAAACAATGGCATGGCCCAGTTGGCCGGTGGCTCCGGTGACAATAATCATAGCATTCTCCTTGCTGATGGTAAAAACTGGCTACCTCTTCTTTTTCCGTTGATAGCAAGGAAATACTAACAGGCATGAAACTAGAGTAACATCGAAAAGCGGAGGTAGGCATCAGGATACCGCTGTTCAAAACTGGCTTCCACCTGCCCTTCAGGGCGTGTGGTATCGCTCGGCGAGCTGTGCGGACTGAGCACCGAACGCCGCGAGGCTGGCAGTAACGACCGCGCCCAGCAGCTCCGTGCGCTCAACGCCCGGCGCACAGACGACCTCGCCCAACTCTAAACCCCGCAAGCTGGCCGTCACCACATCCTCAGCAGACATCCGGGGGAGTGCGCTGAGGTCAAAGCCCTGACGTTCGTGAAATTCGGTAGCGACGATGCCGGGGCACAGCACCTGAATCCGCAGACCTTGCACGTGCAACTCCTGATGCAGCGCCTGAGATAACGCTACGAGGTGCGCCAGCGTCGCGACATAGGTAGCCCGACCCTGAGCCGGTGCTTGCCCACTGAAAGCCAACATGCCCGCGACGTTGATGATCGTGCCCTCGCCCCTTGCAACCATGCCGGGGGTGACAGCGCGGGCCAGCATCGTCGGCGCGACGACCTTCACGTGCAGCAACTCGCTCCCCTTGTCGGCGGGCAGTTCGGTGAACGGCATGTAGTGCGCGACGCCCGCGTTGTTGACGAGCATACTGATTTCCTCGTGTGCACAAATGTCGGCGACCGCCTCAATACCCGCGTCGGTGCCGAGGTCGGCGACGAGTGGACGCACCATGACGTTGGGGAATTCTCTAGCGAGTGACTCGAGCCGTTCGAGGCGACGCCCCACAATCACGAGGTCGTAGCCCTCATTGCCGAGCCGCCGGGCGAAGGCCTGGCCGATACCGGACGACGCTCCGGTGACGAGTGCTAGCCTTGGGCGATGGTTCGGGGTGTGATTCTCCTGCTCGGGTGTGCCTGCTTCAACTTCGGGGGTGCGTTCTGACATCTTCAATTCTCCTTTCAATCTCCGTTTGAGAGGATTGGTGTTGTGCGGTGGTAAAGCGAAAACGCTCGGTGTGGTGGGTTCGCTACACCGGGTGGCGTGCGTGGTCTTGTTCCGGTGTTGCGTTCGGCGCGGGGATTCTAGAGTTATTCGGTGCAGGCATTGCGTTATCTTGGACTTCACTCGTGACAAAAGCCTACTTGATGCTTTGAGCGGCTGGTTTACGCTGTCGGTCGGCGCAAACCACCGATCAGTAGGGCGACCAGACGACGGACATCGTAGCGCGGATCGGTACCCATGCCGACACAGAGGTTACCGACGCCGTACATCAGCTCGAAGGCTTCCACCCGCTGATGGATTTCGCCAGCCGCCACGCCAGCGGCGAGCAACTCTGCACAGACCGGCAGCAGACGATCCAGAAAGGACACTTGTAGCCCAGCGAAGCCGGGCTTGCCGGATTGCATCGCAGCGGCAAGCCCGTGCTTGGTGATGAGGAAATCAACGAACAGTCCTATCCACCGCTCGAGCGCGGCATACGGGCTGGGGCTGCTGATGAGAAGTTCTGGTCCAGCCTGAACGCAGGCATCAACCTGGTAGCGGTAAACGGCGACGATCAAATCGGCGCGGGTGGGGAAGTGGCGGTAAATCGTTGCGGTGCCCACCCCAGCTTTCGCGGCGATGTCACGGATCGGCACATCGACTCCAGCCGTCACAAACAGTGTGGCGGCGATATCAAGGATGGTTTGCTTGTTGAGTTGGGCATCCGCCCGCTTGGGGTGGGAGGGCGGTCTCGCGTGTTCGTCTCTGGTACTCACTGCTTTGCGACCTCCATCGCTGAATTTGACAAACGGTACATTGTCCCGTATCCTTTTGGGACGTTGTCTCGTTTAGAAAGTGTACCCCAAAGGACGTTCGACACCTATCCCACCTTGGATTAAGGGGTCAAATCAATTGGTTGGAAGACCGAGAGCAGTTACCTCAATCGCATGGTAACGCACCGCAAAAGGATTGAAGAGGAGAATACTATGGACAGCAAAGTCTGGTTTATCACTGGCGCATCTCGCGGATTCGGACGAATCTGGACTGAGGCTGCCCTCGAACGCGGCGACAAGGTCGCGGCAACCGCCCGCGATGTGGCCAGCCTCGCCGAGATCAAGACGCGTTTCGGTGACGCTGTACTCCCGCTCGCGCTCGACGTGACGGACGCCGAACAGGTGCGACACGCCGTTGGTCAGGCTCACGCACACTTCGGTAGGCTGGATGTGATCCTCAACAATGCCGGCTATTCCCTCTTCGGAACCATCGAGGAGGGGAGTGAGGACGAGGTTCGTGCGATGTTTGACACGAACTACTTCGGCACGCTCCGAGTCATTCAAGCCGCCCTGCCTCTCCTGCGACAGCAAGGCAGCGGACATATTCTCGGCGTCTCGAGCACCTTGGGTTTAACAACATTTCCAGTCATCGGTTCGTATTGCGCCAGCAAATGGGCGATTGAAGCGCTCCATGAAAGCCTCGCGCAGGAGGTCAGATCGTTTGGGATCAAAGTGACCCTGATTGAACCAGGCGCGTATGCAACAGAATTCGGCAGCCCTCAGTCGCTGAAGCGAGCCTCAGCGATGGAACCGTACGCAGCGCTGCGGCAGCAGGTGTTCGGGCGCCTGTCGACTGCGAAAAGAGGCGACCCACGAGCGACCGCAGCGGCGGTTCTCGAGCTTGTCGACGCACCGAATCCGCCGCTGCGTCTGATGCTCGGCAACGAAGGTTTACCGATGATGCGTGGGATCTACGCAGACCGCCTGGCCACCTGGGAGGCATGGGAGGCGGTTTCGAGCGCCGCGCAGGGCGACGCGCGTTAACGCACGGTTGCAGTGATCGCTACAGGGCTGATCACTTGCCTGCCGCAGTTGTACGGGCCCCAACGGATCGATAGACGGTCTCGGCACGGCATTCCGCACTACCTCAAAGGATCGCGGGCGTGAGACCAGTAAATCCTGCGAATATCCTTTCACCGGCGATACCGTAAATGAAAGCGTGACCCCATGACGCACAAGCAGCATCCCATTCACACCGGATTTCCCGCTTCATCTACAGCCGACGAGGTGCTCACGGGCATCGACCTGTCCGGCAAAAACGCCATTGTTACCGGCGGTCACGCCGGGATCGGTCTGGAAGCCACCCGAGCGCTGAGCAAGGCTGGGGCCTTCGTCACCGTCGGCTCGCGCAACCCGGAACAGGCCGCGCTCGCCCTGGTTGGAATCGAGCGCGTCGAGGTCAGCCAGCTCGACCTCCTTGATCCTCACTCAATCGATGCCTTCGCCGCCCGCTGGCTGCGCTCGGGGCGTCCGTTGCACATCCTGATCAACGGCGCAGCCGCTTCCGGTGGGCCAGCTCGAGATGCGCGCGGCTTTGAAAAGCACTTCGCCACCAACCACCTCGGACATTTCCAACTCACCCTGGGTCTGCTGCCCGCCCTGCGTGCCGCCCACGGGTCCCGCGTGGTGAACGTATCGTCGGGTGCTCAGCGCTTCGCCGATATCCAGTGGGATGACCCGAATTTCACGGACGGGCGCAACCTCAACTTGGCTTATGCCCAGTCCAAGACCGCCAACGTGCTGTTCGCCGTCGAGCTTGACCGCCGCTGGGCGAAGGACGGGATACGCGGCTACGCCGTGCATCCGGGCGTGGTCGCCGGCACGAAACTGAACAGCTCGGTGGGGCAGGACGCACTGCGGGCGATGGGACTGATCGATGAATCCGGTCAACCGATCATCGACCCTGAAGTTGGGAAGAAAACGCCGCAACAGGGGTCCAGCACCATTGTCTTTGCGGCGACCAGCCCGCTGCTGGCTGAGATTGGCGGCGTCTATCTCAAAGACAACGACATCTCAAAGCTAGATGATGAACCCAGAACCCTTACCGCCCAGAGTATTCCCGCCGACGTCGTCTCGCACTCGATTGACCCGCAATCCGCCGAGCGGCTCTGGCAGCTCAGTGAGCGGCTACTCGAGGCATGATCAGTTTTTCATGGCTACGTTGCGGAACACCACAACTGTAGCGGTTCTGTCAACTTAGCAGCGCGGTTCAACACGCAACATTGCCTCTCGAACCACTCGAGCTTTCAGTCTTCAATTTGGCGTGATGCTCGCCAGCACCTCACCCCACACTCGAAACGCCTGCTCCCACCCCGCTCGAGCTT
>JANXTZ010000029.1 GCA_025352125.1 Deinococcales bacterium | reverse complement strand
CAATCGGGGTTCTGACACGATAGGCTGCTTATCGGGGGACGTTCGTTTTTCATAGACCGCGAGATTCGCGTTAAAACACGTCCCTCACAGTGTTCTAGCTTAGGTTCTCGAGTCGGGCTGTGATGATCTCACGACACCACCCAATCGTTGCGAGTCACGTTATTTGCATGATTTAATTTGTACGGTTCTATTTGCGCGGTTCAATGTGTCCGCTTCAAAGTTGACCCCACGCGGAACAATTGTTCCGCGTGGGGTTGAATCTGTTCAGCGACTGTCTTTAAGCAGGCTGATTGCCTCATTAAAGTGCTTTCTGAGGGTGGGCAAGGTTTGAGTGGCAAATGCCTTGACCTCTGGTGAGGTGGCATTGGTGGCAGCAAAACGGAACAAACGGATTGCCGCCTCGTGGGCTGCCAGTTGTTCGGTGATGTAAGCACGATCAAAGGCTGTGCCTTGAAGTTTAGAGAGCGCGAGAATTTTGAGTTGGTCAACTGGACCGAGCATTCCTGCAAGTGCCATATCGGTTTGGGCATTTGGAGTGGTGGCTGGCGTGCTTGCATCGGTTGCGGTGCTCGAATTCGTTGAGGTGTTTGCCCCAGTCGTGGTGCTCGCAGCGGTTCCTGAATTCGTGGCGCTCGAGCCGGTCGTACCCGAGTTTGTGGTGGAATTACCAGTCGTTGTATCGGTTGCTGGTGTCGTAGTTGCTGGTGTCGTAGTTGCTGGTGTGGTAGTCGTTGTTGTATCGGTTGCTGGTGTATTGGTTGCTGGTGCGGTGGTTGCAGCAGCTGTTGTATTTGAAGTATTTGCTGGCGTAGAAACAGAAGTGGCAGGTGTAGTGCTGGCTGCGGCTGCATTGGTATTTAAGTTAATACTTTGCATCGCATTTGGCAATTTGTAAACAGACTGCTGTGCATTGGTGTGATCGGTAATCATCATTTGCGCAAATGCTTTAACATCTGCATTGCTCGAGTGTTCCAGCGCAAGTTTTGATGATTCCACTTCAAAAGCATCGCTCATTGATGCCGAGACAATGAACAGCGAGTCCACATTTTGTGTGACTGTTGCTGGAGTTGCATCTTGTTGAGCCAACGCGCCCAAACCAAGTGTGAGGGCAATAACACTGACAAAAGCAATGCCAAAGGCGCTTTTACGCGCTGTGCCTAATTTTTTTTTCATGATCTAGCCTCCTGGAACAATGCAATTGATTGTTGCAGTCAATTGACATGGTAATGCCTAATTTTGGCAATAAGATAGAGCTTGTTGATGGGACTCCAAAGCCACAAGAATACTTGCCACATCGCCTCCTTTGGATATCACGTGTGTGCAAAAATAATAAGTTGTGGACCTGAAGAGGTACTGAATATAGTCTGTGATGGAGCTAAAATAATTGTCTGTTTGTCCACAAACAGATTGAACTCGGACGTCACAAACGGGGCATCCATCAGTACGTGTTTGCAAAAAAGTTCAAGGCTGAAATCAACAAATCAGACCTGAACTTCAGAATGTCAGTTGCGTTTAACGAAAAACGTATTTAACAGCAAAGAAATGAAGCATTAAAGACGAATCTCGAGCTTCACATCCGCCGAGTGACGTATCGGAGTCTTGGCAAATGACACGCCTGGTTCTAGAATAGATTCATGACTGCAATGGTCGAGAAAACCAAATCAAGTGAAGCGCCACTCGAGTTCATGCGTTTCTCGGGCGAACGCTACGACGAAATGTGGAAAAGCGGGTTTATCACGTCTGATGACCGTGTGGAACTGCTTGACGGTCAGATTGTGAGGAAACCAGAAATGAACCCAAGGCATTTGTACGGCGTGAAAGACATTTATGATCGCGTATTTCAATTGTTTCAAAATCGCGCTGTGACCATTTGCCAAAGCACAATCCAACTTCCACAAGACGGTAGACCCGACCCAGACATCACACTTTTCAAACTCGAGACTCCGAGAAATCGTTTACCACTTCCTACAGATATTTACTTGGTAATCGAAGTCTCCGATAGCACCTTAATCCGCGACCGTGAAACCAAACTCGAGCTTTACGCCAGAGACGGCATCGTTGAATACTGGATTGTCAACCTCGAGCAACATCAACTCGAGGTCTACCGCGACCCTGACGGGACGCGTTACGCAAGTAGTTTTACCGTCAAAAACGCGAAACCAATGGCGTGTCTCGCGTTTCCTGACGATTTAATTGAATGGTAAATTATTGGAGTTTAATACCCAAAGGTTAACAGCGTACTTTTTTCCCCACCGACCCAAAGATGCGCGGCATCAAAGGCGTAACCAGAGTGAAGTCGAGCGTCGGATGCGAGTGCTCGGATGCTCGAGGTGGCGTCTTTCCAGGTTGCGCCGCCGTCCGTGCTGGCAAACATCATTGCCGAGGAGCTGCCCGTTTTGCCCACCGCCCAGCCGTTCATGCCGTCTGGCGAAAAAAACATGTGATAGAAGATGGTATCTTCACGAAGTGTGGGCAGTTTGGCTTTGACCCAACTCGAGTCAGCCCCTTTTTGGGCATTGGTGGTCAGAAAAATAAAGCCCGATTCTGGTTCTGGGTTGAGTCCACCGAAGGCGTAGCAACGGTTGGGATTGGTGCAAGTCACCCCGAGCGGACCCGCACCGTCCTCGATGCCTTTGAAGACGACACGGTAGTAACGTTTGCCGCCGTCGGTGGAAATACAAATGCCTGCGGTTTCCATGCCGCGTTGATTGCGAGCGCCCGAAGGATAGAGCATCACCGACAGGTCTGGGGCGACGTATGCGGGCTGGGTCAGGTGTGGGCTGACACTCACTCCAGGGTCAGAATCGCAAAGTCGTGGGTCGGCTTTGACCAGGTTTTCAAAATTGCTGGGCACGGAACCAGGTGGCACGGGCGACCACAACGGCGTCCAGAGTGCGCCTGGACTTGGCGCGTCGCTGCTGTCATAGGTTTCTCGGCTGTTGAACAACACCCAGCGCCCATCTTTTTCGCCCATGCCCATCTGCTGATTGAGTCCAAAGGTTTCACCGCCGTCCAAAACACCGATTTTGATGGCACTCCACGAGGCGGCTTTGGTAAAATCACCTGTTGCGCTGACAAACGATGTGCCCGCACCATCCACCAGGGCAATCAATTTATCTCCAACCTTTGAAAGTCCTGTAAAACCGATCTCACCAATCGTGCCCAATTTTGCGGCAAGGGTGGTATCACCGGTCAGCAAGGTGGCGGTGATCTTCTGACCATCGCTGGCGTACAGATGACCAGCCCCACCGAAAACACTGGTGGCAATCACGCAGGCTTTGGCGGAAGCGCAGTACATGCCAGTCACACGCTCGTCGTCTTGGGGGAGCTTGATACTTTTCCAGGTTCCTGTTTGGGCTTGCGCCAGTGCAAGGGCGAGCAACGTGGCGCTGACAACACTGTTCAGGGCGATCAAAACGGTTTTGTTCATACATTTCCTCCAGCGATCCTCAAGATTTTTGCGTTCTGGTGCTCGGTGATGTTAGAGCGCCATCGGTCACATCGTGGTCACAAGATGTTGCGTAAAAGTCCGAGGGCACAAAATTTTTGGCAGCTTGACAGAACTCGAGTCTCACCCTTACACTCGTCTCAGTCGAAAAGACTTACAATTTAGGTTCTCTTATCAAGAGCGGCAGAGGGACTGACCCATTGAAGCCGCAGCAACCGAGTTCAAGGATTTCATGCTCGAGACAAAGCAAAACCAGATGCGAATGTTCAACCGCCAAACGGTTGACTAAAATCTTGTTGGCGTTTCAGCAAATTTCTTGACCGTTCGGTGCTAATTCCAGCCAGGGTACAACCTTGGACAGATGAGGGAAGGACGCGACAAGAATTCTTTTTGCCCCTTCTCGAGACGAGGAGGGGCATGTTTTGTATTCAAATCACTACAGAAACCCGAGTCTTGAGCGGTCAGTTCGGCTGGCTCGAGAACGAATGCAGGTTTAACTGTTGCCTTTCACCTCAAGCCCTCTCAACACCAGGAGAAGACCATGCCAAAATTTGAAACGCTGCAAATCCACGCTGGACAAACCGCCGACCCAACCACGGGCGCTAGGGCTGTGCCGATTTACCAGACAACCTCGTACAATTTTAAGAGCGCCGAACATGCCGCGAAACTCTTTGGCTTGCAAGAATTCGGCAACATTTACAGCCGCATCATGAACCCCACCAACGACGTGCTCGAGAAACGCATTGCGGCACTCGAGGGTGGTGCTGTCGGTCTGGCGGTCGCATCGGGTCACGCGGCAGAATTCTTGGCGATTTGCACCTTGGCACAGGCTGGGGACAACATTGTCAGCACGCCCAATTTGTACGGTGGCACGTACAATTTGTTCAAAGTGACCCTGCCGCGTCTGGGCATCAACGTCAAATTCACCAGCTCAGAGGAGCGCCCCGAAGAGTTCGCGGCACTGATAGACGATCAAACCAAAGCCGTCTACCTCGAGACGATTGGCAACCCGAGCTTGCAGATTCCCGATTTTCAGGGGATTGCTGACGCGGCGCACGCCAAAGGCGTGGCGGTGATTGTGGACAACACCTTCGGCATGGGCGGTTACCTGTGCCGCCCGATAGAACACGGTGCGGACATTGTGGTTCACAGCGCCACCAAATGGATTGGCGGGCACGGCAACAGCATCGGTGGTCTGCTGGTCGATGCCGGCAAGTTTGATTACGGCAACGGGCGTTATCCACTGTTTACCGACCCCAGCCCGAGTTATCACGGCTTGAACTTCTGGGAGGTTTTTGGCAGCGCCGGACCATTTGGCAATATCGCTTTTGGCATTCGCGCCAGGGTCGAGGGTTTGCGTGATTTTGGCGGAGCA
This sequence comes from Deinococcales bacterium, assembly GCA_025352125.1. GTDB lineage: Bacteria > Deinococcota > Deinococci > Deinococcales > JAAFIG01 > JANXTZ01. The sequence goes on along the minus strand of JANXTZ010000029.1, from coordinate 46,309 downwards.
CTATCGCCTCAAAACGCGTTTTACTTCTTGCAGGGCATCGAAACCCTGTCGCTTCGCGCCGAACGTCACGTGCAAAATACTTTAAAAGTCGCACAGTGGCTCGAGAAACACGACGCGGTGGCGAAAGTCACTTATCCTGGGCTTGCATCCCATGTTCATCACGCCAGGGCACAAAAATACCTGCCAAACGGTGCGGGTGGCGTCTTGACCTTCGAGTTAAAAGGTGGTCGGGCGGCAGGGGAGGGGTTTGTCAACAACGTCAAACTCTCGAGCTTGCTGGCAAATGTCGGTGATGTGCGAACGCTGGTGATTCATCCTGCCAGCACCACGCACAGCCAACTCTCGGAACTCGAGCAGCAGAGTGCGGGTGTTACGCCTGGTTTGGTGCGCATCAGCGTGGGCTTGGAGCACATTGATGACATCATTGAAGACCTGGCGCAGGCGCTTGAGGCGCACAACCTCGCGCTCGCAGCGGATTGACAATAATTTCGGCGGGGATGGTCTCAGACCATCCCGACAGACCATCCCCCACGGGAGAAAATGTATGTTTCAAACGCTCGAAAAGCCTGAAATCCTTGAATCTCGAGTCTGCTCGGGTTGTGGCAGTCTGGAATTTGGGGTCTTAGAGCGCAATCGAAATCGCAGAACCGAGACGCTCGAGTGTACGCACAGTTCCCAATCGTGGCATCGTCAAGCCGAACGGTTGCAAATCGAGATTGCGGCGACGGTCAGCCCAAGTTTGAGGCGTCTCTTAACCGCCGACTTCGAGCAAGTTTTGACCACGCGCAAGAACGAGATTCTATGACGGCAAGCTTAAAACCCGAACGCGATTTGCATTTTGAAATTCTGGGCGATTACGAGGCAAGGGTTTTGTTCCCCGAGCCGCGCCCCGTCGCCAGGGAAATGCGTTACGCCACGGTGTTCAATGCCAAGAAACCGCTTTTCCTCGAGTTGGGTGGTTCACTTGCGCCCGTTCGGGTGGCGTACACGACCTACGGCACATTAAATGAGGCTCGAGATAACGCGGTGGTCGTATGTCACGCTTTGACGGGTTCGGCGGTGGTCGGCGGCTCGAGCGGTTGGTGGCCCGAGTTGATCGGTGAGGGTCGGATGCTCGATACCAACAAAGATTTTGTGATTTGCGCCAATGTGCTGGGTGGCTGTTACGGCACGACCGGTCCGACCAGCCCCAATCCAAACTCGAGCAGCGATTACCTCTCGGATTTTCCTGAAATCACGGTGGGCGATATGGTGCGCGTTCAGGCGGCATTGCTCGAGGTTTTGGCGGTGCGCCGTGTGCGGGTGGTTGTGGGCGGCAGCATGGGCGGAATGCAGGTGCTCGAGTGGTTGCACGCCTTCCCAGATTTGGTTGGCGCTGGCGTGGTGATCGGCGCTCCGGCGCGGCACAGCGCTTGGGCGTTGGCGCTGTACCATCTGTCGAGGCAGGCGATTCAGAATGACCCAGATTTTCGGGGCGGGCGTTACGCGGCGCAGCCCAAAGGTTTGGCGTTGGCGCGTGAAATTGCCACGATTTCGTACCGCAGTCCCGCCTCTTTTGAACTGACCCAGGCGCGGCGACCCAGCAAGCTTGACCCCAGCAAATTTGCCATGCAGACCTACCTCGAGCATCAGGGCGAGAAGTTGCTCGAGCGTTTTGACGCGAACTCGTATTTGACCATCTCGAGGGCGTTGGATCGGTTTGATCTTACCGACGCTCAACTGACAACAATTGCCCAGCCAGTCTTGTGCGTTGGCATCTCGAGCGATTGTCTGTACTTGCCGCACGAGGTCAAACACATTGGCGACACCGTGCAAAATGGTCGGTACGCACACCTCGAGTCGGTGCATGGGCATGATGCGTTTTTGATTGAAATGGACAAGCTCGAGCCGAGCGTCAGGGATTTTTTGAGTCGGGTTTAAAACCCGAGCTTTTATTTATGAAACTCGACTCAATCATAAACTCGGGTTTATTTGCCCAGAGGTTCGTTTTTGCCATTCAGAGCTGTTTTATCTGATAAAGTCCCCTTGTGAAGTTTACGAATATCATTATTGGACTGACCACTGTTGCCGCCCTCGGAATGCTGTCGAGCAGTTTGTCACAATCGGTTTGGAACAAAGCGGAAATCGAGTTGCTTGGTTCAATGTCAATCACCAAACTGGGCGCAATGCCCAATGACCCTTCCAATCTTGTGGCGGAGAACAATCAAGCCGCCGAACTGGGTCAAAAATTCTTTTTTGACAAACGCCTCAGCAGCGATGGCAGCGTGGCTTGCGCCACCTGTCACAGCAGCGAAAAGTATTTTGCCGACGATCAAGCCCGCTCTGAGGGTGTCGGCATGACGAACCGCAAAGCCCCCAGCATTGTCGGTGCAGGTTTTTACAAATGGTACTTCTGGGACGGTCGCGCCGACAGCCAGTGGTCGCAAGCCCTCGGACCGCTCGAGAATGCCAATGAGCACGGTGGGGATCGCACCCAGTACGCCCGCGTGGTGTTTGAGAATTACAAAACCGAATTTGAGGCATTGTTTGGTCAAATGCCCGAGCTGGCTGATACTTCACGCTTTCCAAGCCATGCTGGTCCGGTGACAGACCCCAAAGTCAGCAATGCTTGGCAATCGATGTACCCAATGGATCGCAAAGCCGTGACCCGGATTTTTGTCAACATTGGCAAAGCAATCGCGGCTTATGAGCGCAAACTCAATCCTGGTCGCTCGAGGTTCGATACTTTTGTTGAAACCCTGGCGCATCCCGAAAATGATCCCGATGCGTCGGCAACCCTGAACGATGACGAGGTGGCTGGCTTACGGCTGTTCATTGGCAAGGCGGGTTGCGTGTCGTGTCACAACGGTCCACTGCTGACCGATCAGCAATTTCACAATACGGGCGTCCCAACCGCCAAAGATTTAGAACTCGACGTGGGTCGCGGGACAGGCTTGCAAAAATTGGCGGCAAGCGAATTTGGTTGCTTGACCGAGTACAGCGATGCCAAAGCCGCCGAGTGTGCTGCCAATACCACCACGGATGCCTACGACACCTCGAGCGAGGTCAAGAACATGAACGGGGCGTTCAAAACCCCGTCATTGCGCGGCGCAAGCTTGCACGCGCCCTTCATGCACGCCGGACAATTCAAAAGCTTGCAAGAGGTGCTCAAGCATTACAGCAATGCCCCAAGCTCGCCGACGGGTGATTCGGAGATCAAGCCTTTAAGCCTCTCAAGCCTCGAGATGCAACAGATCGAAGCGTTTTTAAAATCTTTGGAAGCTCCAGTCAACGCGGATGTCAGGTGGTTAGAAGACCCATTCTCGAATTAGGTGGTTAGAAGACCCATTCTCGAATTAGTCAAAAAAAAGTATCATGTCACCATGACCAAACCTCAAGTTCGTTTCTCGAGTGTGCTTCAGCGCAACTTGGGTGTGTTTCAAACCAACGCCGAATCCCTGAAAGCCAAGGATTTCCTGGTTCAGACCGCCAGCGACGGCGTGCATTTCAATTGGATTTTGGGGCATGTCTTGCATTCCAGACAGATTCTGCTCGAGGCGTTGGGTGCGGAGCCGAGCGTCAAAAACACCGAGATTTTAAAAGCCTACGCTCGGGGCAGCAAAACCCAGGCGGCTGAAATCATGTCGAGCCAAGATTTGTTGGTGGCGCTCGAGGTCAGTCAAGCCGCAATTGACAAGGCGCTTGAAGACGCCGATTTTGCCTCGCCCAGTCCGATGGGCAAGGGAACGCTCGAGGATTATTTTGAATTCATGACCTGGTTTGAAACCTACCACGCGGGTCAATCGGGTGTGTTGCGGCGTCTCGCGGGTTTTGCGGGTCAGATTTAGTCTTAAAATACAAAGCTCGAGCTGTAGGAATCCCGCCATGTTGCGGGATTTGTCATTCAGCATCTCCTCAGATTGAACTGCGGCAACCATCAGTTGCCAGAGGCAGACTTTGATCTGTCGCACTTCTGGCAAACTCGAGCTTTAATCGCAGTTATGTAGCTGACAGCCGACGAGTCAGAAACTGTCGAAGATCAGGAGAAATCATGAATCAGCAATCAGATCAAACCAACGATCAAGATGTGGTGATTGCCAACCGCACTGTTGCCCTCGGTACCTTGAAGCAGCACCTTCACGGAATGCGATTTGCCATGTTGACCACCTTGAGCCAGGACGGCAGGCTGCACAGCCGCCCGATGACCACCCAAGAATTGAGCGACGATGGCAAGTTGTGGTTTTATACCAGCCTGGATTCAGAAAAAGTGATCGAAGCCCAGGATAAGCCCTGGGTCAATCTGGCGTACACCAATGAAGGCTCGAGTTTGTACGTGTCGGTTTCTGGTCATGCCCAACTCGTCAAAGACCGTGAAAAAATCAAAGAATTCTGGAATCCAATGGCTGCCGCTTACTTTCCCAAGGGGGTTGAGGACCCACAATTGGCACTCTTGAGCGTTGATGTTGACCAAGCCGAAGTCTGGGATTCGCCGAGTGCCGCGCCCGTGCGTTTGTTCAACATGCTCAAAGCCATTGTGACAGGCAAAATGGACGATCAAGGACACCATGAGCATCTCGAGGTTGGGGCAAAGAGCTGAGACAGCTCATTTGAAAGGCGGGAAATTCAATGCAAGATACTTCCACAGATCAGCCAAGCAGTCTCGAGCCAACGGATACCGTGGCGGCAGAATATGCAAAGTTGGGGCAAGAAATTCCGCTCGAGCGCGGCGCATCGATCTCCGAGCGCGACGGCGCTATTGAAGACTTGGAAACTGACAAAGACCCGAACGCGGATATTATGGACGATTCGACAGTTGAAGCGGATGAGGAACTTGACAGTATTCCTGAGGGCATGGAACGTGACGGCGGCGCTTATGCCGACGAATCCAATCAGCCTCAAGAGGTGTACTCGGATCGGGAGTTCAATCGCTTGGTAGACAGCGACGTTCACGGTGACAGTCCAAACGCCGAAGACCACGACGAGATTTTTCCCACCGATTGATCTTTCTCGAGCGGGCATGGGTAGTATTGAGACATGTCTCAAATTCCCAAACTCGAAATTGTTGTCGATAGCTTCTCGGGTGTCCAAACCGCGAGCGATTCGGGAGCGAGCCGCGTCGAGCTGTGCTCCTCGATTGTTGAGGGTGGCATCACGCCCAGTTACGGTTTGATTGCCCTGGCGGCGAGGCACCACATTGCCCTCAACGTGCTGGTGCGCCCACGGGCGGGCGATTCGGTGTACTCGGGTTTTGAAATTGAAACGATGCTTGAGGATATTTTTGCCAGCAAACGTGCTGGCGCGAACGGTGTGGTGATCGGCGCGTTGACCAGTAATTTTGAGCTGAACCTTGAAGCCATGAAAAGCCTTGTTGCCGCCGCCAGTCCACTCGAGATCACGTTTCATCGGGCGTTCGATGTTGTTGCCAACCCACTTGAAACGCTCGAGGAACTGGTCAACCTTGGCGTACACCGTATTTTGACCAGCGGGCAACAACTGACGGCGGAAATGGGTATTCCACTGCTCAAAACCCTGGTTCAACTCGCTCGAGGTCGCTTAATCATCTTGCCAGCGGCAGGCATCAACGCCAGCAATGCCAAAAAAATCTGGCATCAAACTGGCGTGACCGAATTGCATTTTTCGGCGTTTGAAACCCTCGAGTTTCCGATCTCCAAAATTCCTGCTGGAAAACTCGAGACCAGAACGCAAACCAGCGCCAAAAAGATTCAAGCTGTGCTCGAGAGCCTGGCTTGAATTATTGCGGCAATGGGTTTTGGCAAACTTTGGTTGGTACAGCACTTTTCTCACAGATTACAAATTCCATGTTGTGATAGAGCGCCTCATCAGAATTTGGGTCGAGGTTGGGATTGGGCGGGTACAATCCACCTTTGATTTTTGACCAGACCATATTGTTTGCTTTGTCCTGCCAAAAGGTTTTGCCGCTCGCGTCGTTGATGACCGCATTCAAATCTGCGCCCGCAGCCATAAACCGCGCCTCGGAATGAAACGATTGCGGATTGGTCAAATCCCAAGTTCTGGTTCCATCGCGCCCACCAATGAAGGCTGTTGCGTTCATTGCGCCGTCAAATGCCACACCCAAGATCATGCTGTCATCGTCAGACAAAAAATTACCAACGGTCAAGCTGACATCTTTGGGTTTGTCGTGCCCTGGAAAGCGCAAGGCGTAACGTCCATTTTTGAGGGCTGCGAAGTGACGCATGTTGCCCAGTTTGGGCGCGGTGTTGCCGTCTCCCACCGTCCAAGTGCCGACGCTCGAGCCAGCGCTGTTGTAGCGCGTGACTGCGATGGGTGCTTTGAAGCCGTAACGCTGAGCATCAAAATCAGTCAGGTAATCGCCAAGGCTGTAATACGGTCCAGCGCAGCTTTTACCGTTTTTACCTGCGGGGGCAACGTCAACGCAGTTCGTCTCCGTGGTCAGAAATGGATTGTCGTAGACCCAATAATTGTTCTTGGGTCCCCAGTAGCCGTGCGGGTCCCAGAGTGCGCCCGCCAATGTCCAGTTTTCATTTAAAAACGGTTGCACCCGACGACCTGGCGAAGAATTGATCAGCTTGTTGTCTGGGTTGCGAACCAAGCCCTTGTCCACCGCCGTGATGTAATAATCGTTGGTCTTGAAAGCGCCGCTCGCGTCGTTGCTGGCATTCTCGACAAACGGGAAGTTCATGATCACGTTTTTGGTGATGTCAAAGGTGCTGTGATAACTGGCAATCGCGGCTTTGGGCAGGTCATGGGTGATGGCTGTGAAATTGTTCAAACTCGAGCCAATCAACAGTGACCGTGCGATCATGCCCCTGTCGCCCGCCCCAGCAAACCAACCGCCTTGGTGGTCCGCAGAAACCCACCCGAGGAAATCGGGGTTGCTGTTGCGATTCCAGATGCCGCCGCCACCGCCCCAGTAGCTGCCGCCCTTGTAAACCGTGACTCGAGCCAGCGTGAAGCGCAGGCGGTGCTCGTAATCGTCTTTTGCGCCGTTGATGGTCGGAATGTACTTGTTGCCTTCGGTGTCACCAACATCGCTCGAGGTTGGTGGGTTGTCGATGTGCACGCCGTTCTCGGCAATCGAGTGTGCGGTGTTGTCTTCAAAGATTCCAAAGGGCAGGTTGCTGGGTTGGGCGTTGATGCCGTTCAAATTGACGTTTTTGTTGACGCCCAAAGTTTTGGTCGGGAATGCCAGCCAAAATCCGTGACTGACCCCGTCCGCCACCACGTTGCCGCGCACGGTGTTGTCGGGGTTGGTCAACCAAAAGCCGCTCGCGCTGCCGCCCTCGTGGTCTTTTTGTTCGTGCTTTAACAGTGGTTTGAGCGGAAAACGAATTTTGAGAATCAGGTTGTGCTCAAAAGTATTGCGCCGCTCGACCGCATCCTCGAGAAACATCGCGTGTCCTTTGATGTCGTAACAAATATTGTTCTTGATGCTCACGCCGTTGCTGCCGTGAATCACCACGCAACGCTGGCTGCTGTCGTGAATGCTCGAGTTTTCAACCCGCATGTTGCTTGCATCGCCCAGTTCTTTGCCAGTGTCGTCGTAAGAGAGGTTGTGAAAGTGAATTGGATAACGTCCAAACTTACCCGATTGCCCCATGCGACGCAATTCCACGCCGTCGATGGTCACGCTCGAGCTTTGGTCCATGACCATGACCTGCGCCCCAAAGCCCTGGGTCTTCCAGAGGTCATCATCGCTGCCCTGAATCACGATGTTGCGCGTCAGGTTGCCAACCTCGGCGCGTTCGTCCAGAACGCTTGGCACGCCAGGGTCGGGTTTGGAGAGTGTTCCTGGCGTCAGGCTCATGCCTGCATCGGTGGCGTACTGCAATTTGCCAAAGCGAAATTTCTCGAGTGGTGTTTTTAAAGCCACCGTGTCGCCCGTGACACCAGCGATTTCGAGTTGTTCGGTTTCACTGGTTTTGGTAAAATTTCCGTCGTTGTAAAAATCCGTTGGCGCGACCACAATTTGATCACCAACTTTCCAATTCGCCGCATCAATCAATTTCAAGCTGCTCGAGTTGTCGGGCGCGTGATCGGAAAGTTTTGTCCAAGCAAAATTCGGGCTTCGTCCGTACAACTCGAGTTTGCCGCCCATGACCAGAATGCCCCGCGTTCCCATGCCCATGTTGTTTTCATTGCTATCGCTGGCGTTCAACGTGATCACGGCTTTGTGCTCGAAGGGTTTTGCCGCGCTACCAGCTCGAAAAATCCCGTGAACCATGATGTTCTTGGCATTTATTGTCACATCCTGATCTTTGACCTCGAGCGAACCCAGAATCTCGAGGTTCGCCAGGTTGATGTTCTGATCGAGCACGATGCTGGCATTGCTCGGAATGCTGACGTTCGCGCCGTCGCTTGGCACAAGACCATTCCCCCAAGTTTTGGGGTCCGACCACGCGCCCGCCGTGACGGACGGTGCAATCGGAGATTTGACCCCGTTGCAGGAAACCAGCATTGTCACTGCGCAGGCAATTTGAAACAAAACTTTCATAACTCGAGTTTAAGGGTGCAAATGACTTTGGGTTGTGAGATTCAGACAAGCAAAATGAGCGCTGGCAAACAATATAGCTCGAGATTTAAACCGTTTGCGCTTTCGCCAGCAAATCTTGCGCCGCGCCCCGCGCCCGAACAATGTCGTCCTGATATTTCAGTAATGCCCCGAACGTGTCTTCCATCGCGCCACCCTCCAAGCTGGTGACATCGAGCGCCATCAGCGCCGACGCCCAATCCAGCGTTTCTGCGACGCCAGGGGCTTTGTACAACTCGAGTTTGCGCAGTTCTTGCACGAACGCCACGACTTGCCTGGACAGCAATTCTGGCACGCCAGGCACTTTGCGTTGCACAATTCGCAATTCTTTTTGGTAATCGGGGTAATCGATCCAGTGGTACAAGCAACGGCGTTTGAGTGCATCATGGATTTCCCTGGTGCGGTTGGAAGTAATGATCACCACCGGCGGCTCTGCGGCGCAGATTGTTCCCAGCTCGGGAATACTGACCTGCCAGTCCGATAAAAACTCGAGCAGGAAAGCCTCAAACTCCTCATCGGCGCGGTCGAGTTCGTCAATTAAAAGCACGGCAGGCTTGCCATCTTGAAGCTCGAGTGCCTGCAAGAGTGGACGTTTCACCAGAAATTCGGCGCTGTAAATCTCGGACTTCACCTTGCCCTGCTCGCGTTCACCGCTCGCCTCGAGCAACCTGATTTGCAGCATTTGCCGCGCGTAATCCCATTCGTAAACCGCACTGGAAAGGTCAAGCCCCTCGAAGCACTGCAAGCGAATCAGGCGCGTGTCCAGCAGTTTTGCCAGCACCTTGACAATCTCGGTTTTGCCCACGCCTGGTTCACCCTCGAGAAACAACGGTCTGCCCAGTTTTAAGGCTAAAAAAACGCTGGTCGCCAGGCTGCGCTCAGAAATATAATGTTCACGCTCGAGCGCGGTCTGGGTGTCGGAAATCGATTGTGGACGCATGGGATTCAGTCTATCTCGAGATGTGACGACACGACCATGTTCTCGGCTCGAGAACCGTGAACCACCAAGCCGAACCCACCGTATGGGATCATCAATGCGCACCTTGATCCGAGACTTGACAAGGTGCGTAAATTGAGCGACCACACCAAAGCCATTCACGAACTGTCGGAATCAACGGGGCTTCACTCGCCTTTTAAATGGCAAAATTTGAGCGTCTAAAACGGAAATTTTAGTGCGCCCTGCATCGGCGCACCGTGTCCACAACACACGACTTCTGCACCCAACGCCGCCTGAATCCGCACCGAGTTTTGCCCCGCCACAAAATCGTCGGTAAACGGACCCGTCATGAATTGCAATTTTCCACCCATCGTGTTGAGTGAATCCCCAGCGAACAAAATCTTCTTGCTCGGGCTGAAATACGAGACGTGACCTGGCGTGTGACCTGGCGTAAAAATCGCTTTCAAGCCACCCAGCACAGCCAATTCTTGTCCATCCTCGAGAAACACATCGGCGCTTTGCGGCGCGGCGGCGGGCATCAAGTACTTGGTCAAGACGCCCACCAATCCCTTCGCGTTGCGACCAGGCAAGCCCAACGCCATTTTCTCGCCGTCGTGACGGCTGGCATAAACAGTTGCACCCGTGGCAGACTTGAGCGCCTGCACGCTGCCCGTGTGGTCAGGGTCGGCGTGGGTGATCAAAATACGTTTCAAATCGCTGGGTTTGCGCCCAAGGTTTTGCAGTGTCTCGAGCACCAATTTTGCCCCCGCCTTGGGCATTCCAGTATCAATCAGGGTTATGGCGTCACCCTCCAGGATCAGGTACAAATTCACAAAAGAACTTTTCAAAACATGCACGCCAGAAATGATTTCCATGCTGCATCATAAGGGAATCTCGAGGCTCATGGTCACAACGCTTCGGTGTGATACTTTTTGACCATGCCTGAACAAGACAAACAGCCAGTAGTGTCGATCAGACAGCCAAAACGCATTTGGCGGTTTATTCTGGGAGCGCCGATCTTTTTATTGATCGGATTGTTGCTGATTCCAGCCCCGCTCGTTGCAGGTTTGATCGATTCACGGTTGCCAGGTCCGGTGTACCTCGAAAATTTATCGGGATTGTGGTGGAATGGTACGGCAAAACTGCGTTTGATGCAGTACAAAGGGCGCTCGCTCGAGTTCCCAGATTTTCGTTGGCGCACCAATCCGTTCGCCATACTTTCCGATCAAAAACAATTTGAGATGTGGTTTGGCAAAACGCAATCCGCCCCCACGCTGGTCAGTAAAAATGGGCGGCGTTGGACCGCAACAAACCTCGAGTTTCAAGCTCCTGCTGAGAATTTCTTTAGATTCCAGTTCAGTTCAACCATTCGCGCTCGAGGCATTATTGATGTCAAACTCGAGCACGCAATGGTTCAATCTCCGTTCTTTGCCGATCCAAAACAAACAGTGGGTAAGGCTGTTTGGCGCAATGCTGCGATGGGTTTTCGAGACACCAAACCGACATCAATTCCAACCCTTGGAATACTATTGTTGCCATTGGGCGACGTGACCATGACCTTTGAGGCTAAGATTGGCCAGAATCTTGACTTTCTCGAAGATCGATTGACAGTGAGCAACGTTGGTGGTGTGGTCAAAATCAACGCGGTGATTGATAAATCAAATTTCAAACTGACACCAACCAGCCTCACGATGCGCCCTGAAGCCAAATTCCTTGGGAAGTTGCAATTCTTGATATTTATGAAATCCTTGAATCGTTAAATGATGCAATCCGCACAAGCAAAAATCTCGAGAAACCATAACAGACTCTCGAGATTCAAGATGCTCGAGATTCATGCGATCAGTAAACCATCACCCAAATCGGCGGGTTGCTTCGCGCCCGTCATGACCGCCACCGTGTCCGACATGCTGACTTTTTTGGGATCAACCACGCCCGCCCGCCGTCCAAGGCGCTGAATGTGAATCCGATCCGCAATCTCAAAGACGTGCGGCATGTTGTGCGAAATAATAATGACTGGCAAGCCCTTGTCGCGGATGTTGCGAATCAACTCGAGCACCATGTTGCCTTCTTTGACCCCCAGCGCTGCGGTGGGTTCATCGAGGATAATGACATGCCTTGCGAACGCCGCACTGCGAGCCACCGCCACCCCTTGGCGCTGCCCACCCGAGAGCGTCTCGACGGATTGCTGCATACTGCGAATGCCAATTTTCAGGTCTTGCATGTGCCTGTTGGCTTCTTGCAGCATTTTTTTCTTGTCGATTAACCTAAAAAACTTGCTTAAAAAACCTGGGCGTAAAATCTCGCGTCCCAAGAAAAGATTCTCGGCTATCGTCATGGCAGGAGCAACTGCCAGGTCTTGATAGACGGTTTCGATACCCTGACGCCTGGCATCGATTGGGCTGTGAAAATGCACGGTTTTACCATCCAGCATGATCTCGCCGGAATCGGGAATGGTTGCGCCAGACAGCACTTTAATCAAACTCGATTTTCCCGCGCCGTTGTCACCGATCACCGCCAGAATTTCACCATCGAGCAACTCGAAATCTGCACCGTCGAGTGCGGTGACTTGCCCGTAACGTTTGGAAATGTTTTTGGCTTGCATCACAATTTTAGGGTTATTCATGGTTTTATCCTTTAAGACTTGCGCTTCGTAAATTGATCCGTTGCAACAGCCAGAATAACGAGTGCACCAGTAATCAAAAGTTGATAAGTGGAAGGTATACCCATTTGAATGAATCCACTGGCAAGAACTCCAATTATAATTGCACCCAGTAATGTTCCAAAAATCATGCCTCTACCACCAAATAAGCTTGTCCCACCAAGCACAACAGCTGTAATGGATTCTAGATTTTCGGTTTGTCCTGCATTGGGATTGCCTACTGTATAGCGAGATACCAGCAACCAAGCTGCTATTCCGTAAATTAAACCTGCTACGGTGTAAACCACTAAGATTACACGATCTGTTGGAATACCTGTCAGACGAGCGGCTTCAGGTTGATTCCCAACGGCGTATAGATGTCGTCCTGGTGCAGTTTCACTCAAAATAAACCAAGTTAAAGTAAATAACGCAAGCATCAAAATAACACCATACGTTATTTGGGTCTCACCAAATTTAAGAGTGTTTCCAAAAAATAATAAGGCATCTGGTACACCAGAAATAGTCTGAGATTTTGAATAAATGAGTGTCAATGCCGTTGCAATATTAAGCATACCAAGAGTAACAATAAAAGGGGGTAACTTAACTCTAGTGATCAAAATTCCATTGATAAAACCAAAAAGGGTGGTCGCAGCTATTCCTGCAAAAATTGCCAGAATTGGCGGAACACCATATTCAACTGCAAATTTTGTCATGACTATTGAACCAAAAGCCATCACTACACCGCAAGAAAGATCAATTCCGGCTGTTAAAATAACCAATGTTTGTCCGATTCCAATGACACCAACAATCATGACTTGCTGCAAAATCTGCGAGAGATTTCGACTGGTAAAAAACGTGGTTGTTGAAAACCCAAAAAAAGCAGTCATAAAAACCAAAGCAACAACTGGTCCAAGAATACTAAGGCTGGGCAATCGCTCGAGGAAACTTTTTTTGGGTTGAATACTGGCTGGTTGGGTCATGTTGGGCATCCTTTACAAGAAAAGTTTTAAGAATGTGTCACTCGAGAACCCTCGAGCAACGCGGCAGGGATTTTAAAATCTTGTGTTGTGTTTAAAAAATGTTAGCACTCGAGTAGACGTTTTGGTATCTCGAGTTTAGAAGTTGGTTTGAAGCCTTAAGTAAAGGCGAGAACTCCGCGAGGAGGTTGCGGGATTTTCTCGCCTTTACGACGTGCTAAGAGGACTTGTTAATTAGAGGGCTTAGTTGCCCCAGCAGTTGGCAAGACCGAATTTGACATCTTTGCTGCCAATGCCAGAACGGGCTTTTTTGGCGATCAAGGTCACGCCGGTGTCAACGTAACCGACGGCTTTGACACCAGTCTTGGCGTATTTGACGCCTGCGGCAACGCCCAGGGCTGCCATTTTCAGTGGGTATTGTTGGCTGGTTGCGGCGATCACGCCAGCGTCAACGTTGCGAACGCCTGCACAGCCACCGTCAACCGAAACGATGGTCACGCCTTTTTCTTTGCCAGCAGCTTTGAGGGCTTGGTAAGCGCCTGCGGCGGCTGGTTCGTTGATGGTGTACACAAGGTTGATGCCTGGGTCTTTTTGCAAGCAGTTTTCCATGGCGGTTTGACCTTTGGCTTGGTCGCCGAAGGTGTCTGCGGCGCAAACAACTTGCGGTCCGGTTGCCAGGTCTTCGGTGTCGGCGGTTACGCCAGCAACGCCAAAGCCGTCCAGGAAGCCGTTGTGACGGGCAATGCCGACTGGATGTCCTGGGAACAGGTCGAGCATGGCGATTTTGACTTTTTTGCCCTTGAGTGCGGAAGCGGCGTACTCACCGATCAACACGCCCGCCTTGTAGTTGTTGGTGGCGAACAGGGCGTCCACGGCATCGGCTGGCTCGGTTGGGCTGTCCAGCGCAATGACCATCACGCCTGCGGCTCGGGCTTTGGCGATGGCTGGCACGATGGCTTTGGAATCGGCTGGTGTGATCAAAATGGTTTGAACGCCTGCGGCAACCATGTTCTCGATGGCGGTGACTTGACCGGCGTTGTCACCATCGATTTTGCCGGCTGCGGACAGGAATTTTGCGCCACTGGCGTCGGCTTGCTTTTGAGCGCCCTCTTTCATTTTAACGAAAAATGGGTTGGTTTCGGTTTTGGTGATCAAACCAATGACGGGTGATTTGCCCTGTGCCACGGCAAAGCCGAGGGCGGTCAGTGCGCCGAGTCCAAGAAGTGCAATTGCTGATTTACGCATGGTGGTACTCCTAAAGTTGAAAGAGGGCTTGGGGTGAAAAACCAGTGTGAATGCTTGCGAGATAACCTCCTTTTTACCTGACAAGAATTCGTTACTGCAAAAACCAAAAACGGTTGGAAAAAAGTCAAAAGAAATGCACTGGCTCTACGTTTTTCGGGGTGGCGCGGTGGATTCACGACTTATAAAATTGGTGGCAAGCCGCACGCTGCTGGCATTCGGGGGTTTGTGTCGCTCGAGCAACCCCAACAAGGTTTCGCAAGCCAGATAACCAAGGTCGTAAGCGGGTTGCGAAACCACACTCAAAGCGGGGTGCAGGGTCATTGCCCAGCGCGAATCGTCAAAACCAACAATTGAAATATCTTCTGGAATACTTAAACCAAGCGCTCGAGTGGCAAGAACCGCCCCGATGGTCATTTCGTTGTTGCCGACGAACAGAGCGGTTGGGCGTTGTTTGAGCGGTTTTGAGAGCAGTTTGTGCGCGGCTGTTCGTCCGCCGTCTTCGCGGTGATGACCCGCCAGCACCAAATCTTCGCGGTACGGAATGCCAGCGTGCTCGAGCGCTTCACGGTAACCTTGGTGTCGTTCGACGGCGGTTGAGATGGCAAAATCTCCGACGATCATGGCGATGCGTTTGTGACCCAAGCCAATCAGGTGATTGATGGCAGTTGTTGTACCGCCAATGTTGTCCACCATGACCGTGTGCGCATTTTTAAGACCACTGGCACGATCCAGTTCGATGGTTGGTAAGTTCGGAACAAGCTTGAGATTGGTTTTCGCGCCAGGGGTTGGCACAACGATCAAACCTTGCGGCATGTGACCACGCAGAGACTCGAGCGCCCGACGTTCCTTATCCGATTCTTCATCGGAGTTGAACAAAAATACGGTGTAATCACTTTTTGCGGCGGCATCTTGAATGCCTTTGGCGAGCATGGCTTGCCCTGGGTTGAGGATGTCAGAAATAATCACGCCGATGGTGCGACTTTTGCCCTTGCGCAAACCGCTTGCCAGGTGATTTGGCTGGTAACCAAGTTCCTCGGCAGCTTGCAATACGCGTGTCCGAGTCTCGAGCGCAACCTTGTCGGGGCGTGAGAGCGCCCGTGATGCCGTCGCCGAAGAAACCTGTGCCAGTTTTGCCACCGCCTCGAGTCCGATCATCTGAAAACGATTGCATCCTTTCAAGATCAAGTAAAACCTGTCTCTGACTTATATAACTCGAGACGTGATGAGGCACAACAACTTTTAACGGCTTAATTACTGCAAACGATTACATTGGCGTTTCGGTAGTTTGCCACACCAACGGGCAGCTTGTCAATAGTTGATTTTCAATCCAAAAAACGCTGTGTTGAACAGCGTTTTTTTGCTAACACTCGAGGTACACGGTGTTGGTGAATGTGTTTTGAATTGAGATTTTAACTGAAACTCGAGACTGGAATATTATTTTGGTTTTGCAAGACTTTGCTGGTTGCTTTCAAAAAAGCATGTGGTGGACGTAAAAGTGTCCCAAAGAAAGCAGGAATTCCCGAGATCAAACAACCTGTTCTGACTCGAGTTTGGTCTGCAATGCCTGCCCGTCAATGGCAGCTTGCTCGAGTTTCCACATGGCACTCGAGGCGAGGGCAACAACGCACACCAACGTTGACAAAATCCCGCCGCCAATGAACACGCTGCGCACACCAAAGGATTCGCCCAGCGGTGCGGCAATTGCCAGCCCAAAGGGTCCTGCCAAGCCCATGATGGTGGACAGCAGCGACAGCACGCGCCCCTGCATGTGGTTTGGCACAACGGTTTGCAGCACGGATGTCATGGGGGCGTTGCCGATGGAAAATGTTAAACCGCTAACCGTCCACCAAACGATTGCCAGCCAGAAAGCGTTGCTGCCCGCCAGCGCGGTCAGTGAAATCGTGCCGCACGAAACCGCAAACGAAAGCAGCAACACCAGAATCGGGCGTTTGCTCGGAAGAACCGAAATCAAGATGCCGCCCACGATCATGCCGACCCCAGAGATACCCTCCATCCACAACATCGATCATCAGTGCGCCCTGAAACGGTAACCAAGCCAGCGCCAGTGCGCCCAACGGTGCCGCGGCGATGGTCATGATGCCCTGCAAGCTCTAGTTGAGTCCAGCCACTCGAGGCAGCCAGGATTGCGGCACGAGGTTGGCGGTGCTGGCGGCGGCGGGACTTTGGAAGGCTTGCATACTGGAGCAAATGAACATGAGGATGTAAATGTGCCAGAGTTGCACGGTGTGGCTCGAGAATAACCAGACCAGCACAATCATACAGAGCGCTGTGATGCCATCAGTTACCATCATGATGGTGCGGCGCGGCAGTCGGTCAGCCAGCGTGCCGCCGAGGGGTCCCAGCAGGGCTTGTGGCAGCAATGCCATGACGCCAGCAATGGCAAGCGCACTGGCAGAGTTGGTGGTGCTGGTGATCCACCACAGCAGCACAAATTGCGTCAGGCTGCTGCCGATCAAGGAAAGCGCCTGTCCAAGCCAAATGCTCCAAAAGCGTGGTTGCCAGTTGCTCAATGGATCAATAACAGCTTGTGTTGAAGTTGAATTCATGCTTTTGCCTCGAGCTTTGAAAGTTTGGGCAGGAAACACAGCGGATAGATCAAAAGGTACAAGTTTGGAATCCACCACGTCGGGTCAAAATCGCGGCGAATGATCCAGAACGATATGGCATTCAAACCAGAAACAAAGGTCAGGGTCAGTGAAATGATTGCCAGGGAACGCCAAAGCCCGAGGTTTTTGCTGTGCGCCCAGAGCGCGGCAAGTCCTGTTGCGCTGATTGCCAAGTCGAGCGCTAAAAAAGACCAATTCCAGGCGGTCAGAATTGGGTTGGTGTAATCCTAAAACAGGTATTGCGTTGGAACCAAATGTAGCGCGGTAATAAACCAGTACACGATAAACCCCAAATCCGTGAACCAGAAAAAACTCTTCAGGCTGTTCATCTGCTCAACTCCAACAATTCGGTCAGCAAACTCGAGCGCCGAGGTTCTTCAATCACTTCAATGCCCAGCAATTCCGAAAACCAAAGCCCATCGCACGCCAAACGAATCAATGTTGCTCGAGCCTCACTCAGTCCGTCTTTGGCAAATTGTTTTTCAATAAACGCAAACTCTTGCCGCAGTTGGTCAATCAATTCTGGGAAGTGAACAATCACGTTCGCCAGCGCGTTGGTCAGCTCGAGTTCAACTGGTTCAGGTTCAAAACTGGCATGAATGTACGCCCGCGCAAACCGTCCGCGTTTACGTTTGGGTTCCAACTCGAGGGCGGCTTGCAAACGAATTTCAAAAATCTGGGTCAGTTGCGTCATCAAACCGCTGAGAAGCTCGAGTTTGGTTGGGAAGTGATGCAGCAAGCCACCCTTGCTGACTTGTGCCTCTTGTGCCACTTGCTCAAGGGTAAATTGCGTGTTACCGCTCGAGATCACGATTTGCGCGGCGGCTTGAAGCAGTTTTTCTTTGGTTTCGAGGGGTGATTTTTTTGCCATAAAGTTTACCGTCCAATCAGACGGTTTAAGATACCGTCCAACTAGACGGTTTATCAAGTCGAAAAAAGCGCTGGGGAAACCCAACGCTTTTGACATCATCTCTCGAGCGTCGCTGCTTGATGTCAACTGAGGGCGTATATGGCAAGTAAAATCACACCAGGCACAACGTAAACCATCGGAATTGAAGTGACAATATTTGCTGTTTTGTGCTTTTGTTGCCGCCATAAAATCCAAGTCGCCACAATACAAATCAGCAATACCACGGGATAACTGGCGATCAGAAAAAACAGTTTGGAAAGCAACGTTTGACCTGAAGTATTGAAAGCTGCCGCCAACGAAGCCCCACCGATGTACAACAACCACGGAAAGATTGCCAGAACACCAATCACCTGCGAGACGATCAACCAGACCACGGATTCTTTTTTGACTTTCATTCAGCTTATTCCCTTCAAAACTCGAGCCAACATTTACTTCACGTCAACCCTATTTCATGTCAACGCTGACATCTTCGAACGATTCGTTGCCAGCCCAGTCGGTTGCGCCAACCAAAACGCTGTAGGCTCCAGCGGGCACTTTAGCGAAACCGGCTTTCAGTTTTGTCATGCCGCCCTTGGGCACGACCAGCTTGATGCCAGTTTTGGCGTAGGTGTAATCGTCTTTGGTGTCATCAATCTGCAAGTATTCAAACTCGAGCTTGCCGCCCGCCAGCAACTCCATCTCTCGAGGTGAGGTGCCAGAATCGTCCAAGGCGCTGATGAATTCCATGCTTTCGGAGTCAAGTTGGACAATCACATCTTGGGCTTTCTTGTCGCCTGGTGCGGTGTAGAGGGCGCTGGCGGTTAAAACCGCATCGTCGGTTTCCTGGTAAAACCCTGGGAACAAACTGCGGTTTTTGCCGTCGGTCACGTAGACCAAACGTCCATCCCACTGGGTGTCGTACTCGCCAGGGTCGGCGGCTTCGTAAAACAGATCACCATACAAATTGAACACGCTGTCGTTCACCGAACGCCCCACCGAGGCGTACACGGCTTCCAGGTCTTTGTCGGCAACTTTGAACGAAATCAGTGTCGGCAGTTTTTCGCTCGGATTGACATCGTTTTGCGTGTCGGTAATCTCGAGGGTCGGCGCGTCTGTGTTGTCCGCAACCTCACCGAACCAGAGTTTCAAGAAGTCGTCCCAACCGCCAGCCAGGCTCGAGCCGAGCTTGTTGTACGCCTGGATCGTGGTCTCATCGGGCAATTTGCTGCGGTCGGCGGGCATCCAAACGCTGAGCGCCCGCGCACTTTTGTTGCTTTGCCCGAGTGTCTTTGCCAGCACCATCTTGTCGATGCTCGAGATGACATTCTTTGCCGCGTTGCGTACGTCGCCGCTCGAGGATTTTGCCAAGAATAAACTTGCCATGTCGCCCAAGTCCACATATGGACGCGGGGCTTTGGGTTCTTCGGGAGAAATACTGTACTCGGTGACTTTGGACCGCAAGCTCGAGAGCACCTCGGATTCGGCGTTCCAGTCGGCTTGCAAGCTTATGCTCAAGGCTTTCACCGCACCCAAGACATTGCCAAATTGTGTGGTGTCATACGCCGCATGGGCGCGGTAACGCAGGTCGGCTTCGTCCTCGTTGTGATGCGCCGCCCAGGTCGAAACCTCGCGCTTGCCAAACTCGAGCACGTTGATGCCAGGATTTTTTTGCAAATACCCCAGCGATGCCGTGTAATCCCAACCCGCGCCGTAATCAATTTCGGGGTCGGCGATGTAGAGTTTGGTCAAATCCGCAAACTGCCCCAGCACCTCGAGACCACCCATGAGGCAGGTGTCGAACGCCAGAAAGTCCAGGCGTTTGACGCCAGTTGACACCATTGCCGATTGAATCGCGCTGCGCATGTCAAAGACATTCATGCCGTTCTCGCCGTTCGATTCGTCGCCACCGAAACCACCGTCCCATTGTCCGCCGTGATCCCACATGATCACGCCGTAACGTTGCGCCGGAAAGCTGCGCACGCCCCATTGCAAAAAGCTCGAGAGCACTTTTGGATCGTCAGAATTTTGTTCGGGCAGTTTTTGTCTGACCTCAAAATCACCTTTTTTGACCAGACCGCGAACGCCGCCCGCCACCGACGCCCGATCCCACTGCACGACAATGTTAAAGCCTTGTCTGGAACCAACCGCCGCCATCTCTTGCAGGTCATCCAAGCTCGAGCCTTCAAGGTTGTTGTCGCCGTGCAAGTACACCAGAATTGTCCAAGAGTTTGGGGTTGCCGCTTGAAGCTCGAGTTTTTTTGGCGCGAGCGTACTCAAAGCGCTTGGTAATGTAAAAAGTGCGTTGGCTTGGGCGGTGTTCGCCAGGATTGCCAAACCGAGTAAAACCGTGATGTGGGTGAATAATTTCATGTTGCCCCTTTGAGCCTTGTCCCAACTGTTGTTTGTCTTAAAAGCCTACCTCATTATGTCTTCACCACAGGGAAGATTTCAGCAGCGCGATTGCTGAAGGTTTGCGACGATCAAATTCAAACCCGTTCCCACAAGATCAAATTTCCACCCTCTTCGGCATCAAAACGCGTTCCAACCTGAACAAACCCAAGTTTCTCGAGCACCCGATTTGATGCCAGATTATTCTCGAGGGTTTCAGCACCAATCTTCTTGGCAAACCCAGACTCGAGCGCCCAAACCACCAACGCCCCCACCGCCTCGCTGGCATAACCCAAATTGTGATGCGTTGCGTTCAAACCGTAACCAATTTCGACTCTGCCATCCGTGTCGGGCAGACCCTTAAAACCAATCTGCCCAATTGCCAGCCGCTCGAGCTTGTGAATCAGGCAACCGCCCGCTTGATCGCTCGGATGACCGTGGGCTTCAACCCAGACCGCCCAGGATTCAAAAAATCCAAGCGCATCGCCAGGATACTCGGGCGGGAAAGTGATCTCGAGATTCAAGTCTGGCACAAAAGCCGTGAAATGGTCTTTGACAAGACGCGTCTTCATGACCTCGAGCGGTGGATGAATCAAAAAAAGTCGTGGCGTTTCCAGAACCATGAAATCACTTTAGCCTGTTAAACTTTGCTCACGGAGGAAAACCCATGATTCAATTGACCAGCAAGGTCGCGCTGATTACTGGCGCGGCAGGGGAGATCGGCTCGGCAACCGCACGTTTGATGGCTTCTCGAGGGGCAAATTTGGTGTTGACAGATCTAAAACTCGAGCCACTTCAAGCCTTAAAAACCGAACTCGAGACGGGTGGCACAAAAGTCTTGACCCTCGTCCACGATGTCAGCCTCGAGCCAGACTGGAGGCGCGTGATTGAACAGACAAAAGCGCATTTCGGTAGCCTGCATGTGCTGGTGAACAACGCTGGCATCGGCGGCGCTCCCGCCAGCATTCCCAACTATCCGCTCGAGTCATTCCAACACGTTTTGAACGTCAATGTCACAGGCGTTTTCCTCGGCATGAAACACGCCATCCCCCTGATGCTCGAGTCGCAACCCGTTGCCGCCAGCATCGTCAACCTCTCGAGCGTTGCGGGAGTCATTGGCGCACCGGGCATGATCGCCTACAACGCCAGTAAACACGCCGTGATCGGTCTGACCAGGGGTGGCGCAGCCGAATGGTCACGCAAGGGCATTCGGGTCAACAGCGTCAACCCGGGACCGCTCGACTCGAGCATGATGCGCGGCTTTGACGACAGCCTGAAACCAGGGCAGGGCGAGACGGTACGCGCCAACTTGGAGCACATCATTCCCCTCAGGCGTTACGGACAACCTGCCGAGATTGCTGAAGTCATCGCGTTTCTGGCATCCGACGCCGCCAGTCTGGTGACGGGCGCGGTGTACCTGGCAGACGGCGGACTCTCGGCGGTCTGAGGTTTCAGGCAATTTAAATGGACTCCCGTATAATTTAAAGATGCAGCCACGCAGTGCCAGACTCACCACCCGAGCCGCAGCCTGGCGGCTCGAGTTGCTGGGCGGCGCGGTCTTGCACGGTCTTGCGGCGCGGCACACGCTCGAGCGCAAAACGGCGGGTGTGCTGGCACTGCTGGCACTCGAGGGTGAGGTCACGCGGTCCAAAGTGGCGGGCTTGTTGTGGGCGGACACCGATGAGGAACGCGCCCGAGGGAATTTACGCCAAACCCTGCACCGATTAAAAAAATTGGTCGCCACGGATTTGGTGCAGAGCGGCGAACGTTTGTCGCTGACCACCGAACTCGAGGTGGACACGATCACCCTCGAATCAAAAGCCTTCTTGGGTGACGATGCGGGTTTGATCGTGGTGAGGGGCGAAATTTTAGGGCAATTTGATTTTGAAGATTGCCCCGATTTCAGCGAATGGCTGGAAGCCCAACGCGAACGCTGGCGCGGTGCTCGGGTCAGCGCCTACCGCCGGGCGTTGCAACGCCCAGACGCCTCGAGCGACGCGCTCGAATGGGCGAGCGATTGGGTCAACCTCGAGCCGCTTTCGGAAGAAGCCAGCCGCGCCTTGGCTCGAGTTTATTATGCTAAAAACAATCGGGCACAAGCTTTGGTGACCTTGCGTGATCTCGAGGTACAACTCAGGAATGAACTCGGTGCGCCCCCGAGCCTAGAAACCAAAGCCTTGCGCGAATCGCTCGAGCAAGATCAGGTTGTTTCGGAACCCATGCTGGCAGCTTTGCCGCTTGACCTTGGAAATCCACCCAAGTTGGTTGGACGAAGCCGCGAATGGGCGCAACTCGAGCAAGCGTGGAAGGCTGGGAAAGCTATCGTGATTCGTGGCGTTCCTGGCGTTGGCAAAACGCGTTTGATGCTGGATTTTCTGAGGCGCAAAACCAGCTTTGACCTGATCGAAGCCCGCCCAGGCGATACGGGTGTGCCGATGTCCGCCCTCGCCCGTGGCTTGCGTCAAATGTTCAGCACCCAAATCACGCTCGAGTTTCCCGACTGGATCAACACCGAGCTTACAAGACTGCTGCCAGAATTGAGTCTTCACGCACCGCCAGCCATCAACTCGGAGGCGGACAAGCTGCGTTTTTATGAGGCGTTGTTTAAAGTGACCGAACGACGCCTGACACAAGGCATCAATGCCATTGCCATTGACGATCTGCAATTCATGGACGCCGCCAGCCTTGAGGCGCTGCAATTCAACACGGACCGAAGCCTGAATTTGGGCGTTCGCATCTGCACCACCTACCGCAAAGGTGAACTCTCAGCCGAAATCGAGGCGAGCCTTGCGCAAGCCGCCAGCCGTGGCAGCCTGGAAATCATTGACCTCGCGCCGCTCGAGGAAACCGGACTGTCCGAATTGCTGCACAGTTTGCAACTTGACGCGCCAGCCAATTTGGCGGCGCAACTGCAACGCAGCACGGGCGGCAACCCATTGTATGCCCTCGAAACCATCAGGGATTTGCTCGAGCAAAACAACTTGCAAACCAACCTCGAGCCACTGCCATTGCCAAAAGTTGTACAGCACATCACGGCGCAACGTCTGGCGCGGCGCAGCGTGGATGCGCAACGCATCGCGCAGGTGGCAGCCATCGCGGGCGAAGATTTTACCCTGGAACTTGCCGCGTTTGTGCTCGAAAACAAACCCCTCGAGCTTGAAGCACCCCTCGAAGAACTCGAGCAAGCGCAGATCATGCACGGAGAACGGTTCCAGCACGATTTGCTGCTCGAGGCGGTCAGGGCGGGCATCAGCAGTTCCATCAAACGGTTCTTGCACCGAAAATGTGCAGCCCTTCTCGAGGGACACGGCGATCCCGCACGGGTCGCACAGCACTGGCTCGAGGCTGGAGAGTATGACCGCGCCGTGCCAGCCATGATTGTTGCCGCCGAAGCCGCGCAAGGGATGGGACGCAACACCGAAGCCATCGCGCTTCTCGAGCTTGCGATCAATTTGCCAGCTAACCTGACCCAACTTCACCGCGCCCAAAGTTTGCTTGGTGGGTTTTACACCCTCGCGCTTCGATTTTCCGATGCCGAAAAGATGCTCGAGCCTCTGCTGGAAGTGGTCAGCGACCCCGAGGCGCACTGGTTGACGCTGGATCACCTGTGCTACCTGCACCTGCAAAAAGGTTCGCTCGAGATGGCACAAGAATTTGGACTGCAAGCATTGCAACTTGCCGAACGACGCGGCGAGGCATCCAACCTCGAGGACACACGTTACAAACTCGGGGTGATTGCGATTCACCAAGCCGATTACCAAAAAGCCATTGATTTGATCGAATCTGTCGTGCAGGCATGGCGTCAACAACCCGTCAATCTGAACTTTTTAAATGCCCTGGGAGCGTTGGCACTGAGCCTGTTTCACCTTCAACGCAAAGCCGAGGCAAAACGTTACGATGATGAGATGCTGCGCCACGCTCGAGCGATAGGCGCAGATGCGGTCACGATTAACCACGTGGCAAACCAGCTTTACCGCAATTTTTTAAGTGGCGACGCCACCCAAGCCATCGATGCCGCCGAAAACCTCCTGACAGACCTCGAGCAACGCCATTCTTTGGAAGACACGAGCACACTTCGCAACAACCTAGCGGGCGTTTACAGCCGCTCGGCGCAATCGGATCACGCCATTCGGCATTACCAAAAAATTGTTGTCGGAACGAACAGGCTTTACCACTGTGCCGCATTTGCCAACCTTGCGGTGTTGTACTTCCAAATTTCCAACCTCGAGCTTGCCCAAACCAGCCTTGCACTGGCGTTGGAACTTGCCCCAGACAACGATTACCCCAGCGTCCGATATGCCGTGATTCGAGCCGTGTACACGCTTGGCACACCCGAACAACATGAAATTGTAAAACCTTACCTCGAGACCCTAAACTTTGAGGGCTTGCCCAGCACTTACCGCGCCGAATTGAACGCGCTGCTCGAGAAGTCACAGCATGAAAACGGCTAAACAGTTTGGGTTTCTCTACTCGAGCCTTGTTAAAGCTATGCGCTGCTCGAGGTGGGTTCTTGTTGCCCCCGAAATCGAACCTGTGCCTTTTGCCGCAATTTTGCAATCTCGAGTTCACGGTCTTTGGGGCTTGCGTTCGTGACCAACGAATCGAGCAAGGTTTTGGCGATGGCTGTGGTTTGCGCCACCGCCAGTTCAAACGCCGCCCCGTTGGCTTTGGAAGGCTTGGTAAAACCACTGATTTTACGCACGAATTGCAAGGCTGCCGCTTCGATTTCGTCGTTCGAGGCGGCGGGTTGGAAGTTGAACAAGGGTTTGATGTTGCGACACATAAATTTTCCTTTCATGGTTTGAGGTCTGCTCGAGCATGGGAATTAAGCTTCAATGGCTGCAACAACATCGAGCAAAGGTTGTCGCTTTCGGAAATACTCGCTGGCTGTTTCTTCCCAAGCCCAAGCCCCGTCCGTTGTCGGGTAAACAAGTTGTAACACTCGAAAGTTTTTGCTTTTGTACAACCAAATATTCTGACCAAAATATTTGCGGTAATGCGATGGATGAACCACTCGAAGCTGGCAATCAAAACCACTAACAAAACCAGAAACCATCATTCCAGCCTCGAGTTTTTCACCATTTCTGACGCGGCGGCTGTGCTCGTTGACGATAAAATGCGCCAACGGTTGTTTCAGTCCAATCACCACAATTTCTGGAACACCAGTGGTTTTTTCAATGCCCACTGAGTACGCAAACGGCGGCAAATCATCTTCTTCAAGAACATGAACCACGTGACAGCCGTACTGTTCAATATTCTCGAATACTTTTCGGTCATTGGCATCCATGAGATCGTCTTTTCATGACAGCATTTTACGTTAAAATCTCTTATGAGCCTCGAGCAAATAAACCAAATCTCAATCGAACTTCTAACCTCATCCTCGAGTCTCGAGTATCTTCCTGCGCTGGTTGAAATCTTACAGGACGGCATCAATTCTGGCGCAAGCATCGGGTATTTGCCACCGTTCCCAGATTCGGACGCTCGAGCGTACTGGGCTGGTGTGCTCGAGAAAGTCACGAATGGAAGTGTCTTGCTCTGGGTGGCTCGAGATGCGGTTTTGGGCGTGGTCGGCACGGTTCAACTCGAGCTGATGAGCAAAACCAATGCACTTCACCGTGCCGAGGTCTGCAAGTTGTTGGTGCATCAAAAAGCACGACGGCGCGGCGTGGCTCGGGCGTTGATGCTCGAGTTAATGCGGGCAGCAGAGGAGATCAACCGCACGACTTTGGTGCTCGACACCAGGGAAGGCGATCCGTCGAATGGTTTGTACCAATCGCTTGGCTTTCAAATTTCGGGTTTGATTCCAGCTTATGTGACCAACGAACGCGGCGAGTTTCAGGCGACGGTGATTTACTTCAAACTCTTAAACGCTTAAACTAACCCCATGAGCTTAAATGTCACGGTTTGGAACGAATTTCGCCACGAGAAAAAAAACGAGAAAGTCATTGCGATTTACCCCGACGGCATTCACAACGCCATCGCCAAGCCGTTAAAGGCAGCAGGCTTTAACGTCACCACCGCCACCCTCGACGAACCCGAACACGGTCTGACCAATGCCGTGCTCGAGAAAACCAATGTGCTGTTTTGGTGGGGTCATATGGCGCACGATGAAGTCTCGGACGAGATTGTCGAGCGCGTCAAGGCTCGAGTCTTGCAGGGCATGGGTTTGGTGGTCTTGCACTCGGGGCATTTCTCGAAGATTTTTAAAACCTTGATGGGAACCACCTGCGATTTGAAATGGCGCGAAGACAAAGACCGCGAACGCCTGTGGGTGGTCGCACCAGGACACCCAATTGCCCAAGGTTTGGGTGAGCAAATTGTGCTCGAGTCTGAAGAGATGTACGGCGAGCATTTTGACATTCCACAACCCGAGGAACTCGTGTTTGTTTCATGGTTTTCTGGTGGTGAGGTTTTCCGTTCGGGCGCAACCTACAAACGCGGTCTTGGACGGATTTTTTACTTCCGCCCAGGGCACGAAACCTACCCGACGTATCACAACCCCGAGATTCAAAAAGTTTTGGAGAATGCGGCGCGTTGGGCGGCGGCAACACCAGGCTCAGTGCCCGTGTACGGCAATGCCAAGCCGCTCGAGAAAATGCCTGAATAAATATAAAAACCTGAACTTTGAAGCTTGAGAAGATTGTCTCTCGAGCTTCAACTATTTTCGCCTGTGGCAAAACCGGTTTGTTGTCGCCATTTTGCAGGATGAAATCCCAAAACAATTTGATGCCGACTCACTCCGCGTTTTATCAGTTGTTCGGCAACGCCGTAATCGGTGTTGTCTGCCTGTAACCACACAAGGTTGTTTTGAATCTCGAGCAGTGCGACGGTGCGAAGGATTTGTTTGTCATTTTCCCAGCCTGTGGCAATGACTTGATAGCGTTTTTGTTCGTCGTCAAAAACAGTTTTGAATTGAATATCTCCAAAAACCTGGACGTTGGCGATTTCGCTCAAAATTTCTCGAATGACTTTTTGTTCTAAACTCAAGGTTTGATCCATTCGCGTATCACCTCTTCATCTGGGTCATAAACAAGCAAAGCGATTAAGTTCCGTTTGAGGGTATATTGCACCAATTCAGACTGAAAAAACG
Organism: Deinococcales bacterium; assembly: GCA_025352125.1. GTDB lineage: Bacteria > Deinococcota > Deinococci > Deinococcales > JAAFIG01 > JANXTZ01. Next base: position 19,009 of record JANXTZ010000029.1, on the reverse strand, counting down.
TGTTGTAAAGCATGTCAGGAATGGCAAGATAAAGTTGGCGGGTTGGATCGCGCAACTCGAGTGCTGAACGGTAATTTTCGTACTGTCCTAACATGGCATGAAATTCTGTAATCTTGGAAATACCACCAAATCCTTTGATTTCGACAGCAATCTTTTCTGTACCGCGCTCCAAGGCAAGAACTCTTTCTGCTGCCAGATCGAGCATCAAGTTAAACAAATCAAAGCTAAACCCCAATGGGTCAGCCGTGATCGTCCAGCCATCGCTTTCAAGCGCATGTCGAACTTTGTCATGAAATACATCTCGAGCCATAAAGGAGTTTAACTCTTCTCGAGTTTCACATGCACGAACGGATTCACGTCTGGCTGCCCGTCCGTAATCCACATTTCCCTCGTCTCGAGGTTCATGATGACGCTGGTGACAGTCACGTAATGTTCTTCTGGTGGGTCGTCAAAATTGGGGTAGCGGCAAATGCCGTCCGCGCCGCCGTCACGGTCACACAGGAATTCTTGAATATCCGCGACACTTAAGGGGCGTTTGGACTCGAGCAGGTGTGTCATGCGTTTTTGTCTGTGCCTCGAGTTATCACGGCGCTCAGACGGTGGTTCGATCACGCCCATTTCAATTGGGTTCAGAAAATGGTTGGTGTGTGACATCGTTCCCAAACTACAAGAAACTTGACGCACGCCATTGGGCGCGGCTTCCAAATCCACTGCCATGTTTGGCGCTTGAGCCACGAGCAAATTTACGCTGCACGCTCGAGCCTCTTCGGTCACAATTGCCACGGCTTTCTCAAATTCTCGGGATTTCAAAATTTCAAAACAACGCACGTGAACGGGTCGGACGGGTCGCGCCCAATCGTCGTCCATGCTGGTGATGCCGTTGATGCACAAGCCCACGCCGAAAGAATTCAAACCGAGTTTGCCGCCAAAAATTCCGGCTTCGGTGAATGCCAGCGTCTCGAGTCCGTCGTCGTGTTTGCTGTGCACAATCGCACCTTTAACATCTGGAATCCAATCCCAGTTTTGCCCGATCAAAAGTTGGTTGGTGCTCGAGGCTTCGGGCAGGACCGCAAAGGCAGTACAGCCGTCCACCACGCGCTCTCGAGGGGCAAGTCCGTGCTCTTCCAGGGCGACCTCACCGAATTGATAGTACAAAATTTCGTAGCGCACGTTTAAGGCGGCAATCTCGAGCAGGTCAAAACCAGAACCTTGCGCAATGCCGCGCATTCCCTCAAAATACTCGAGGTTTAAACGTTTGACCACCTCGAGCATCTTGGCGGCGCGTTCAAGCACCTCGTGGCGTTGAAGGTGCGCTTCACGAAGAAAACGGTCAAAGTAAATCTCGAGGTTTTCACCAATGCGGGTTTGCAATTCGCGCCCGTGTTGAACGCCTTGCTGAAAGCTCGAGCCTGAAAGTTGAACAATGGGAAAGGTCACGGCTTCATCCTACCGAAATTTTGCTCAAAGTTCATGGGCGCATTTCACCATGAACTTTGAGCTTCTGGCATCCGTCGCTTGGCTTATTTTCCTGGGTTTATCTGAGCGGGCTGTTTGGCGCTAGGAACTGCGTCAGGCTGGCGTAAGGCAATTCAAAATCGTTGTCGCAGGCGGCGGCGACGTGCGGAAATGACGATTGGATCATGATACCTTTTGGGGTCAAATACCAACTGAAATACGAGAAGGTTTCGTCGTCGTAAGCGCTGGCGCATTCTTTGTCGAGGTCTTTGGTGAAGCCTCCAAGTTCTGCCAGAATGACTTTCTTCAGCATCGCTCCTCGAGCTTCGAGGTATTTGCTGTACGCCTCAGAGTAATCGTTGGGATCAATTTTTAAACCTGCTGGAATGGGTATAAAACGGTAGATGTCTTCAATTTCCAGCACTTTGCCCGTACTGAGGTCAAGGTTGAAGTTTTCGGCGTTTGCGTCGGGATGAGCGCCACCGCAGTAATACTCGGTACGGGCGGCGATGCTGAGAATACGTTTGGAGTACAAAGCGATTTTGGGCGTGTAGGTGAACTCGGCGTCAGCAGAACCCAGGCAATCCAAATCATTGAACGCAATGTTGTAATGCTCATCGGTTAAAGCATCATTCACGGCTTTGCTTTCACTGACCAGCCTTAAAAACTCTATTTTTGATTTTGGCTCGAGCCACCACTGCACTTTTTTACCGTTTACGGTTTCGGTTTTTATTAACTTTAACGGCGCATCAAACCGCAAGTAATCGTAAGGTTGCTCGAGTTTCCATTTGTTCAGCATGGGTGTGCTGGGAAGTTTGAGGGCGTTCAAATCTTTTGAAATGACACGGCTCAAGTTGATCGCCAAGACTTTTGTGGGTTGTTTGATCGCCGCCCAAGTGCCTTTTAAAGTGTTTCCAGCCGCGTTCAGCGAAAGCGCCGCGACTGCACTGTTTTCACGCGTTCCCCATTCAGACACGCGAATTTTTGCCTTGATCACAGTGCCCTCGAGTTCAATGTCAATCGCGTGATTGCGGTAATAATAACGACCGGTCACGTGCGAATCTTTGTCGGTCTCGAGTTTTAAGACAATTGCCGATTTGCCGAGCGTTCCGACGTAAACGCCGTCGATACTGGCGGCGCAAGCGATGGACGTGGAGACAAACATCAATGTCAGGACTTTCAATGGTTTCATGCCTCTGATTCTACGTCACGACTGAAAACCAGAACGGAATGATGACGCAGATCACCACAATTCAAATTTTAAAGGCTGTAAAATAACCTCTCGACAAAGGAGAAATATTATGCCGTACTCAGGTCAAGAATACGCCCAGGCTTTACAGATGCACCGCTCCCCACTGCTCGAGCTTTTGGGACAGATTCCAGCCGAAAAAGGCTCGTTCGCCGCCTGGGATGGTGGCAAGAATTTTATTGAATTGAGCGATCATTTGAAGTCAACCAGCAAAATGGTGTCCTCCATCATCGCGGGTGAAAAACCTGTCCGTACCACCGAAGCCTCTACCGATCTTGCCGAGGCTCGAGCTTCGCTCGAAGCGGCGAGCACGCACCTGGCAGATACGATTTCTCGACTCTCGGATGAACAATTGAACACGGTGGTTGACGCGTTTGGTGGTCAAAAAATGCCAGTTTACAAAGTTCTGGATTTTGCCCGAGAGCACGACGCGCATCACAAAGGACAACTCTGGACGATGGCACGAATGGTTGGGGTGCAACCACCATTTTTTGTCAAACTTGGTTAGACAAACTTTTTCTCGAGTTGGATTTGTGAGGCTGAACGTTCAAAACCAAGTTTTTTGTTGATTGCCAGCATCGGAGTATTGGTGCTGGCATTGTTGGAGTGAAGCGCAGTAAAACCGTGCTGAATGGCATAATTTATTGCCTGAAGTTTGAGCGCCAATGCCAGATTTTGCCCACGGTGTTCGCGCAGCACGCCCGTCATGCCCGTGTGCAGTTGCGTGGCATCGGGACGCGAACGTTGTTGGGATAAACCAACCCACTCGCCATTTTGGATCGCCACAAAACAAGCGGCTTTGAGCAGTTTTGGATTCTCGAGATTCTGGCGTTTGAATTCCTCAAAACCGACTGGTACGAATTCTCGGACACGAGGCACATCGGCGTCGATCTTGAAAAACAATTCGTACAATTTCTGTTCATATTCTGGGTCAGATTGCAACTCGGCAAAACTCGAGATGCGATAGCCGTTTGCATTCAGATTTTGTTTGAGCGTCCCAAACAATCCGGCATCAAATCCCTCGAGTTTCAAGGTTTGATGGTAAACCCGCGCCACCTCTTTAAAACCTCGTGTTTGGGCAAAATGCAGCGCGAACGGATGAATTTCGTACAGGTTGCAAAAGGCTCTTTCAGGTGCATAGCGTTCCAATTCTGCCTCGAGAAACTGATAAAACGCCCTTCCAAAACCACGTGATTGAAACTCAGGCAGCACGTTCAACTCGAGCGCAAAGTCGTTTTTGCTCAAAAGCTGAAACGAACCCTCACTGATACTTTTGCCTTCAAACTCGAGCATGAAACGCTTGATAAAATTCTGTTCGGTGCATTTGGAATCGGTACGCTCGAGTTCGTCAGCGAGAACAGGATGGTCTGTCCAAGTTGCGTTGTGAATTGCAACAATGCTTGGGTAATCGTTTTGGGTTGCGGGACGAATCTCGAGTTTCATTCGTTATCTCGGTAGAATTTCACGACACTGATCAGCGCGGTTTGACGGACAAAACCGAGTTTGTCATTGATCGCCAGCATCGGCGCGTTGCGGGTGTCATTGTCGGTGCGAATGGTGCTGTAGCCTTGCTCGAGCGCGTATTTCACAACCCGAAGTTTTAATGCCAGGGCGATCCCGCGCCCTCTGGCTTCACGGCGGGTTGCGGTTAACCACTGATCCATCCAGCCTTCCCTCGCGCCCTGGTACACGCCCGAAAACCCGAGGATGACATCGGTCTTTGGATCGAGCGCAATTTGTGTGCCTTCCCAGAGAAAATACTCGTCGCCCAAAACCTGTTCTTGAAAGAATTCCAAACTGATCGGGCTGGCGGTTTGCGAGCGCGGCACGTCGGCTCGGGTGGCGGTGAAACAATCAAAAAAGGCTTGGCGGAACACCGTCGAATCGAGTTCTTTTGCCGTGTGAAATTCTATGCCATCAACATTTTCAAGTCCTGCAAACCTCGAGAAATCAAAGTCTTTCACCTCGAGCAAACTCTCAAAATCGCGTTTGGATTCGCTAAATCCTCGAGTTGTGGCGAACTGAAAGCTGTGCGCGTCCGATTCCGCGATTTGCGTGCGGAAACTGATGGCTTCGAGCGCGGTTAAAAACTGAAACGTCTGCTGGTACAAAGCCGTGCCGATCCCTTTTTTTTGGTGGTTTGGATGCACGAAAATATTGCCAAAAAACTTGTGCGGGTGGTACATCCCAGGATGACGGTAAATCTCGCTTGCACCCACAATTTGCCCCTCGAGTTCAATCACGAAAAACGTTGTTTGATACTGGGCTTCGAGCGTGTCCAAATCCGAAATCGCTTCGTCGAGCGTGCGTTGCTGATTTGGACGCACGAGATTCCAAAGCTCAACAATGCCACTCAGGTCGTCGCGGGTGAAGGCGCGTATCTCGAGGTTCATGATTGTTCCTGAATTTTTTTGCCAAAACGAATTTGGATGGGGTCGTGATTAAAACCAAATTTCTGGTTGACCGCCAGCATCGGCGCGTTGACCAGATCGTTGGCGGTAAACATTTTTTTGATGCCTTGCGTCAATGCCCACCCGATGCCTTTTAATTTTAAAGCTTGCGCCAAACCACGCCCACGAAATTCTGACAGCACGCCCGTCACATCGACAAACGAATTGCCGTTGGAATCAACGCCAATGTTGTTCACGCCCACGTACCGCCCGTCAAAAATTGCCACGCAAAAAGCGGCTTCTCGCGCCCAGGAAACCTCGAGAATCGATTTCTTGAATTGCGCCAGGCTCAAATCCGTGCTCGGCATTCCAAGTGGCACGTCGCTCGAGACGGCATTGCCCAGATCGCAGAGTTTCTGATCGCGTTCAGGGTCGTCGCGCAACTGGTCAATGGTTTTAAACGCAAAGCCTTGCGCCTCGAGTTTTTCGATCAATCCAGTGAACGGTGCAGGGTCAAACTTTTCGAGGTCAAGCATCATGTTGACACGTCGCCATTCCTCGCTAAAACCGTGATGCTCGAGAAATCGCAGCGTAAAATCACGGTTTTCTTGGGCGGCGCACTGCAATAAAATTGGGTTGAAGGGCGTCAGTTCTTGCATGATGGCTTCCAGCAATTTTGACCCAATGCCGAGCCTGCGAAAATCTGGACGCACGGCTGCCCGCAGCCAGAAATGCTGTGGGTGAAAGTGATCCTGATGCTGGGTATACATCATGAAGCCTTGTATTTCGTGTTCAAAAAGGGCGACAAAAAATTGTTGTTTGATTTTAGAATCCAGGTTTGCGCTCTCCTCGAGCAACCCGGCGGCACTTTGCGGGCGTTCGGGCGAAACAAGATTTTGAATCTCGCTGATCCGATCAAAATCTTCGGTTTTGGCATGACGAATACCGATCATGATCTAAAGTTTCCTTTCAAACCGAATCCAACCAGGAAAACGCACAAAGCCAAGCTTGCGGTTCATCTCGAGCATGGCGGTGTTGGGTGCGTCGTTGAAGGTTCTGATCTCAAAGTTGCCAAGGCTTTGCGCGTAGCGAATGCCGCGAAGTTTGAGGAGGGTTGCCAGTCCAATCCCTCGAGATTGGCGCCGCACGCCAGTCATGCCGACAATCAAAAAACCGCTTGGATTTTTGATAAAACTGGTGTATCCAATAAATTCGTTGTTTTTGACGGCAATCAGGCAACCGTCAGGTTCAAACATTGGGTCCAGAATCATTTCTTTTTGCCAAGTTTCAAAACTTGGTCTGGAAATCTCTTCACCGAACGGAATGTCTTGCCAGAGCGCCCAGTCCAACTCGTACAATTTTGCATCTCGATCTGGGTCAGAATCGAGTTCTGAAAAGGTTTTGATCTCGGTTTCTGCGGTTTTGATTTGTGTTTCGAGATGGTGGTAAGGCGCAAAATCAAAGTTCGCTGTCTCGAGTCTCGATTCCGTGCGCCGCCAAGTTTCGCTAAAATTTCGGTCTTCATAAAAACGAATGGCTCGGGTCCAATCTTCTCCCGCGCCAGATTGCAACACTTCGGCATTGCGCGGTTTGATGTGGTTCAAAACATGCTCGAACAAACTCGAGCCGATGCGTGAATCCCAAGATTCTGGATGAACCCGTAACTGTAAATTGAGTTTGCCCGCACGGTGCGCAAATGGGTCTTCAAACACGCTTGCAAGTCCACAAATCACGCCATCAACAACGGCAACAAAACCTGCAAAATAAAAATTCAAATCTCGAGATGCTTCCTCGTGCTGCAAACGCTCGAGTGTCATTGGAAAGTTCGGGTTTGCGGCGTTGATGACTTCCAGAATTTCGGGGAAATCTTCGGCAGGGTTGGCGGGTCGAATACTGAGCTTCATGACTTCCTCTCAAAATGCCGTACAAAATGCACCCAGGCGGGTTGTTTGACAAAACCCAGTTTCTCGTTGATGGCGAGCATCGGACGGTTGACATCATCGTTGAAGGTGTTGATTTGGGCAATGCCCATTTTTTTTGCCCAGAGAATGTTTTTAACTTTCAACGCCAGCGCAATTTGCTTGCCGCGCCATTCGCGCCGTGTTCCTGTTGAACCGTTCCAAGCCTCTATCTTGCCCTCAGACCACCACAGGGTGCTTTCGGATAAAAACTCGAGTTTCTGGTCATCGCCAGTCTTGACAGCGACCACAAAAGCTTCTGGGACAAAATCAGGATTGCGCAGCGCTCTGGTTTCAAAACGTTCAAAACTTGTTTCGGTGAACGGTTCAGGGTCGGGCATGTCACGGCTGGCGTCCATGTCCAAACGCCACAATTCTTGCGCCAAGTTGGGCGTTCCCGTCAAATCCGCAAAAGATTTTAATTCAATCCCCTCGAGTTTTAACTGTTCCTCGAGCTGCAAATATGGACTGGCATCAAAAGCTTGCACATCAAGTCTGGACTCCCAAGCACGGTATTCCTCGCTAAAACCAGCTTGCTCGAGAAATTGAATACTGTGCGTCCAATCCACGCGTGTGACCGCTCTGACCGTCACTGCCTGATAATCCTCGAGTTTGGTTAAAAGATGCTCGAGTAACCCCCGCCCGACGCCTTGCTGTCGGTGTTCGGGTAGCACATTGATGTCCACAAAAAATTTGTTGGGATGATAGCGTTCCGCCGATTGCGAAAACGTACCCACGCCAAGCGCATTGCCGCCCGCATCCTCAGCCAGAAAACGTTTGAAAACAAGGTGCTTGTCTCGAGTTTCATCGTAAAAACGCAGTTCATCGGCGCTGTCGGCAAGGTCGGGGTTGACAGATTTTTCGATATTGGCAACCGTTTCGTAATCATTTTCGGTAAAACCACGAATTTGCATGATTGAATTCTCCTGGTCTTATTTTCGCCGCTCGTGCCGTGTTGTCGCATCTGTCATCTGGCGGATGTGGAGGCTCGAGTTTACGATTCCTTCAATCCCCCATTTCAAAACCTTCTTGCCACAAACCAATTCGTTTCAATTCTCGAGAAACATGCTCAAGCATCGCCTGCTCAAACTTTGCGGGATAATCGGTGTTCCAATTCTCGGTGGCACGTCGCCCCGCGTGCCACATCTGCTTTGCCATATCGAAATGGGCATTTACAATCGAAGCCAGGGAAATATCGGGCAGGGTGAGCGCTTTCTCGAGCTGCCGACGCTCAACAGGCTTGAGCAATTCGTTCAAGTGCAAATCGCCAACGTCGCGCGGTCTGCCACGTCCGAGTGAACTTACGAAAATAATTTGATTCGCCTCGTGGTGAAGGTATTGTAAAGCGGTGATCGTTTCACCGCGTTCGATGCTGCTCGGCAGGTGAGAGAGCAAATTCCAAAAGTAACAGATTTCAACGTGCAAGGCTCGAGCGATGTCTTCACGGTTCGGAGTTGAAGCTGGCAAAATCTCGAGGATGCCCTGCGGGTCGTACAAGACTCGGGTTTGAGTCTCAACGATCTGCAATGTCGTTCCCGTCTCGAGAAAACTGTGAAGCGAAATTAATTCACCGCCCGAGTTCAGCAGCTTCGTGCCAATCATCGATCCACCGAACAATTCGTGGTGCAGCAAGACAGGATGAATTTGGTTTAGTCTCGCCTCGTAATCGGCGCGAAATGGCGCAGAATCCTCTGGCAGCAGGGCAATCTGCAAGTCGATATCCGAGTGTCGGTCAGCCTTCCCACGCCCCATGCTCCCCTTCAACCACAGCGCCCGAACTCGAGCGTCACCTGTAAGATTGCTAACCAGTACCTCGAGAAATTCAAGTTGAGGTTTGATGTCATGTTCAATCATGGTATGCGCTCCGCGTGTTGCAAATCGCATAATTCAAAAAATCCAGAAAAGGGTTGTTCATGTTGCTTTAGTTCAAAGCCTCGAGATGTTTGAAATCGAGGCTGAATGAGATTGTAGATGTTCACAACACCAACGCCAATTCTTCAGAAGGCTTTGCGATCTGTACCTCTCGAGCCACGCGGCGCACCTGCTTTAACGTCTCCACTGGGTCTGGGCGCAAGCCAAAATGCCCAAAACTGCGGCACAAGCCCGCCACGTCACGCTCGAGAATCATGTTGGCGCTGGGGTTTTCTTGCACCAGCACGACTTGCGGGAAGTCAATCACGATGCAGCGTTCCTGCCACCAGAGAATGTTAAAGGTGCTGTAATCGCCGTGAACCCGACCCGCGCCCAGAATCAAACCCATGTTGTGAACACTCTGCCGAAAGGCTTCCTCGGCGACGGTTTTAGAGAGTTTGGCGTCACTCAGGCGCGGTGCAGCGCCGTTTTCGTCGCCAATGAATTCCATCAAGATCACATTGCCCGCCTCGGTCAAGGCAATCGGGCGTGGCACTGGAACGCCAGCGTTTTGAAGCGCGTGCATCTGCCCAAATTCTTCTTGAACCCACAAGACGTTCTGCGCTCCAATGCCGGTGTTCGAACGCAATTCGATGGCTTTTTGCAGGCGTTTGTCATCAATAAACCTCGAGCCTCGGTACAGACTGTCGTTCTTAAAACTTCGCACCCGAGAATCAATATAGAGTTTGGCGGCGGCAAGTCCCTCTTTGCCCTCAACCACGTAAACGGTGGCTTCCTTGCCAGATTTGAGTTCCCATAAAAGCTCGAGAATCAAACCGCGCTCGAACAGTTCTTGCAAGCCAGGGTCGTCGAATTTGACGTGTTCTTCGACTTTGTAATCGGTCTGGTTTTCGGACAGGAGCGCCGCAACGCTGCGCCGACGCGGTGGTTTTCGGGCGTGACGATGCCCGCGATCTTGGAAGGCTTCACGGTTTTCATCCCAGGACAGGTTGCTGTCACGGGTGCTTGGACGGCGGCTCATGAAGCCACCAGTGAAAGTTTAAAACTCGAGTGTTGTGAACTGCACAGTAAGGCTGATACGGTATGAATCACTTTGACTCCTGGTTGAATAAGACAGGGCGAAGAGCCTCGAAGCGAGGGTTAAAAGGGGTTGAGTTGTTTTCATATTCGTGTCACCTCCAATGCAGTGAAATTATCCGAAAAGTCTACACCAAAAAGCCAGTCAAGGTGTGATCAGCCAAATGGCGTATTGGGGTTAAAACTCGAGATTGGTGTAAATTTGCTCGAGTGTCAAGGTCGTTTCAAGACATGGAATCTCAACTTTGCCGTTTTCGAGCAGCACTTCAAACGTCCAACGCTCACCCTCGCGTTTGTAAACAATCACTTGACGGGTGTTTTGTGAAACGATGGCATACCGTTGCAATGAAAGTATTTTGGTGTATTCCTCGAGTTTGATGCCGTGATCCATGTCGGCAGTGCTGTCTGAAAGCACTTCCAGAATGAAACAGGGTGCTTGAATCAAGCGTGGATTGTGAATGGTTTCGCAGGTCACGACAATATCTGGATAACGGTATCGATTGCCTTTGACCAGTGTTTGAATGTTGGTGGCGTGCAATTGACAACTTTTCGCTCGGGCGGTTGCCCGTAAGGCTTCGACGATATTCAAAACAATATCGTCATGAAGCAGTGTTTCACCAGCCATTGCGTACAGTTTGCCGTCCACGAATTCGTGTCGTATTTCAGAGTTTTTTTCAAACTCGAGGTACTCGTCTGCGGTCATGGTTTTTGACGCGAGCATGGTTTTAGTTTAGCTGATCTTTTTCGAGAATGTTAAATCAAAAAAGCTCGAGCGTTGAACGCTCGAGCCTCCAATTTTTAACCAGCATTTTAGGTGTTGAGGTCTATCACACCGTCAACGGGTTTGTTCGTGGCTTTGAAGCTCGAGTTTGGCGCAGTATTTTGTGCTCCGATTGCATCAAGCACGCCACTTTTGCCGATCAACTGGGTTGCCATGACCATCTGAATCACGTTGCCAATCTGGTTGGTGACATCGCTGGCTGCGCCTTTGCCGTCACCGGAAATGCTGACCAGTTTGGCTTGCGCCAGGGCTTGCGATATGGCTTGCGCAATTTGTGGCAGTTGTTCAATCTGGCGGTATTTCAAATAATTTTCGCCACCTGCCGAAATGGCTTCGTTGAAGAGTTGAATGCTTTTGGCGTTGGCTTCACCGACGCGTAAAATCCGAATTGCTTCGGCTTCGGCTTGCGCTTGGGCTGCCATCCGAACCCGTGCCGCGTCGGCTTCGGCGGCAATTTTGACGCGCATCGCGTCGGCATCGGCGGCGACTTTCACACGCAAGGCGTCGGCTTCGGCTTGGGCAACCTGGGTGGCGCGAAGCTCGGCAAGGCGTTGCTTGGCGAGCGCGTCCTGGGTGCTGGCTTCGGCTTCGGCAACCAGTTTGGCATTCGAGGCTTTGGTTTGCTCGAGTTCACGGCTTTTGTCGCTAATCGTGCGTTCCGCCTCGAGTTGCGCCTCTTTGGCACGGCGGGTTTGTTGGGTTGACACAATGTCGGCGTTGGCTTGGGCTTCGGCGGCACTTTGACGGCGGCGGGCTTCGGCAACCTCAGATCGCACGACTTTGATGTTGAGGCTGTTGAAAATCAGCCCCAGATCGGTCAATTCTTTGCTGCAAGCCTTGCGAATGATGATTGCCAATGGGTCGTCGTCTTCGCTGTCGGGTGCAGGTTCGTTGCGCTGACCTGCGGTTTTGGCAGAAAACAACTGATCGTGGGTCAAAAGGTTGATGGCGCGGCGTCCGGCGCTGGTCAAAAGGTCGGAAAGCGTGTTGAGTTGTTCATCGTCTGGCTTGGCAAAGTACCTGTTGGCGGCAGTGCGAATCAATCCGTCGGTGTCGCCAACGCTGACAATGGCGCTTGCAAGCACCTGAATCTTGATCGGGCGCGGAATACCATTGGCGTCAATGTCGGCGGTCTGATCGGTGATGTCGAGGTCAACATTGATGGCTTTGCTCGAGAGGGTTGTGCCCTGGGTCAAGAGCGGCACCTCGAGGCTTTTGCCTGGTCCTCGGTAAATGTTCGTGCCACCGTTGACCCAGCTCACCATGCGAATCGAACCTGCGTCCACGTTGCGCAAAAAGCTGGTGACAATCAACGGAATCACCACGAGAACCACGATGACGGCGGCGATAATCCAAATAAACGGTCCTAAATCTGGCATTTTTACGTCCCTCCTTTAAGGGTGTCGTACCTGCATGTTTTGCGAAACTCGAGGGTTCAGGTACGCACAGTCGCTCGAGCGAGAATGATGTTCAAGCTTTTAAATTTTGCTGACGATACAATTTCCGTCGCTGTTCACAGCTTCAATCCGAACCTGCTGCCCTCGGGTGACGCTGCTGGTTTTGTTTTGCAGCGTTCCCAAGACTTGGCGCACCTGTCCGTCAAGCTCGAGTTCGATCAAACCTTGTCCGTTCGCGTCAAAATTGGTGTTGGCGGTTGCCGTTGCGCCTTTGACACTCTCAAGGTTTTTGGCGGGCGTACTGGCGAATTTGAACATGGCGTTCCAGTACGGTTGGACCAGCAGGCGTTCAAACAAAATTGCGCCTGCCCCTGCCACAATGACTGCCAGAATTTGCGGTAAAAACGAGACGGTCATGCCAACCGCGCCAAAGCCGAGCGCCAGGCTGAAAATGGCTCTGGGTGAAATAAAATTGAGCAGACGACTGATTGCACTTTGGTCGTTTGTGCCATGTGCGTGGCTCGAGTGGGTGTGATGACCGTGCGTGTGAACGTCGTGACTCGAGTGCTGCCCGTGATGTCCACCGTGATTTAAACCCAGAACCGCCATCGAGATCAAACCCACCAAACCGAGTACCAATGCCATGAGGAACATGCTCTTCTCCCTTCCTCTTATGGATCACGATACGCGAGATGTTGACAAAACGTTCCCGAATGTACCTTTGAAGGCTCGAGAACAATCGATGTCAGATCAAAACTTGAACTCGAGATACAACAATTTTTTCGAATTTTGACAGGTTATTGTTGACAACCCAATCTGATATGATGTTGTCAGCAAAAGCTCGAGAGATTTTCATATCTCTCGAGCTTTTTGATTGATGCGGTGTTTAGTATTTGAAGGTGATCGTGTATGTCGCCTCGAACTTTTCACCTGGTTTGAGGGTGTTGACGGCACTGATGCCTTCCTCGTTATTTTTGATGTTCGGCAATTTCACCGCCTCGAGCGCGTAATTTTGTCCACCCAAAACTTCATTGATCTTGACTGTTACGGCTCGAGTTTTCGTGTTGACAATACTGAAATTCACCTTGTACTTGATATTGGTGTTGGTGCGACTCAGGGTTTGTACCGTGCGGGTCAGACGCAAGTCAAAGTCGGCGCCCAAGTTGATCGTGGCTTTCTCGGCTTTGGGGTTGTCCGAGATTCGTGCTTGCCCAACCACCCGTGCATCCTCGCGCACGGTCATGACGCCACCTGGCAAATCCGAATCGGTTTTGATGTTGTAAACACGATTTAAAGGCACCACAATTTTCGGGCTGCCATTGAAACCGCTGTAATACTCAAAGCTCCGCTCGAGGGTCGCTTTGGTGTTGATGAACGGCAAACTGGTGGTGGTTCTGGCGGCAAGCGTGGCGGGGCTGTTGAATTTGAAGGTTTGCAAACCCGCGCTTTCACCTGCGGCTTCGACGCTCGGCGCACCGTCGCTCGAGGCTTTGGAAAGGGCTGGACTGGCAGCAACGGCATAAGGTTGGACGTTCTGGTTGTAATCCCCAGAACTTAAGTTCACCTGCCCTGCAATCAACTCGAGTTTTGGCGTCTTGTACTCCACGCCGCTCGCGTTTTGCACGTCCGCCCAACCCGTCAATTTCGCGTCATCGCCCTTAATTGCCAGGGTGTAACGCGGACTCCACGTGATGCCCCGCGTGAGGTACGTCAGCACGCTCGAGCCGCCACTGCCGCCCAACGTCCATGAGTAGGTCGGGGCGAAACGCACACCCTCGAGCGTCGGGAAGACCACATCGGCGGCACTGGCTTGCACAAACTGATTGCCAATTTGAAACAAACCAATGTTGGCTTTGATGACAATGGCTTTGACCAGTTTGTTGTCGCGTTTTAACAGCACTTCCTTGCCCTCAAACGCCTCGAGCAAACTCGGGCTGGCGGGCAGCAAATTCACGTTAAAAATTTCGGGATACTCGAGTTCCAGGCTTCCAGGCACGAGGTACTGTCCAAGATCGGCGGCTGGAGACCAATCAAAGCGGTTGCCCGATATTTGCACGGGTTCACGGATTTCCGCAAAGTTGTAATACAAAGTCGCGTCGGTGGCTTTGGCGCTGGACAAGGCTGCGGTGATGGCGAGAACGGCGAGTTGCAGGTTCTTTTTCATGCCAAAAGTGTAGGGGAATATTTTTAGTATTTATGAGCAATCATTCAAGGTTTGTTTCCACTTCTCGAGTGCCTTGTTGGCGCTTGACTTTTACGTTACGGAAACGTCCATTGTGATTCTCGAGCGCTCAAACCAAAGGAAGTCAACATGAAAATCAGTGATATTGCCCACCTTGCTCGAGTTTCCACCCGAACGTTACGTCATTACGACGAGATTGGCTTGTTCAAACCAGCCCGTATCGACTCCCTGACCAGCTACCGTGAGTACGGCGTCAGTCAGATGGCGTTACTCAACCGCATTCTGGCATTGCGTGACCTGGGATTTTCACTCGAGCAAATCACAACCTTAACCGTCAACGGTTTCGCGCCAGAACGCTTAAAGGACTTGCTCGAGTTGCGCAAAGCCGAACTGGAAACCCATATTTTGGAACAAAAAAACCGCCTTGAGCAGGTCGAACTCAGGCTTGAGCGCATCAACAAGGAGAACAACATGTTTAATTATTCAGTCAATCTCAAAGCGCTGCCCGCTTGCTTGGTTGCGTCTGTCGGCAATCCCGACCTTGATGTGCTCGAGGAAAAAGTTCGATCACTCAAAAATTATTATTCGGTTTTGTTTGACCATCTGGCACAGTACGGCGTCCTGAATGCCTTACCGCAAATCAATATTGCGCATCCAACCCAAGATGATTTCTGGAAAATGGAAGTCGCGCAAATGCTCGAGAAACCAATCCCAGAAAGCGACCTGGTTAAGGTTTATGAACTGGCAGGTGTGCCGATGGCTGCATACCTCGAGTTTAAGGGTGCGCACGAATGGCAAAAAGTTGAAGATGCCTTGCTTGGCTTGCTCACTTGGGTCGAAGAAAATGGCTACAGCACTGTTGGGGCGGTGCGTCAAGTGTATCTCGAGATGCCTGAAGGTTACGGTGAGGGTGTGCCTTGCAAGCTGGAGTTGCAAGTTCCCGTAAAACTTTCTGGAAATCACAGAACTTAAAGCCAGTTCACAAAATCCACTCGCCAAAAGGGCTAAACTCGAGTCATGAAAATCCTGTCCGCGTTTCTGGCTGTGCTGGTTTGCTCGAGCCTCGCTCTGGCGTTAAAAGTTGGCGAACTCGCACCTCTGCCCATTATCAAGGATTCATTCGGCAAAACCATCAAGCTCGAGGCGGATAAGGGCAAATGGATTGTGTTGTTTTTTTACCCTCGAGCTTTTACCAGCGGTTGCACGGCGCAGAACATCGAGTACACCAAGCGTTATCAGGACTTTTTGGATGCGGGAGCGGTGGTCTACGGCGTCTCGAACGACGCCAGCGCCAAACAGTGCGATTTTATCAAAAAGTACGCCCTGAAAATTCCACAAATCCCCGATACCAAGTTCGAGTTGGCCAAGGCATTCGATGTCGCCTCAGGTTTTGGCTTGTACAGCCGTGACACGGTGATTGTCGCGCCCTCGGGTAAGGTGAACGCGATCAAGCGCGGGGTTAACGCGGTCAGCGATGCGGCTGAGAACCTCGAGTTTGTGCAACGAAAAGGGGATTGCAAGGTGGTGTTAAGCGGCACTGTTTCTTGCGGTTGACATTTCAGCGCTCAAGCTTGGATTTGGTTGTGTTCTCGGGTCGGTTTTGAGCATACAAAAGACTTCGATCACAAATTTCCCTGGCGATCAAAGTAAAACGTCCATGAGCCATGAAATGTTTTTGGTGGCTCGAGTTCAAAACCATCGCTTTTCAGGCGTTGATACATTTCATTCACCTGCTCTTGGTTTTCTTGCATAAAGCCGATGTGAAATGCTTCTGGGTAACTGGCTGTCTCGCCTTTGAAAACATTGATGACCATGCCGTTGTCATCGGACAAGAGTGCCATGTGCGAGTTGGGTTTTTTGATGGGTTGAAG
Organism: Deinococcales bacterium; assembly: GCA_025352125.1. Classification (GTDB taxonomy): domain Bacteria; phylum Deinococcota; class Deinococci; order Deinococcales; family JAAFIG01; genus JANXTZ01. The sequence continues at coordinate 2,777 of JANXTZ010000029.1, read as the reverse complement.
TCCAAAGTATTTTTCCAAGAATAGCTGGGTGCTGCCAACATCTTGAACAACCAAATTGATGTGATTGAGTTTCATTTTGTGCTCCTGTGTTGATCTTTTGTAACTTGGGTTAACCAAGTTGCTTTTTGAATTGAGGCTCGAGTTCTGGTTCGAGTTTTTGCGCCCAGGCTTTCAGGGTTTGCGCGAGTTGATGTCGCCATGAAATGTTCGTCTTGCGCAATTGGCGATGGGTGTCTGCATCGTGCAGGAGTTGCTTGAGGTGTTCGCGGTTGACGATTTTTGTCCATTCGGTTTGGTTGTTCATGTACCTTCCTCCTGAAAATACTATAAAACCTAAACTTATAATTTGTCAAGTATAACTTTCGTTTTAAGTAATAATACTTGTTTTCAAATTTAAAAAAGAAACTCGAAATGACCAAATTGAATTATCCTGCATTCCAGTAGGACCGCTTGGGCAGTCGCAAATCGAATCTCAAATGGGCGGTATACTCGAGCCGTGAAACGTGTTTTTTCAGGCATTCAACCAACCGGCGACCTGCACATCGGCAATTACTTGGGCGCGATTCGCAACTGGGTCAAAATCGGCGAACAAATCGGCAAGGATGCCATCTTTTGCATCGTGGACTATCACGCCATCACCATTCCGCATGACCGCGAACTGCTTGGACGGCTCACCTTCGACGCGGCACTGGCGAACATGGCGGCAGGTTTAGACCCTAACAAAATCGTGCTGTTCGCGCAGTCGCACGTGCCAGAACACCTCGAGCTTGGTTGGGTCTTCAGCACCCAAACGCCGCTCGGCGAACTCGAGCGCATGACGCAATTCAAAGACAAATCCGAACAACACAGCGTTCTGGCAGGTTTGCTGATGTACCCAGTCTTGCAAGCCGCCGACATTTTGCTTTACAAAGCCGATACCGTTCCCGTCGGCGAGGATCAAATTCAGCACATCGAGCTAACCCGAGAAATTGCACGACGTTTTAATGCCAAGTTCTCTCCCGAAAATCCTGTCTTCCCCGAACCCAAAGCCAGCATCGACAAAAGCGCCGCTCGAGTGCCCGGGCTTGACAATTCGGGCAAGATGAGCAAATCCAAGAACAACACGCTCGAGTTGCTCGAGCCTCAAGCTGCGCTCTGGGATAAAATTCGGGTTGCCCCCACCGATCCTGCTAGGGTGCGTCGCAACGATCCTGGCACACCAGAAAAATGCGTGATCTTCTCGTACCACAAACTCTTCTCTAACCTGGATACCATTCAAGAGGTGGATGTTGGTTGCCGAACTGCTGGAATTGGTTGTATCGATTGCAAAAAACTTCTGATGGTCGGTTTAATGGAAACCCTCGAGCCGATTCAAGCCCGAGCCGCGCACTTTCAAGCCCACCCGCATGAAGTCACCGATGCACTGGTGGCTGGCGCTGAACACTGCCAGAAAATCGCTCGTGAGACGATGCTCGAGGTTCGTGACGCCATCGGTCTATTGCGTCCCAATTCAATTCGTCCTGTCATCCAATGACCCAAGCCACTCTCGAGGCAATAGACACCTTCGACATCACCTTCATCGCCCGTTTTGAAGGTTTTGAAGGCACGTTGCTCGAGCTTGCCGCCTCCCTCCGCGCGGGAAAACTCGAACCCGCTTTTGTACCACTGCTCGAGTTAACCCGTGCCGTGTTGCTCCGCTTTGAAAATTTTCGCACCGAACTCGAGGTTCTCAGCATTGGCAGCCTGGACTTGGCGTCCGAAGCCCTGCCGCACCTGGCTGGCGTGATTGAACTCAAAGCGCGTTTACTGCTGCCACGCCCTCCCAAATCCCAACACGAAGACGCCGACGAAGTTGACGCCTCACTCGAGGATGTCCTCTCAGGCGTCGAAGCCCTTGCCCAACTCGAGGGTGCAATCTCGTTCTTGCGTGACCGCCGCAAAGAGCGCTCGAAAATGCTGATTGCCAGCCCTGTACCAATCAACCTTCCACGCAAAATGCGCCCACTGACCCAAAGCATCGGCGATCTGGTCGAAGCCGCCAAACGCCGCGTGCGCGAAGTCAACCTGTTCGACCTCGCCCATGACCGTTTGACGCTACCTCAAGCCCTCGAGCGTTTGCGCGTCTTCAGTCAAAAACTCAAAAAATTCTTTTTCGCAGACATTCCCGCCACCGACTGGGGCGAGCGCACCGTTCTGTTCAGCGCCATGCTCGAGGGTGTTCGCGCTGGAGAACTAGAGGTTGAACAATCCGAGATTTACGGCGCAATCGAAATTCAACAGACCGTGAATTGAAGGCTGCGGTTGGTTTCAAAAAGCCAGCCATCGAGTCATCAATCTTCCTCAATGTTTTAAATAAATCAAGTTCTGCACAGAAAATTCCTGCCCCTCGAGAATCCAATAAAGCTCCCTTCTCCCGCAAGCGGGAGAAGGGTCGGGGATGAGGGTGGCAAGCTCAATTGCTGCTTTTTATAACCACAATCAATTTTTACCTCCAATCCCGAATCTCAAGCCTCGAGAATCCAGCCTTTTCGAGGCTCGAGTTTTAGACTTTAAATTGCGCTTGCTTTTTTACCCTGTCTCTGACGCAAAAAATCAATCTTTTGCAACTCGAGTCCAAACCCAAAACATCAGGTGTTGACACATCCTGACTTGGGTGATACATTTATCGCCGCCTCCGAGAGCGCCTCTTGCAAAAGAGCGTTGCGATTGAAGGTGGGTTCTTTGACAAGATGATGATACGAATCGAGAGTTTTGCTGCTCGAGCCTTAAGGTTTTGACCTTAAGCTACTGAGCTTGTA